>CBDFHB010000002.1:5485000-5871511 GCA_965247365.1 Candidatus Marinacidobacterales bacterium
ACCTTGAGAACGACGCTTCCCGAGCCCTCGAGCGCGAGCTCTTTGTCTTCGGCTGCACGGTCGCCGTCGATGGAGACGGCACCCTGGTTGATGAGTCGCCTCGCTTCGCTCCTCGATGGGGCCAGCTTGCCGTCGACCAGGACTTGCGAAAGCTGAAGCTTTCCGGCCGCCACATGATGCTCGGGGATCTCCTCCGGCAGCCCTTTTTGACGGATGACGGCATCGAAGTGCCTTTGCGCCTCGTCGGCAGCTTCCGCCGGATGGAAATCCGCGATGATGCGTTTGGCGAGGTCCATCTTGGCGCTCATGGGGTCGCCCTTCGCTTTGAGCGCTTCGATCTCCCTCACACTCAGGTCCGTCAAGAGCTCGTAGTACTTCCACATGAGCTCGTCGGAGACGGACATCAGCTTTCCGAACATCTCCTCCGGCGCCTCGGTGACGCCGACGTAGTTGTTCAAGCTCTTCGACATCTTCTCCACGCCGTCGAGGCCCTCGAGCAAAGGGGTCGTGAGCACGACCTGGGGCTCGAGGCCGTACTCCCTCATGATGTCGCGGCCCACGAGGAGGTTGAAGAGTTGGTCCGTGCCGCCGAGCTCGAAGTCCGCCTTCAGCGCGACAGAGTCGTAGGCCTGGGCGAGCGGGTACAGGAGCTCGTGAATGGATATCGGCAGCTCGGATTGAAATCTCTTTTTGAAGTCGTCGCGCTCGAGCATGCGGGCGACGGTGTAGCGTGAAGCGAGACGAAGGAAGCCCTCACTGCCAAGCGCCCCTAGCCAGCGGCTGTTGAAATCGACGATGGTCTTGTCCGGGTCGAGGATCTTGAAGACCTGCTCCTTGTAGGTTTCTGCGTTGTTATCGATCTCCTCCCGAGTGAGCTGCGGCCGCGTTTTCGACTTGCCGCTCGGATCGCCGATGAGGCCGGTGAAGTCTCCAATAAGGAATACGACGTCGTGGCCGAGATCCTGGAAATGCTTCATTGTTCGCATTAGCACGGTATGGCCGAGATGGATGTCAGGCGCGGAGGGGTCGAAGCCGACTTTGACCTTGAGAACCTTACCCGTCTCCTGGGACAGCTCGAGCTTCTTTCTCAGCTCCTCGAGCGGCACGACGTCGACGGCGCCCTTCGTCAGGTAAGCGATCTGTTCCTCGATGCTCATGGTCACGTGGCGATTCTGGCCCTCCGACCCTCGAAAGTGACTTTGCCGTCCAAGAGAAGCCCGATCGCCTCCGGATAAGCCTGGTGCTCCTGCTCGAGAATGCGTGCCGAAAGCGCTTCTGCATCATCGTCCTCTCGCACGGGGACGGTGCGCTGTAAGAGAATGGGCCCGTGGTCGAGCTTCTCGTCGACGAGGTGCACGGTCACGCCACTGACTTTGACGCCGTGCTCGATCGCCTGTCGTTGCACGTCCAGTCCCACGAATGCAGGTAGTAGCGACGGGTGGATATTGAGAATCCGATGGGGATAGGCGCGCACGAGCACGGGAGAGAGAATCCGCATGAAACCAGCGAGGCAAACGACGTCGACGAGATACCTTCGCAAAGCCTCGAGCACGGCGGTGTCGAAGCTCTCCCGCGAAACGAAGTCCTCGTGCGAGAGAACGACGGTGGGCACGTCCGCCTTCCGCGCACGCTCCAAACCGGGCGCGCCCACCTTGTTACTAATGACCACGCCGACCCTTGCGTTCAAACGACCTTGCCCGGTGGCATCCAATAAGGCCTGAAGGTTGGAGCCCCGACCCGATATCAGAACCCCCAGGGTTCTGCCTTCCTCGCTCACAGCGACCCCTCGTAGACGACGCCCTCGTCGGAGGCGACGATGTCACCGATGACGCGCGCGTCTGGAATTTCATTCACGTCATCGGAGCTCACGATCACCACCATGCCGACGCCGACGTTGAAAGTCCTGAGCATCTCCGATTCCGCGACATTCCCCCGGTCCATCAGATAGCGAAACAGCGACGGCATCTCGATCGCATCGAGGTCGATGCGCGCGGACACGCCCTCGGGAAGGACGCGCGGAATGTTGTCGGTTAGCCCACCCCCGGTGATGTGAGCGAGAGCGTGCAGAACGCCTTTGTCGAGCAGGGGCTCGAGATCCGGAAGATAGCAGCGGTGCCTCGCCAAGAGAGCGTCTGCGACAGTGGCGCCCAGCTCCTCGACGCGATCGTTGGGTGCCAGCTTCGCTTTCTGGAAGATCTTCCTGGCGAGGGAGTAGCCGTTGGTGTGTAGCCCCCAGGAGTCGAGGGCCAGCAGTTTGTCGCCCGATCGGACCGCACGGCCGTCGAGAATGCGCTCCTCCTCGACGATCCCGAGAATCGTGCCGGCCACGTCGTACTCGCCCGATCGGTAGAAGCCCGGCATCTCGGCCGTCTCGCCACCGAGGAGCGCGAGCCCGAACTCGCGACAGGCCTCCGCCATGCCCGAGATCACCGCCGCCGCTACGTCGCCGTCGAGCTTACCCATGGCGAGATAGTCGAGGAAGAACAGTGGCCGCGCACCCTGGACGAGGATGTCGTTGACGCAGTGGGAGACGAGATCGTAGCCCACGGTATCGTGTCGACCCGTCGCGAAGGCGATCTTGAGCTTGGTCCCGATCCCGTCGGTGCTGGCGACGAGCACCGGCTTGCGATATCGCTCGGTATCGAGCCGGAACAGGCCTCCGAAGCTCCCGATATCCGAGAGCACCCCGGGCCGATAGGTCGAGCGAGCGAGCTCCCTCACCTTCGAAAGCGCCCTTGTCGCGGCGTCGATGTCGACGCCTGCAGACCGATAGTCCATAGGTCGGCTATTATACGGCGCATGTCCCCCGAGAAGCCGCAGCTCGAGGTCGTTCTCATCACTCACGACGCCGCCCATCTTCTCGAGCGAACCCTCGCGGCGGTCTCCTTCGCCGACGCCATTCTCGTCGTCGACTCCGGCTCGACGGACGCGACCCGCGAAATCGCCCAGAAAATGGGTGCGCGGGTCCTCCTCCAGACCGATTGGAAGGGCTTCGGCCATCAGAAGAGCTACGCTCTTTCCAATGCCGAGGGCGAGTGGATCCTCTTCCTGGACGCTGACGAGGTCGTGGACGCAAAGCTCGCCGACGAGATTCGTCGCGTCGCGACGACTCGAGGGAACGTTTCTGGATATTCACTCCGGCGCGTCAACTACTTTTGCGGTGCTCGCATTCGTTTCGGACACGGACGGCCGTCGTTCGTGGACCGTTTGTTTCTGAAGAACAAGGGCCGCTTTTCGGAGCATCGCGTCCACGAGCGGGTTCTGATCGACGGGCCGGTTGAGAGACTCGATGGAGAAATTCATCACTATACGACCGAGTCCGTCGCCCACCGAGTCAAGAAGAACGACGACTACGCCACTGTCGCCGCCGAGGAGATGTTTCGCTCTGGCAAGCGAGCGAGCCTCGTGCAGCTTCTTCTCGTCCTGCCCATGTCGGTGCTTCGTGATCTCGTGCTCAAAGGCGGCTTTCTCGACGGCAAAACGGGTGTGATCATGGCCACCTTGGGCGCGTTCTACTCCTTCAGCAAGGTCGCCAAGCTCTGGGAGCTCGAACGTCGACCTCAACTTTAATTACTGGATGTTCCCTCGGCTCACCATCGATCTCAAGCGTATTCGGTCGAACACCGATCGCATGATGGAGGCGTGCCGCGGCCGGGGCATCGAGGTCATGGGCGTCACGAAGGGCGTCTGCGGCGACGTCGAAGTGGCGCGGGTCCTCGTGGAGGGCGGTGCGACGGCCCTGGGTGATGCCCGACTCGACAACTTGAGCTCGCTCCGCATGGCGGGACTCGGCGTGCCCCTTTGGCTTCTGCGCTCGCCCAGTCCCAGGGATGTTCCCGGCTGCGTCGCAATGGCGGACGGGAGTCTCCAGAGCGACCTCGATGTCGTCCGGCTCCTGTCCGAGGAGTCTCGCCGTAGAGGCAGCACGCATCGAGTCGTGGTGATGGTCGATCTCGATACCGGTCGCGAGGGGTTGCACCCCGACAACGTTCCCCAAGCTTGCAGCGAAGTCGCAAAGCTCGACAGCCTCGAGCTCGACGGGCTCGGGCTCTACTTCGATTTCGCGAGCACCGCGGCGGAGCAACGGGTGGCCTTCGATTCGTTCGTGAGCCTCGCGCGAGGTATCGACGTGCCGCTTCGCGTGCTTTCGGGTGGAACCTCCAACGTCCTCGAGCTCGTGCTCGACGGGACGCTCCCCGAGCAAGTGAACCACCTGCGCCTCGGTACCGCGCCGCTCCTTGGTATTTTCACGTCGCACGGTCCTCGCGAGATCGAGGGCTGGGAGCGCGACACGTTCCTCCTCGAGACGGAGGTCATCGAAGTCAAGAAGACTCGACCAGAGGCACTGCTCTCGCTCGGCCACCTGGACGCGCCGATGAAGTATCTCTATCCCACCCAGCCCGGGCTCGAGCTCGTCCGCGCGTCGAGCGACCACATGGTCGTCCGTTTCACCGAGCCCCTCGCGGTCGGCGATACGGTTCGATTTCGGCTCGGCTACTCCGCGATGAACCGCCTCGTCGCATCCCGCTACACGCGCATCGTTTATCGCTAGACTAGATACGAATTGAGAGGGCAACCGCCATTGTATTATGTATAACGAAGGACATCCCTCAGGGTAAAGCACTTCGTGCCCGCATTCAGAGACTATTCGCTTGCACAGCTAAGTGGACTTCGAAAGGAGCTCCAGACGCTCGTGAGCCCGTGTCCGACATTCCGAGAGGCCGCACAGGCTTGCTTGAATCGGCTCTATGAGGAATTTGCCGGAGCTCTCGTCCTCGGCCGGGTGTACGTTACCGTCCCTTTCGCATTCCTTCCTGAGCGAGAGAAACAATTCACGCGTCGCGTTGCCGTGGAACGTAACGTTGGCCAAGTGTTGGCGGACGACACCATTGTCATAGTTCTAGCCGCGAGTCGAGGCGCGAAACCCGCGTGGAACGATCCGGCCAACTCACGCGGGCGCCTCGCGGTTCCGTTGCTCGATTCGGGCTTCCTCGAGCGCATACCGCTCGTCGGCCGCGTGCTCGGTGCCGCGATGAACGACGTGCCGTGGCTGAAGCGACAGGAGACTCTGATATTAACCGAGACGATGGGCAAGATGTCCTACCTCCTCATGGTAGAAGACGCACGCACGGAGCTCACGAGTGACGGGCTGAAAGCCGTCCCGGACCAAGTTTTCGTCGACGAGAACAACGTCCGGACGGTGCTGGCCTTGGGCGGACGCTATCTCAACGGTACATCCATGGTGATGATTCTATTCACGACCGAAGAGCTGACTCAGGAACAAGCCACCAAGTTCACGACCCTCGTGAACACGATCAAAACCGCGACGATGAAGCCAGTCATGGCCGGCAAAATCCTCTTCGCACCACCGACCTAGAGGAGGCGACGCTCGAGGGCGACGAGATAAGACCCCAGGTGAAGCGCTTCATCGCATCCCGCTACACGCGCATCGACTATCGCTAGATCGATGGCGGTCGCGACCGCGGTGCCTCCGAGTCTATTGGGATCTTGGCGCAGACCGTCCTCAGAGAATCTTCAGATCGGTCACCTAGTATCGGCTGCCATGGCGCTGCGAGAGGAGCTGACCGGGGCGGGAACGTTCCTGTTCCGCTGGCGCAATCAACTACCACCCGCATAGCGGGTGGTTTGATGAAGGCCCCTCGAAGGGGCCTCCATCGTGCGGAAGGGGGCTAAAGCCCCCTGAGGTTTAGCTGCTCTTGACGTTTTTCCTCCGCCTCCTGGTTTCGGATGTACTCCCGGATGACTGCCTCGTCGAGACCCACCGTGCTGACACAGTACCCACGTGCCCAAAAATGAAATCCCGTGAAGTTCCTCTTCCTCTCCAAGTACTCCCGGTGGATTCGTATCGCAGACTTGCCTTTCAGGAACCCTATCGTGTTCGCCACGCTGTACTTCGGGGGAATACTCAGACACAGGTGAACGTGGTCCGACATCGCGTGCCCCTCCACCAATTCGATTCTCGCCTGTTCGCAAAGTTCCCTCAGGATTTTCCCGACCCCTTTTCTCAAACTCCCGAATATCGCCTTCTTTCGATACTTGGGGCTGAACACAACGTGGTATCTGCAGTACCATTTCACGTGCGACTGGCTCTGCCATTCTCGCATGTCGATCTCCTTTCTTTTGAACTTCCCGGTTCATTGAAAGGAGATCGTCTACCACACGCCGGAACGGCAGAGCCTATTCGAGTCACACCGCCGGAGGCGGTGGCTTACCCGTTGGAGTTATTTTCCGCTAGGTGCCCTGGTCCTCGTCCTGTCCCAGATGCGTCACGTCACGAACGGTGGCGCGCGGTATCCCGACAGCCTTCCCTGGGAAACGTTGTGTCTCGTGGTCGCCCTCGCCGGTCTCGGTGTGAGGGCCTACGTCGCCGGCCACGTGCCGCAAGGCACGTCGGGGCGCAACACTCGATCTCAAATCTGCGAAACGCTCAACACGGATGGCGCCTATTCGATGGTCCGTCACCCACTGTACCTCGGCAATTTTCTCATCTGGCTGGGTGTAGCGCTCGTACCGCGAAGCGCGTGGCTACTGCTGCTGGTTGCGGCCGCGTTCTGGATCTACTACGAGCGGATCATGTATGCGGAGGAGGAGTTTCTTCGGAGCAAGTTCGGCGAGCGTTACCTTCACTGGGCACGAACCACACCCGCGTTCCTGCCCAACCCTCGGCTCTTCCGTCGACCCTCGTTGCCGTTCTCGCTTCGGACCGTTCTTCGAAGGGAGTGCTCGAGCTGGTTCGGGGTGATCGCGTCGTTTGCGTTGCTCGAGACGATGGCGAATTCGAGTGCGCAAGGTCGCCTCGGACTCGGCGCGGCCTGGACGACGTTGGTGACCATCTGCGGCCTCACCTATGTGGCCTTGCGGTGCATGAAGCGGCGTACCCGTTGGCTGGACGTCGCGGGACGCTGAGTGCCAAGTTTCAGCATTCCTTCAGAGTTCTCGCCTAAACTGAGCGAGTGGAAATCCTGATCGTGGAGGACGACGAGCGCATGGCGTCCCTCTTGAAGCGAGGCCTCGAGAGGGAAGGCCATGTCGCGACCCTCACGGCAGACGGTGCAGAGGGGCTCGACTTCGCAATGTCACGCGCGTTCGACCTCGTGATTCTCGACGTCATGATGCCGGTAATGGATGGGTTCGAGCTCGCCCAACGGCTTCGCGACAAGGGCTTCGAAACACCCATTCTCATGTTGACAGCGCGGGACGCCTTCAAGGACATCGTGACCGGCCTCGACGCCGGCTCCGACGACTACTTGACCAAGCCTTTCTCATTCGACGAGCTTCTTGCGCGGATTCGTGCTCTCTCTCGACGGGCTCCCGTGCCTCGCGGAACGACGCTGAGCGTGTCTGACCTGACGCTCGACCCCGCCTCCCATCAGGTGGTGCGCGGGAGTCGCAAGGTCGAGCTCACGCCGCGGGAATTTCAACTCCTGCAGCTTTTGATGCGGCGCGCCGGACAGGTGCTCACCCGGGACACCCTCATCGAAGGGGTGTGGGGACACGCGAGCGACGTCGAGCACAACACCGTCGACGTCTTCGTCGGCACGTTGCGACGGAAGGTCGATGGCCCCGCGGAGGCGTCGCTCATCCATACCATCCGGGGTGTCGGCTTTTGCGTAAACGAAGGTGACCCGTGAGCCTGTGGCGTTCCATCGAGCTCCGGTTGACAGCCTGGTACGCCCTAGTGCTCTTCCTCGGCTTTCTCGTCCTTGGGATCGTGTTGTGGAGCGTCGTGAGTTATTCCTTACAAGCTTCGATCGACCATCAACTTCTCGAGAGGGGCGACCGTCTCGTGGCTACCGTCACGGCAGAGCTGGAGGAGGACGATGAGGAAGACCCCGACGAAATCGCTGAAGAGATCGAAGAAGAGCTAGTCGAATTCGTCATGGGGCTTCCCGAAGGGAATCTCGCTCAGATTCGAAATGAAGACGGGGAACAGGTCTTCCCGACAGATGGCCAGGAGCCGGCGATGCACTGGCGAGAAGGTCGCGGGGAGCCATCGCTCGATACGGCTGTGTCAGGATCGACGCCGTACCGCGTGCTCGTGCGAGACATCTCGATTGTCGGGAGACACTTCGACATTTTGCTGGCGAGCTCTCTCGAAGGTATCAACGACACTCTCCACCGTATCGTCACTTTGCTCGTTGTTGTCACGCCGATCGTTCTCCTGCTGTCTTGCGGCGGGGGTTTCTACATCGCGCACGCAGCGCTTCGCCCGGTCGACGAGATTGCGGAAACAGCTGCCAAGATCACCGTCGGCAATCTTTCGCAACGGATTCCATCCTACGGCACGGGCGATGCACTCGAACGTTTGGCAACGACGGTCAACGCGATGCTCGAGCGGATCGAGATTTCGGTCTCCAAGATCGAACAGTTCAGCGCCGATGCGTCTCACGAGCTGCGAACGCCAATCTCGGTCGTCCGTACGACGGCGGAGCTCGCTCTACGCTACGGAAGAACGGAAGAAGGCTATCGCTCGGACCTGACAGATATTCAGCACGAATCCGAACGATTGAGCGATCTCATCGAAATACTCTTGACCCTCTCCCGAGGAGGCGAGAGCGAGAAGATTCCGATGACGCCTGTTGATCTCGGGCAACTCGTCTCGGAAGTCCATACTCAGTACCGGAGCGAGGCGGAGCGAAAAGGACTGTCGTTCGAGCTTCGACTACCTCGCGCAAACGTCGTGGTCGAGGGCAACGATGCCGCGCTTCGGCGCATGCTCGGAACTCTTGTCGAGAACGCCTTGGCACATACGCGGGCGGGCTCGATCTCGCTCTCGCTCGAGCGCGAGGGTGGGGCGGTACGCCTGCGAGTCACCGACACCGGTGAGGGGATACCCGAAGTAGCGCTCGATCGAATCTTCGATCGCTTTTATCGCGCGGATTCTTCCAGGAGCCGCCGCAGCGAACGGCACGGTCTCGGGCTTTCGATCACCCGGCGGCTCGCCGAACTCCACGGCGCCCATGTGACGGTCGAGAGCCGAGAGGGCGAAGGCGCGGAGTTCACGGTGCATTTTCCGGACGCTGAACCATGAACGTGCGAGTCGGAGCCCTCGCCGGTATCTTGTTGCTGTGGGGAACCTGCCCGCTCATGGGTGAGGAACGGCTCGACCCGTTTTTCGTTCCTCGTACCGGCTTCCACGGCCCGATCCCGGTCGAGCGGAGCTCGGGAAAAGACGCGCCATCGCCTCCCAACCTCGGGCGTCAGATCGGAACGGACTTCAAGAACGTCTTCACTTCGAAAGAAAACCTCGTGGTCGTCGGCATCGGCCTCGGAGCGGCGTGGGGCGCGAGTCACTTCGACGATCAAGTGGCCGAAAGCCAGCTGAATTCGGAGCTCAACGGAGGCGGCACGCTCGACGTCGTTTTCGAGACCGGAGAGATCGCCGGCAGCGGGTACGCCCAGGCCGCGATCGCGGCGACGACGTTCGGTTTGGGCAAGCTCGTATCTCGTCCAGGCGTCGAAGACTTGGGGCGAGATCTCGTGCGGGCCCAGGTCGTTGCCGGTGCCATTACCTTCGGTCTCAAAGTCGCCGTCGCCCGAGAGCGGCCCGACGGCTCGAGCCAGACGTCGTTCCCCTCGGGTCACACGTCAGCATCCTTCGCGACGGCGACCGTGCTCCAGCGTCGATACGGATGGAGCGTCGGAATTCCCGCCTATGCCTTTGCGGGCTATGTCGCTACCTCCCGGTTGAATGAAGGCCGGCACTACCTGAGCGACGTCGTCTTTGGCGCCGCGCTCGGCATCATGGCCGGACGTACCGTAACCCTCGAGCTCGTCAACGAGCGTTTCGCCCTCGCGCCCTTGCTCGTTCCGGGCGGCGCAGGCGTTCAGTTGAGCTGGGTCCGTCCGAGTCACGGGGCCCGTTGATTCTTCGGCTGGGCTTACGGACGCGACGCCAACAGATCTTTCAAGAGCGGGTTCTCCCCGCCTGGCATCAGCGTCAGCTCGCCCTCGGACTCCAGGAGCTTCCCGACTTCGAGAACCCGCAACACCGCCCGGACGACGTCGGGTTGCTCGGCCATCTTGCGAAACGCCTCGCCGACCAGCTGTGGCCTCACCGCCGCCGCCCGCGCGAACTCGACCGCCGCTTCTTTCTCGGCCGCGCTCTCGATGACGTTGACTTGGTTCTCGCCCGCCTGGCGGATAGCCGAGGTCACCTGGCGCAGGCGATTGACGACCTTGTGCTCGATCTGTTCGATCATGCCGCGATCCCGAAAGTGGACTTTACGAATATAGACCGAGCCGATTTCGTAGCCCCAGGCCAGTGCCTTAGGGGAGACCTCTTCCCGCACCGACCGGCTCATGCTGTGCCGATCCTCGAGCATTTCTTCCAGAGGAAGATTGCTCAGACCCCGCACCGCAGCATTGGCGACATTGGCGCGTAGCGAGCCGGCGGGATCGGTGTTCTCGAAGAGGATCGCGACAGGACCCGTTACCCGCATCTCATACCAAACGCCAATCCCCATCGGTGTGCCTTCTTCCGTATTGACTGGCTGGCTGCGAAGATAGGTTTGATCGAGTCTCAAGTCGACCTTGTGAACCCGGCCGAAGAAACGAGTCAACATGACCTTCCATCCCAGGGTGAGTGCTGGCACGTAAAGGCCGGGTTCGTCGAGCACGCCGAGCACTTTGCCGAACAAGACGTAGACCTTCGCCTCACACTCCTGAACGGAGGTATAGACGCAGAACAGACGAGCGAATCCGAGAACGATCGGGACGCCGAAGAAGGCGGAGACGAAGACGAAGAGCATCGTCGAAAAGAAAATCACGAGCGCACCTCCCCGATGATGCGCTTTGCGCGGGGCAGCAGGTCGAGCTCGATTTTCCTGAGATAGGCCGCGAGCGCAGCTCCGCCGCTTTCCCGGAGCTGGCCGAGCTGCTCGGCCAGCCGCAGCAAGGGTTGGACCTCCGCTTCCGCGCGCATGGTCTCGATCTCCACCGCCCGCTTGGACTGCTCGATCTTCTGATCGGCGAGGGCACGTGCGATGCTGATCTCGGCGGATACTCCGTTGTGAGCGGTGTTGATCGCGGCAAGGGCGGACTCGATTTCGTCCGGAGGGTCCATGCCCGTAATCAAGGAGGCGTCGAGTACCACGCCGTATCGCGCCGCCGAGGAAAGGCACTCCCGATCCATGTCCAGATTCACCTGATTCAAGTTCTTGCGGAGATCGTTGATGGAGATTCCTTCGATCGCAACGGATTCAGCATCGACGACCCCCGTGAGGGACTCGGCAGTCCCGCCCTCCGGAGCGCGGAACGTTGCGATCCGCTCTCTCAGGATCGAGACGAAGTAGCCCATGACATGTGCGATCGGCTGGCGTACCCCGAACAGATAGGCGTAAAGGTTCTTCTCGCTGACCTTGAACCGGAGCTGGCCCCGGATGCCGATGTTGAGCTGGTCCTTCGTCACTGCGTCCAGCATCGTGTTGTTGTAGTTGGCGGTCGGCGCGTCGGGGTCGTAGGCAGTATTGACCGTTTGAATGGCGACGTTGACCCGATGGACCCGCTGCCAGGGCCACTTGAAGTAGGGACCGCCCGGCCCGATCACACGCACCTGCGGGTAGTGATAGCGGGCCCGGTGCTCCTCACTCAGATGCTCCGCTATGGGCGAATCCAGAGTCGTTCTCGACTCGATGCGCTGCGCGCGACCGAAGCTCGTGATCACCGCGCGCTCGTTCTGTTGAATCGTGAACCAACCGATCAGCAGAACCCGAACGGCGAGATACATCGCCAGGCCGGCCACCAGGCCGAAGAGAAAACCCACCATCTAGGGCCTCCTAGGAATCAAGGGTGTTGAGTCGGATTTGAAAGGTAGGGAACCTGCTTCTCATTCTACAGGGCGACTCGAATCCTGGGAAGCTGTTCGGTACTCGCTGCGCCGCTAGATGGGCAAAAAACGCTTCAGGCGGGCGGAGAGCCGATGACGTGCTTGCTCGCGTCTCACGACGCCTTCGTCCGTGACCCAGTTGAGCTGGATAGCGCGGCGCTCACCGGCGAAGGGTGTATGGCCGTGCCACGCGTTGGGAACGCAGCGAAAAAACACGGCAGTCGCGTTCTCGGGGACGACTTCCGTGAAGTAGTCCTCTAGATCGCCAGGAGAACGAAGTAGCCTCAAACGTCCGCCCGGATCCGTCCACCGAGAGTTCATATAAATAAGGATGGTGAGAATTTTCGTGCGGCTGTCGGCATGGATGCGGCCGTCCTTTTCGCGAGAGTGCCCGCGCACCGTCACCATCGTGGGTCTTCCGGAAAGATCCAGCGAGAACTTGGCCTCCACGGCTTTCCTGAGGGTGGGCCCTCGAAGCTCTTCGAGGAGCTGCTCGAAAGTTCTCCCCGGCCTGAGCTCGCTATTCGGAAAGCTTCCGGCCTGGGGCACCTCGGGAAAATCTTCCATCAGAGACCGCAGGGCGCCGGGAACGATGAAACCGGGGACGACGATATGTTCGAAGGGTTGCCTCACGAGCGGCGTGTTCCGGAATCGCTCGAGATCGATCACGTTTCCGCCAATTGGCGCCGGACGGCACTCAGCACCTCGTCGAGCTCGATCTTGGTCATGCAGACGTTCCCAAAGCCGGGACAGTGGTGCTTGTAGCAAGGACCGCACGGCTCCGCATGATAGACGACTTCGTCTCTCGTCCCGAGGGGTCCGTTGCGGGCCGGATCCGTGGGTCCGAAGATTCCCACCACCGGCACCCCACGGGCGGACGCAACGTGCATAGGCCCGGTGTCGCCGCTCACGAACAGGCGCGCTCTCTCGATGTAGGGAATCATCTCCCGAAGCGAGGTCTCAGGGGCGAGCCGCGCGGCGCCTGAAGAGGTATCGACGATGCGCTCTGCCATGGACTTCTCGCCCGGGCCCCAAATCACGAGACTCGGTAGCTGGAACTCCTCCTGAATGGCAGCCGCGAGCTGCCCGAATTTCTCGGAGCTCCACAGTTTCGTCTCCCAGGATCCGCCAGCATTGAGGATGACGTAAGCCTCGAGATGCCACTCTCCCAACCTGCGCTCGGTGGCCTTCACCATGCTCGCCGGAACGACGATGGAAAAGGCACGCTCGTCCGAGTGGATATCCAAGGCCGTCAACAGACCGAGGTGCCGATCGATGACGTGCGGACCGGTTCCGTTCGGTACGACACGCTCTTTGTATAGAAGCGAAGCCGCGCGCTCCTTGAGATGGCTCGAAGTGAATCCGATGCGGCGGTCGCCCCGCGCGAGAAAGGCACAGACCGAAGATTTGATCGTGCCCTGGAGATCGAGAACCGCGTCATAGCGGCGCGCGCGAATGGTTGCGATAGTCTCGCGGACCTGAGTCCAGGTTCGGGGGGATAGGAGTTTTCGCCGCCAGCCGAGGGTATCGACCTCGATGAGACCGTCGACGTCGGGGTTGTCGAGTAGGACGTCGCGGTAACGAGTCTCGACGATCCAGTCGATCCTGGCCTCAGGGAATCGCCGCCTGAGTGCGGCGACGGCCGGCAAAGTATGCACGAGGTCGCCTATGGAGCTTAAACGAACGACGAGAAAGTGCGGCCGCCCCTCTTCTAGCATGCGAACCTGAGATTAGCCTCGGTGGCACCCCGAAGCAAGGAGCCGCTCATGGAGTTGCGCTCCCCGCCCCAACTTTTCCCGCGGCCAAACGTTGTTTGACGTCTTCGAGCGAAGGGTCTTCCGCGAGGTTATTCCACTCGTGCGGATCCGCAGAAACTGATGCTCGCGAGGTAACCTTGCACGCCGTTTTTCCAAACACCCTCCTCACGGACCCAACCATAGTTCTCGTCGCCGTCCAGATTTCGGATGTGATTCGGCAATATCGGGAACGTCCCCTAGGTCGTTCTCGATGGTCGGCGGCACCTCGACTTCCGCAAGGGGATGCATATCGAAATATTTTTGCGGCACGTACCAGGGAAGATGTGGCCGGTAGACCCGTACGCCAGTCGGCACCGTTGTTGTAGGTGCCGGTCGTGGCCGGCTTGAATCCGGTCAGGATGGCGGTGCGGGCAGGGTTGCACGAGGTTCCGGGCGTATGGGCATTCACAAACAACATCCCCCGGGCCGCCAGAGCGTCGATGTTCGGTGTCTTCGTTTGGGGATGCCCCCCGAGGACCCCAACCCAGTCGTTCAAGTCGTCGATGGCGATGAACGACACGTCGGGTCGCCCCGATTGTTGGGCCTGCGACACGGCCGCAACCGATGCGATCGCCAACATCATTATTAGTCGTTTCATAATTCTGCTCGCACTAACCGTCCGCTATCTTGGAATAGAGATCGACGATGCATTGAAAATGGCAGAACCGACCGAACGGTGATACATCAGGCAGTCTGGATTTCCGCTTTTGACCCGAAGCGGACATAGAATATCGTCAATTCGATGTCAAATCGCACAGAGTGATAGAGTTGAAGTCATGAGCTCGTCGAAGCTCACCCCTTCGCTGGCGCTGGCTGCTTCTAGGCGGAGACCGTGATGACGGACCGGAACCGGCGCCGTTCGAAGCGCATCAACGCGCGAATACGTGTCTTATTTACCCGTGCGGGAACCGGCGTTGCCATCGAGGCGGAGACGGACGACATCAGCGTGGACGGTGTGTTTCTTCGAACTCGCCGTCGACCGCCGGACGTGGGTACCAAACTGGGCCTGCTCCTGAATCTGGAAGATCCCGCACAGGAGTTGATGCTGAGTGGAATCGTGACCAGGGTGAGCCACGGCGGATCTACTGAATCCGGGCAAACGCCACAGGGGATGGGCATCCGCTTCGTGGATGTGGATGACGAGAAGCGAACGATTCTGACGCACGCCCTCGAGGGGTCCGAGGAGGCGAATGCTGCGCCGCGGGAAGCCGACGATGGCAGCGCCTAGGGCCGCTCCAAAACGAAATCGTTTGTGGTTACGGCGCGAGTCTGTAGGTGAACTTGATCCGCTCGCCGGATGCGCCGCTCAGTCGGAAAACGATGGAGCGCGCGTCTCGGGAGATCACTTGCCCGTGCTCGACGATGAGGCTGCCGGCGACGAAATTCTTGGCGGCTGAATAGTCGAATTTCCAAAATCCCTCTCCGGCGAAGGGCAGGGTGGTGTATGCCTCCACGGTGTTCTTGTCGTCGACACTCCGCCACGTATGAGTGAAAGGCGCCGAGCTGTCGGTCGAGTCGACCCGCCTGTTGTTGAGCAACACCTGACCTCGAGCGGTGCCGTCGTACGGCGGTATTCTCAGGAAGCTCGTGAAGGACGTTTCGAGCACCCTCCGCCTGTCCGAGGTTCTCAGATTGATAGAGTAGCCGGCGTTCGTGACCGCGCAATTATTCGAGGCGTCTTTGACCTCGACGAGGACCTCGATGTTCTCTCCCGAGCATCCGCCTAAGGGATTCCAGTTTACGTTCGCTATCGGACTGGATCCGGTCCGGTCGATCTGACCCGGCCCTAGCTCGCCGGTCTTATCGATTTGCCACGAGTATTCGAGGATGGGGCCGTCCGTCGAGAACGAGCATGACGCATCGAACTTGTAGTTGCACGTGGATTGTTTCGTAACCTCGAAGCAAGCCGTGATCGCCCCACAAGTAGCGCTCACCGGCCCCGGCAGTGGTGGTGGCGGCGGGGGCGGCGGCGGCGGGGGCGGCGGGGGTGGCGGTGGCGGCGGTGGTGCCGGACCTGGTGGTGCTGGTGTCGGGGGCGAACCTGGTGGTGCTGCAGGCGGGGGCGAACCTGCTGACGTTGGAGGTGGCGTTGTCGGACCTGGCGCCACGTCGGAATTCTCTGGGCTTCCTGGGTCCGAGGACTCCGTCGCGACGACGGCAAGCCCCCCTGCGCCGGCAGCGCCCGCACCGATGGCAATGGCCGTGCCGATTCCTGCTCCACCACCGATTCCGGAAGTCACAACACCGGTCGTGGCAATCGTACCTATGATCCCCGCGGCCTCGAAGCCGGGAGGAAGCGCTGATGCTCCAGCTTCCGTGGCCCCGACAATGATGCCCGGTTCTTCGCCAGGCAAATACGCGCCTGGGCGGTCCTTGCATTTCTCTCGAACTTCGGGGTCGTGCTCGACATCAACGGTATTGTTGAAGGCAACGTCCAAAGCCTCGATGTAATAAATGATCCGTGCCGTTCCCGGGCCGGGCTTGGGCAGGATGCTGACAAACTTGTCTTCATAGATGACCATCTCCACCCAGTAAAACTTCGGATGGTAGTCGGCGCGAAAATAGACCTTGGCGGTCCGAACGTCACTTCCCGGCTTGATGGCTGCATCGATCACCGGGTACTTGCCCACGCCGGTACAATCGAGCGGGTCGTGGGAGATGTCGGGAGTCGTTTGAGCTCGTGCCGGCGCTCCCAAGCCGAGAAGGACGAGGAGCACGAGACCTTTCAGACCCATCTTCGTCATGGTACCCGCGCGTCTGGAGGGCGATGGCGATCCCGGACAGTTATGACCCATCGGCTCACCAGCTGATGCTCTTCGAGAATTTGCCGCCGTCCGCAAGCGTGACCGTTGCTGCGATCTCCCCCTGATGCTGCGCCTCCTTCCACGTAGCCGTGATCTCGTGAACGAGCGCGGTGGCTTGCGGGGCGACTCGCTGGATGCGGGTGGGAATCTGGGACCCCTTGCCGGTGGTCTTGCTCCCGAACCGGCTCACCAGCTCCCGGCTTCGGACTTCGATGGGTCGATATCCCTCGTTGAAGATTCTCACGCGGAGCACATAGGGCTCGCCCGGTTTGGCGTCGGTTGGGTTGAGCTCGATGATGATGTGAGCTGGGAAAAGGGGGTCGGCCGTTTCATTGACCTCGAACCGGTCTTCCATCTCGAATCCGACAACCTCTTCCGTTTCGGTTTCGGTTTGGCTCGGAGTAAATGTGGTCTTACTCTCGACGAAGCGTCGTGCCATCGCCGCGGCAACCTGCTCCTTGGCCCCCGCCTGGTGTTTGAGCTCTACGGCCTGGTCGAGCCCGTTTCGGGCTTCCCGGCTTTCCGGCTCGTACTCCATGGCCCTCTTGTAGGCGTCAATGGCTCCTTGGTAGTTGCCTTGCTCGAGAGAGAGCCTTCCCGCTCGGACATATTTCGCAGCGGAGGTTTTCAGCTCTTCCTCGGCTTGCCTGCCTCGGAGCTGGTCGCTCAGCTCGCTCCAGCGCGGGCTGTCAGGATCCAGACGCTGGCCACGGGTAATAAGCGACTGCGCCTCTTTGAGCTGGCCGTTACTGAGCGCCAATGCGGCGTCGGCGGCGAAGGTCGATGCTCGCTCACGAGGAGTCGGCGTGGATGAAGGAACGGGCCTAAGCTCTTCAACCGGTGGCGCCGGTTGAAGCTCGGATGTCGCTTGGTCTTCTGACGCTTTCCTGATGGCTTGCTGAAGCTCGAGAGCTCTCTGGTTTTCCGACTCAATCGCCAAGATGTTTTGCACCGCTTCGAAGGCCTGGGCGATTTGTCCGTTCTCGAGAAGCCCCTCGGCAAATTGGAAACGTGTTTCCAGATCGACGGGGGCGGGGGAGGACCCCAATGCGACCGCGAGGGGTGGAGAGCTCTCGGGTTGATGGAACACGAGAAGATACGCGCCGACTGCCGCGCCAAGAAGGACGACCGCCGCCGCCACCCGTGGCAGCCGGCTGGGAGCGGGCCGGCGGGGAATCCTCTTGGGCCGGATGCGTGTCGTTGGGGGAGTACGCGGTCTCCTCGGATCCGGCCTCACCTCGGTGGCAGGCATCGCCTCGCTCGTTGCCGGTTGAGCCGCACCGGCCTGAGTGACCGCTGCGCTCTGTCGATCGGGCACCGCGGCAGCGTCAGTGCCACGGGCTCGCGTGGCTCCATGGCTTAGTTGTCGTAAAGATCCTTTTCCTCCGCTGGATCCACGCGCGGAGCCCGAGTCGCGAGCGCGAAAGACGGGTTTGTCGGGCAACGCTGCTGAATGAGCTCGCAAGAAAGTCTCGATGGCCTTCGACATCTTCTCGGCGCTCGAGTAGCGATCCTCGGCGCCGGTGGCGAGGGCCAAGCTGACAATCTCGTGGAGCTCCGGGAGGTTCCGTCCATCGGGCATGACCAGCTCGGGGGGGTCTTGACTGAGCGTCTTGAAAAAGATCGTCTCGATGTTGTCTCCGGAAAAGAGCTTCTCGTTGGTCAGCATCTGGTAGAGGACGATGCCAACGCTGAAAATATCCGAACGGCCGTCAACCTTCTCGCCACGAATCTGCTCAGGAGACATATAGCAGGCGGTCCCGAGGACCATCCCGCTCTGGGTTTGAGAAGACTTCATCCAGCGCGCGACGCCGAAATCCATGATCTTTGCGCCGTCTTCGGTGACGAAAATATTGGCCGGCTTGACGTCACGATGGACGATCCCGGCGCCGTGGGCGTGATGCAGTCCTCGACATACCTGGGCGACGATCTCGAGCCTTCGGATGACGGAGGGAGGGTTTGTCTTCACGAGCTCCTCGAGGTCGGTTCCCTCGAGGAGCTCCATGGCGATGAAGGGTGACCCCTGCTGATCGTAACCAAGGTCGTGAATCGTGACGATGTTGGGATGGTGGAGGCGTGCGACCGCCTTCGCCTCGCGCTCGAACCGCTCCCGCATCTCCGCATCGTTAATCGAAGAGCCCGCCATCACCTTGATGGCTACGTCGCGCTCGAGAACGGGATCGTGCGCGAGGAAGACCATCCCCATATTCCCCCGGCCGAGCAACTTGCGAATCTCGTACTTGCCCAGCTTGTTGGGCGGGGACCGCGTGACGGCAGTCTTGTCCATGTAAAGAAGGTGGAGCAAGAACCGTGCCGGAAAGTTCGTCGTGGATGGAGAGTCTCGCCGTCGGGGTCGTGACATACGTCGAAACTGCAGAACCATTTACAGGAGAAAGCGTGGCGACACACCAACGAGTCGTCGGGAAACCGTCCGGAGGCTTGAACGCGTCTGAGAACACCCACGCCGGTGTGTTGAGAACACTACAGCCTTTCGACACCCTTTGCCTGGAACCAACGTTCATCTGCTTTGCGTTCAGGAAGATAACGCCGCAGGCCTTTCTCGCCGTTGGCAGCGTGGACTCTGCGATATGGCAGTCGCTAGATACCTCGACTGTGGCCTGTTTCATTCCGGTGCACCGCTGCCCGCTCTGCCAACTCTCCCCCACGGCACCACGAGCCTGCTCGTTCTACGACTTGAAGAGACGCGGGGTCAGAGCCTGAGTGCGGTCAGTCGTCGACTAACTGGAAGCCGACGCGGCGCTTGGACGACGAGAAAGTGCGGCTGCCCGTCTTCTAGCATGCGAACCTGCGATTAGCTTCGGCAGCCCCTCGAAGCAAGGCCGCTATCCGAAAGGTGAGTCGACTAACCGTCCGGAGACATTGCGCGCTCGGCTTTCTCGAGCTGCTCCTCGATAGCGCGCAGGGAAACACCGCCTTCGGTGTCCCGCCTCTCGACGGATGCTCGAAAGTCCCATGCCGTCGCGCAGTCTTCGTCGAAGGTGTCGGAGAAGCTTCGCAAATCGTCGAGAGACAGACTTTCCGGCCCGATCCGCTTTTCCGCCGCGAGGGCGAGAACCTGTCCGACGATGCTATGAGCGCTGCGAAAGGCGACGCCCTTCCTCACGAGATATTCCGCGAGATCGGTCGCCAACAAGTCTGACGAGAGTGCCTTCGCCATCTTGTCCTCGTGGATCGTCAGCGTGCGAATCGTGCCTTCCATGACCGGCAGCAGGAGATCGAGTGTATCGAGGGCGTCGAAGACGGGCTCCTTGTCTTCCTGAAGGTCGCGCTGATAGCCCGTCGCGATCCCTTTGACGGTCGTGAGGAGGGATACCAGATCGCCGATGAGCCGACCGGTCTTCCCGCGGGTCAGCTCACATCCGTCAGGATTCTGCTTCTGCGGCATGATGCTCGAGCCCGTCGCATAGGCGTCGTCGAAGGAAACGAAGCCGAACTCCGCGCTCGACCACAGGATGAGATCCTCGGACATCCTCGAGAGGTGGGTGCCAAGAATCGCGGCGGCCGACAGGAACTCGAGGATATGGTCGCGAGAGGAGACGGCGTCGATGCTGTTGGGCATCACTCTCTCGAGGCCGAGCTCTTCCGCCATCCGAATGCGGTCGATGCCGAAGGGATTGCCCGCGAGAGCTCCCGCACCCATCGCGAGCTCCCGGCATCGCTCCCGCGCGGCCGCGAGGCGAGCTTTGTCTCGCTCGAAACTCCAGAAGTAGGCGAGCAAGTACTGCGCGAAGACGACGGGTTGACCGCGCCGCATGTGAGTGTAGCCGGGCAGGAGGGTCCGCTTGTGGGTGCGTGCCTTGGACACGAGCGTCGACTGGAGCTTTCCGATCTCCTCGCTCAGGGCGGTAATGGCACTCGCGAGGTAGGCTCGAAACTCGGTGACAGCGAGATCGTTACGACTCCGTCCCGTGGGCAGCTTCGCGGCCGCGGTGCTGTCCTCTCCGAGAGCTTCTCCGAGGAGGCGCTCGACGGCGGTGTGGATATCCTCGTCTTCCAGGGGAGGCTGCTCTTGGAGCTGCTTCTCGACGACATCCAGGCCCCGCTGGATCGCCTCGAGCTCCTCCGCGTCGAGGATGCCGACGGCATGAAGCTCGCGGGCGTAGACGCGATTGACACGGACGTCTTCGCTGCCGAGCCTGCGATCGAAATCAATCGAGCGACCGAGCTGCTCCAGCTCCGGAGCCGTAGGTTTTCTGAAACGCCCTCCCCAGAGTTTCATTCGAGCTTACGACTTTGACTTCATCGAAGCTTTCTTCTGCCGCTTCGAGAGGCCCTGTGGCACGGACGACTGATTCGCTTTCTGAGTCAAGTGACGGATCTTCTGCGGGAGCCCGAAGAGTCGGATGAAACCTTCGGCATCGGCCTGCTTGTAGACGTCGTCCTCGCCGAAGGTCGCGAACTGCTCGGAGTAGAGGCTGAAGGGAGAACGACGCCCGACCGCCTGGACACTGCCCTTGAACAGCTGCACGAGGACGTCGCCGGTGACGGTCTCTTGAGTGGCCTCGACGAAGCGATCGAGTGCCTCTCTGAGCGGCGAGAACCACTGCCCGTCGTATACCACGTCCGCGTAGCGATTCGCCACGTTCGCTTTGAAGTGCGAGGTCGCCCGATCCAATGTAATGCTCTCGAGGGCGTTGTGGGCCTCGTGAAGGATCGAGCCTCCAGGCGTCTCGTAGACGCCGCGGGATTTCATGCCGACGAGCCGATTCTCGACGATGTCGAGTCGTCCCACACCGTGCGCTCCACCGATCGCGTTGAGCTTCTCGATCAAAGGAACGGGCTCTAGCTCGACGCCATCGACGGAGAAGGGGGTTCCCCTCTGGAAACCGATCTCGACGTAGTCGGGCTCGTCGGGCGAGATCTTCGGAGACGCCGTTAGCTGGTAGAGATTCTCGGGAGGGGGAGTCCAGGGATCTTCGAGAACACCGCCCTCGTGACTCAAGTGGAGCAGGTTCTGATCGCGACTGTAAATGTTCTCCTTGCTCTGCTCTACGGGCACGCCATGGGCGGCCGCATACTCGAGGGCGTCCTCCCTGGAGCGAATGTTCCACAGGCGCCACGGAGCGATAATCTCGAGTTGTGGGGCGAGCGCTTGATAGGTGAGCTCGAAGCGAACTTGATCGTTGCCCTTGCCCGTACAGCCATGGGCGAGGGCGTCTGCACCCTCATCGAGCGCGATCTCGACTTGTCGCTGGGCGATGATGGGCCGCGCGAGGGAGGTCCCCAAGAGGTAAGTTCCCTCGTATCGTGCACCGGCACGGATTGCCGGATAGACGTAGTCGCGTACGAAGTCAGTTCGAAGATCTTCCACGTAGGCCTTCGAGGCACCGATGGACCGCGCCTTCTTGGCGGCCGCGTCCAGGTCCTCGCCTTGGCCAACGTCCGCGCACATGGCGATGACCTCGCAATCGTAGTTCTCTTTCAACCAGGGAATCACAACCGAGGTGTCGAGTCCTCCCGAGTAGGCCAGGACGACTTTCTTGGCGCTCATGAGAAAAGGCTCCTTTCGAGAAAATCTATCGCATAAATATACATTTATATCTGATATTTATGCAAGAACGATCAAGAAGCCACGAATGCTGTCACGCTTTTCTTCGCCTCATCAGACGATCCAGAGAGAAGCGTCCTCCCCCCAAGATCACGAGCGCGATGAAAATGAGCATAAAGAGTACCGCACGCTCGGGATTACCCCAGCTATCCACCATCTCCTCCGGATAGCTCGCAGAGCCCAGCCAGCCGAAAATCTGGAGAAGCAGCTTGTGACGAAGAAACGCCGCGACGAACATCGTGAAGGCGGCGAAAGCGGCTGCAATCCGGGTGACGATTCCCAGAGCGATCGCGAGACCGCCGGCGAACTCCGCGAGCGCCGCAGCCCAGGCGAAGAGCCCGGGCATCGGAAACCCGAGCGCTTCCACGCCGGAAATGAAGTTGTCAGAGTTTCCCGACGCGAGCATCGTGACTTTTCGCCATCCATGTGCGAAGGCCAGGGCGAGGCCCGACAACCGCAAGACCAACAACGCTATGTCTTTTGCCATGAGCTATCTCGAATTCCTAGAACTGGTACAGGTCGCCCGACAGATACTTTAGCCCAGTATCCACGGCGACCGTAGCGACCCGTGCCCCCCGGCCCAGACGCTCGGCTAGTCGCAGTGCGCCGGCCACGTTCAGTCCGCTCGACGTTCCGGAGAAAATTCCCTCTTCGCGCGCCAGACGCCGCGCCATGGCGCGCGCCGCGAACTCCTCGACCGCGATGGCTTCGTCGTAGAACTCCTCTTCGAGCAGCGGAGGCATGAAGCCTACCCCGATGCCCTCGACGTGATGCGGCCCAGCCTCGCCCTTCGTGAGCACGGGTGAGCCCGCGGGCTCGAGCGCGACGACACGCGTCTGGTGTCGCTTCAGCTCTCGACTGACGCCCACGATCATGCCCGCGGTCCCGACCGAACCGCAGAAGCCGTTCGGCGCACCATCGAGTTGGACGAAGAGCTCCCGGCCGATCCCAGCATAGCCTTCGACAGCATCAGGATTGCGAAACTGATTGGTCCAGAAGGCGCCGTCACGCTCCTGAATCTCCAGAACCGCCTCTCGCATTCTAGGAATGAGATCCGGTGTGATCTTGCCGCCGTCACTCGGCACCAGGATCAACTCCGCCCCGAGAGCGCGCATCGTGTCGAGCTTCTCGCGTGAAAAGGCGTCTGACGAGACGACTTTGAAACGATAGCCTTTGATGGCGCAGACGAGAGCGAGAGACGAGCCTGTGCTGCCGCCGGAGAATTCGACTACGGTATCGCCAGGCTTGAGCTGTCCGCGACGCTCCGCGCCTTCGATCATGGCTTTCGCCATCCGGTCTTTGTAGGAGCCCGTTGGGTTGAAGTACTCGAGCTTCACGAAAACGTCGGCACTCGTGTCTGGAACGATCCTAGTGAGTTGCACGATCGGCGTGTTGCCGACCGCATCCAGAACGCTCTTGGCTTTCGGTAGAGGCACTAAAAGGCGATTCTAGTCCAGCTCAGCACCGAATCAAACTTCATGGCTTTGCGCGCTCGGATCTTCTTTGCTTTGGAGCTAAACTCTTTGCCAATCTCATGGACTTCTCGCACCAGCGGCCAACGGAGGGTGAGCCCAGAATCAAGGACACTCTCTTATCACGAAAACCTGCGGCACCGAGTTTCTGGATCGCGCTCGCGAGCGTCGCGGTGCTTCTGGCGACGTCGCTCGTCTACTGGTTCGACATCATGGGCCTTCGGGACCTCATGCCGGCGAGCCGCGAGGCGGTATTCAACCAGAAGGAGTATTGGCGACTCCTGACATCGATCGGCGCCCACGCCGGCTTCGAGCACTTTCTCTCGAACGGAATCGTCTTCGGCGTGCTCGCCCTGCTGCTCTACGGTTACTACGGGCCGTTCGTCTACCCGACGTTCTCGATCCTTCTCGGAGGGCTCGTCACCGGTTTTTCCCTGCGTACCTACGAGGCCCAGACCCTCCTGGTCGGCGCATCGGGCGTCGTCTACCTCATGGCCGCCTTCTGGCTGACGCTCTACTTGCTCGTCGAGCGTCGATTCCGGATGGGCAAACGTCTGATCCGCGCGGCAGGTTTCGCACTCATCGTTCTCGTGCCGACTGCCGTTGAGCCAGCGGTGAGCTACCGAACGCATGCGATCGGCTTCGGGACGGGAGTCGCCTTCGCGCTCGTTTACTTCGCAGCGAAGAAGGACAGCCTGCGACGAGCCGAGCGCGTTGTTTTCGAATAGCCGGGCACTACTAGAAGCTCTCGTCGTCCCGAATCCCGCGCGCCGTGAAGGCGAGAGCCATCGCCCGCTCGGTGACTTTGGCGTAGAGACGCTCGAGAGAGCCTCGGATCTCGGGATGCGGTTTCAAGCAAGGGGGAAGCCCCAGACGCCTCAAGAGCGACGCCGAGACCGCCGGAGGACCGACGGCGATCGAGACGGACTCGAAACTCTCGCCCAGATTCCAGAAGTCCTCGACCCGGTCTTCCAGGTTGAAAGTGTAGGATCGTTCGAGCGTTCGACCTGAAGCTTCGGCCGCACGCTGCTGGCGTAGCGCCCGAAGGATTCTCTCGCGCGCCCATCCTCGCCAACGGAAGAGGAGAAACGGGTCGTCCTCGAGCTTCTCCGCGAGCACGTAGTGAAGCGCCGCGATGTGCTTGCAGGGCACGACGGCGTCCAGGCAGTTACAGACCATCTGAAGCTCCCGCGCCGAAGCGGGAAAGAGCGAGAGCCCGACCTCGGAAAAGGCCTCCTCGATGTTCTCGGGCATCTCTCCTGACAAGAGTTTCGTCGAAAACAAGGCTTGAGACGCGAGAATCTCGACAGCCTGCTCCCACTCTTCGTCCGTGAAGATCCGGATACCGAGCTCGATACGGTAGGGTTCGAACCGTGAGCCCTGCACCTCCGCGGTCACCAAACCGGGCTCGACCTCGACGGCGAGCACCCTTTCGGCGAGAGCGTAGAGTTTCCCGCGCTCGAGGCGTCTCGCGACGCCGATGGCGTCCAAAACGGCCCACCAACGCTCGGCCCACCAGTGGCGACCACCTTCAAGGGTTCCGTCTGTCATGTCGCCGCCTCGACGGCCTCTTTGCGTAGCTCGAAGAGCTCGCGGAGGCTCTCGGTACTGAATTCCGTCAGCCAGCCCGCGCCCGATTGGATGACAGCCTGGGCAAGCTCCTTCTTCCGCTCCGCCAGCGCGTCTACTCGCTCTTCGATCGTACCCGCACAGATGAACTTGTAAACGGCGACTGACCGAGTCTGTCCGATCCGAAAAGCGCGGTCGGTGGCCTGGTCCTCGACGGCAGGGTTCCACCAGCGGTCGAAATGAAAGACGTGGCGCGCTTCCGTCAGGTTGAGGCCGAACCCGCCCGCCTTGAGCGAGAGGACGAAAATCGGTGGACCGGCGCTACTCTCCTGGAACTCGGCGATCATCGCGTCGCGATTGGAGGCCGGAACCCCACCGTGAAGAAAGAGCACGTCGACCGAGAGCATCTCCCGCAAGTGCCGCTGAATGAGCTTGCCCATCTCGGCGTATTGCGTGAAGACGAGCGCTCGGTCTCGTTCGGCGAGGACTTCCTCCAGCATCTCGGTGAGCCTCATCAACTTTCCCGAACGGTGTGGTAGCGAGCTGCCATCGGCCAGAAAATGTGCTGGGTGGTTGCAGATCTGTTTGAGCCGCGTGAGGGCGGCGAGCACCTCCCCTTTGCGGCCAATCCCCTCGGACGATTCGATACGCTCGAGGCTTTCCTGGACAACGGCTTGATATAAGGTCGCTTGCTCTTGGGTGAGGGTGCAATAGACCTTCATCTCGTTCTTGGACGGCAAATCCTTGATAACGGTGGGATCTGTTTTCACGCGACGAAGGATGAACGGCTCGACGAGCTTCCTCAGATCGTCGGTCGCGCCACGATCGCGATACCTCTCGATGGGCAGCGCATAGTTGCGCCGAAACGACGCTTCGGCTCCGAGGTAGCCGGGATTTAGAAATTCCATGATCGACCATAGCTCCTGGAGTCGATTCTCGACCGGGGTTCCCGTGAGCGCGATGCGCCGGGGAGCCGCGAGGCGCCGCAGCGCTTTCGTTTGCTTGGCCTGGGGGTTCTTGATGTTCTGAGCCTCGTCGAGAACGAGCCCGCCCCAGCCAACAGCGGTAAGCTGGTCGAGATCACGGTGAACGAGACTATACGTCGAGACGACGAGGTCGTGATGGGCCACCTCCTCGACGAAGGCTTCCCCTTCGTGGCGATCGAGGCCGTGGTGTACGAGAACGCGTATCGCTGGAGCGAAGCGCTCGGTCTCTTTGCGCCAGTTGCCGACGACGGACGTCGGGCAGATCAAGAGGAATGGGCGGTCGAGCTCACCAGCGTCGCGAAGGTGGAGCAACAAGGCGAGCACCTGGATCGTCTTGCCCAATCCCATGTCGTCGGCAAGGCATGCGCCGAGACCCCATCTGCCCAGAAAGGCGAGCCACGACAGCCCATGGCGCTGATATGGCCTGAGCTTGCCGTTAAAACTGCCGGGCGCCGAGAGGCTGGGAACGACTTCGGAGCCCGAAAGCCGCTGCAAGAGCTCGTCGACCCATCCGGTGGCCTTGAGGTCGGTGACCGGAAGACGCATATCGCCGAGGCGACCGAGCTCGAGCCTCAACACGTCCCCGAGCTTCATCTCCGGCATCGCGGGGCGCGATTTCAGTGCGGACAATACTTCTTGGACGCGTGAGGGCGACAGCTCCACCCACTGTCCGCGCACGCGAACGAGAGGTCGTTTGAGCTCGGCGAGCTCGTTGAACTCCTCGCGGCTCAGGCTGCCGCCTCCAAGAGCGACTTGCCAATCGAACTCGACGAGCGCATCGAGACCGAGCGGACTCAACGCGGCACGTGAATCGCCTCCCTGGGGCGACACACGTAGACTCAGCCCGACGCCATGCTCACGCTTGCCCCACCAGGACGGGACGAGAACGCCGAAACCGCTCTCACGGAGAAGAAACGCCGCTTCTGTAAGGAACTCGTAGGCCTGGTCCAAGTCGAGGGCACATGATTCTGGACGAGACTCCTTCAGGCTCGCCTCTATGGGAGAAAAAATAGATGCCGCTCGTCCGAGCCCTTCGAGCACCATCTCGTGGGGCCGCTCGAGGCGTCGTTCCAGATGCCGCCAACTCGTCCCGCCGTGTTCCCATACCCGAGCGAGGGGTACGAGCAAGCTCTCGTCGTCGAGGGCCTGCAAAAAGAAGCGCAGCTGCCAAACCTCGGTCGAGGGGTCGGAGTCGGTCTCGGCCTCGGGCGGCTCCGGCGGCTCGAGGCGGAACGCCATGCGGAAGGGAGCCTCCGCCTCCTCGTCGAACTGCGCGCGCCAGAAACCGAGCTCGTCACCCAGCATCTCGGCCGTCTCGGCAGGCCCTTCGAAGCGGCCGTCGTCCTCGAGCAACGACGACGCTAGCTGCTCACCGACGGTCTCGACGAAGCGCGGGCGAAGCCTGAGACGAGAAGCGGCACGGCGCACGAACCGATCGACAAGCGAGGTGAGAAAAGAAGCCAGGAGCTCCTCGGGAGTGGGAAACTTCGCTGAGTCATGTCGCACGGCTCGACAGACGGGCGGCATCGACGTCTTCAGCGCCTCGAGACGATCGACTTCGTCATCGAGTAGAGGCTCCCATCTCGAGATCATCCCCTCCCCGGCGGGAAGGAAAGACGGCAGAAAGCGCTGTCGAGCGAGAAGCTCGAGAGCAAGTCTCGCGGTGAGAGACCAGAATCGTACGTCCGCGCCTAGTCTCAGACCGTGAGGCGTGTCTTCGGGCGCTCGTAGGAGCGTCAGCCAACGCAGGGCGCCCTCGGGAGAGAGCGAGAGCCCCCGAACACACCAGGGAGCGAGGCGGAGATGGCCAGCCAAACGTGTTTCTCGGTCGATGAGGAGCTCTTTAGAAGGCTGGGGCAATCCGTGGTCGGTCGGAAGCAACAACGTGAGGCTGTCCGAAGACGTCGGAAGAAGGTCGTTCTCCTCGGAAAGCTTCTGCAAAAGGTCGCGTTCGACCTCTTCGGCGCTCAACCCGTAGGGATGTCTCGGAGTGTCACCAGACGAAGGGTCTGGCTTCGAGAGCTCGACTACCCTCTCGCCCCACAGGAAGAAGCGATTTCGGGCGGGCAGCCAGGTCCCGTGTGCGACGATCAAAGAAACGCTCGTGACTCGGAACCGGCTAGGGGAAAGGAGAAAGCTTCAACAATGTGGCAGCGATTTGGCGGAGAGGGTGGGATTCGAACCCACGTGCCCGGCTCAACACCAGACAAGACGCTTTCGAGGCGCCCCCGTTACGACCACTTCGGTACCTCTCCAAATGATAACTTCGTATTTGTGTCAGTCTCTGTCGCGGCGGAACTTGAAAAAATCTTGAAGAATCTTCTTACAATCCTGCTCCAGTATTCCCGAAACGACCGTAAGACGATGCGGAATCCTGAGGTCTCCCAAATTGAAGAGAGACTGGACCGCGCCGAACTTCGGCTCCGCTACTCCGTAGACCAACGTGCCGACACGCGCCTGCACGATCGCGCCAACGCACATCATACAGGGCTCCACGGTAACGTAGAGCGTCGTGCCTGTAACTCGGTAGTTGCCGAGCTCGCGTGCCGCCTTACGGATCGCGATGAGCTCGGCGTGGGCAGTCGGGTCGACGGCGTGAATCGGCTGGTTGAAACCTACCGCGACCACGTCCTGGTCTCGAGCCAGGACCGCCCCGATGGGAACTTCGCCCAAGTGGAGCGCGTGTCGCGCCTCCGAAAGCGCGAGACGCATCATTCGCTGCTGGGTCCCGATTGCCCCTCACCTCGCTCGACTTCGAGAATACTCGACTCGGTGCGAGTCCGCAAGGCCGGGTGCGCCTTCCACGGGGAGCTTTGTTGATATCGTGCCCTCGACTAAATCCGAAGACCAGCTATCCCGCTGGGTCGACGCCCTCAAGGCCCGCCACCTCGAGTCGCTGACCTTCACGGAGCTTCGCAAGAGCGTCGTTGCTCTGTCTCGTATCTACGTCCAAGCGCGAGCCCGGCTCGATTCCGGGGGGGCACTCGATGGAGCGGGCAAGCGCGCGGCTTTCGCTTGCTTCTACGCGCCGCTGCACTTCCTCACAGTGAGGGAGGTCGTGAATCGACTCGACGCCGACGCGGCCGCACCCAAGAGGATCGTGGACCTGGGCTGCGGCCTCGCCGCGGCAGGTGCGGCCTGGGCAACCCTATGCGCCCGACAACCACCCGTCATCGGCTGCGACGTGAGCTCGTGGGCCGTTACCGAGGCGCGACACACCCTTCGCCACTTCGGGCTCAGGGGAAAGATCCTGCGCCGCGCCATCGCCGCCGCACCGTCAGTTCGAGGCCGGGACGGGGTCGTCGCCGCCTTCGCGGTCAACGAGCTTCCGCAAGGCGAGCGGTCGGCCCTGCTAGGACGGCTCCTCGACGCCCACGGGCGTGGAGCCTCGGTTCTCGTCATCGAGCCCATATCGCGCCGGACCGCTCCCTGGTGGGACGAGTGGAGGGAGGCGGCCGGATCGACCGGAGGCCGTGACGACGAGTGGCGGCTGGCCGTGAGCTTGCCCCCGTTTCTGGCCGAGCTCGACCGCGCCTCCGGCCTCGACCACTCGGAGCTGACCGCGCGCTCCTTATTCTGGGGTCAGTTCTGAACTACTTGACTTCTCTTACGCTCGGGGTCGAAGAAGGGAAGAGGTACCACTCGTGCAGATGCTCGGCGCCGCACGTACTCGACAGTAAACTCGAGATCGAGCGGGGTGCCGGGTTTTTCGTAGCCTCGGTCGACCGTCGCGAGCGCGATGAACTTCTTGAGAAGCGTTGACCAGCAGCTACTCGTCGCTTTGCCGACCTGGCGCCTACCGGCGTAGACCGGCACGGCCACACGCGAGGCTTCGTTCGTGAGCTGGGGTGCAAGTCCCTCGACCGCGTAGAGCCGTTCGATCTCCTTGAAATCGACCTCGAGCCCGACGAAGTAGCGGGCGGTGCCGCGTCGCTTCTCTTCCACGAGCGCGCGCTTGCCGATGAAGCGGGGCTTTTTGGTGTGCACCGCCCAGCCGAGGTTGATCTCGAAGGGTGACGACTTCTGGTCGTCGATGAAGGTCTTGTCCGCGTTCCAAAAGTCGACGTCGATGAGGGGAAAGCCTGCTTCGATCCGGGTTCGATCGAGAGCCATCATGCCGGCCGGCTCGATCCCCAATCCCTCTCCCGCGTCAATGAGGGCGTCCCAAAGCTTGCCGGCCTCGTCACTCCCGACCCAGATTTCGTATCCGAGATCACCGGTATAGCCGGTTCGGCTCACGACGACCGGCACGCGCTCGAGCTCGGTCCGGGTCGCGCGAAAGAACCCCAGGGACGCCAGGTCCTCGCTCGAGATCCGCTGAAGAATGTCGCGCGACCTCGGACCTTGCAGGGCGAGCGCGCCGTAATCGGCGGACACATCCTCGACTTCGACGTCCATGCCTTCGGCGTTCAAACGAAACCAGGCGATTGCCGGCTCCGCTGCCGTGGCGCGAAAGAAACTCTCCTCGAGCCGCTGAAAACAACCGTCCTGAATCACCTTGCCGTCTTCGTCGCACCACGGCGAGTAGAGAACTTGTCCGCTCTGGCACTTCTGGGCGTTTCGGGTGATGAGGCGGTCCACGAACCTCAGGACGTCCGGTCCGCGAAAGTCGTACTTGTACAGAGGCGAGACGTCGATGAGTCCGGCGCCGTTTCGGATCGCGTGGTACTCGGGATCGTGAAAGTCGTCATAGGCGCTCGCGACGAAGTAGCCCGACCACTGCTTCCAGCGAAGGCTTTTGCACAGAGGCTCGGTTCTCGAATGAAAAGGGGTGCCGACAGCCATATTCGTACCAACCTCCGCGATCAATCAGTCTACTTTGTCATTTGTCCATATCTCAATATGATGTGCCACATTGTGGGCGCGATGAGGTACGACGCGATCGTCATTGGAGCCGGCCACAACGGCCTCGTGAACGCGGCCTATCTAGCGCGTGCGGGCAAGAGGGTTCTCGTCCTCGAAAAGCGCGACCTTCTAGGCGGTGCCACCGTCACGGAGGAGATCTTTCCCGGCTTCAAGTTCTCGGTGTTCTCCTACGTCGTCAGTTTGTTACGTCCGGAGATCATCGAGGAGCTCGAGCTTCCCAGCCACGGCCTTCAGCTCCTGGCGCTCGACGGAACCTTCACGCCGCTTCCCGACGGAAACTACCTGGCTCGATGGCACGATGCAGATAGAACTCGCCAGGAAATTAGCCGCTTCTCCGCGAAGGACGCAGACAACTACGAGCGCTTCGGCCTCCACATGCACCACATGTCTCGGGCCGTTCGTGACTTGTTGATGATGCGGCCGCCCGAGCCCACGTCTCTCAAACCATCGGACCTCGCTGGGTTCAACCGGCTCGCTCGACACTTCCGGGGCCTCGGCAACCCCCGTCTGTGCGATCTCGTTCGTCTCATGACGTCGAGCGCGACCGACTATCTCGACCGCTGGTTCGAGTGCGAGCCCCTGAAAGCGACGATGTCGGCGAGCGGAATCATCGGGACGTTTCTCAGCCCTCGCTCGCCGGGCTCCGCCTACGTGCTCCTTCATCATTATATGGGGGAGATTGACGGGGTCTCGCGCTCCTGGGGATTCGCACGGGGGGGAATGGGGGCCGTGGCTGAATCGCTCGCCTCGGCGGCTCGAAGCTTCGGCGCCGAGATCCGACTCGGTGCACCCATCGAGAAAATAGTGACTCGGAGCTCCCGCGCGACGGGCGTCGTGCTCGAAGACGGCGAAGAGATCGAGGCCGACAGGATTGCCTCGAGCCTCGATCCCAAGCGCACGTTCCTTCAGCTCGTCGACGAAAGCGAGCTCCCGTCGGACTTCGTCACCAGCGTGAAGCGTTTCAAAATGCGCGGCTCGTCCGGCAAGGTCAATCTCGCCCTGAGCGAGCTTCCGAACTTCACGGCGCTACCTGGAGATGGGCCTCATTTGCGCGGATCGATCTCGATCAGTCCCGACATGGACTATCTCGAGCGCGCGTACGACGAGGCCAAGTACGGCGATTTCTCGAGCCGGCCTTACATGGACATTTTGATCCCTTCGATGATCGATCCCTCGATGGCGCCTCCCGGCAGGCACGTGATGTCCGTCTTCGTGCAATACGCGCCCTACCATTTGAAGGAGGGAACGTGGGAAAACAAGCGCGAGGCCTTTGGTGACGCGGTCGTCGATACGATCGCGGACTACGCGCCCAACTTCAAACAGGCCATCATCGGCCGCCAAGTCGTGACGCCTTGGGACATGGAGCAGCGAATCGGTCTCACCGAAGGAAACATTTTTCACGGCGAGCTGACTTTGGATCAGCTCTTCTTTCTGAGACCCGTCGCGGGCTGGGCGCAGTTCAAAACACCCCTACGCGACCTGTTCCTCTGCGGCTCCGGCGCCCACCCTGGAGGGGGTGTGATGGGCGCCCCCGGCAAGCTCGCAGCCGTGGAGATGCTGAAGGATTGGGCATGAGGGAGCGCTACGACGCCATCGTCGTCGGGGCCGGTATCAACGGCCTCACTGCGGCGTGCTATCTCGCGAAAGCGGGCAAGAAAGTCCTCGTCGTGGAGAAGCACGACAGGCTGGGAGGCTTAGCCGCCACCTACGAGTTCGCACCGGGGTTTCGTGCCTCCGCGGGCACGGATCTGACGATGGTTGTTCCGCGGATTGTCGAAGAGCTCTCGCTGAAACGCCACGGTCTCGAGCTCATGAATGTCGACCCCCTAGGCTTTTCTCCCGCTCGAGACGGCGAGGACGTTCTTTTGTGGGACGACGTGGGCAAGAGCGGGGCCGAGATCCGGAAGCTGTCGCCGAAGGACGCCGAGGCCTATCCCGAATTTCTGACCCTCGTCTCCGAGCTCACGAGTTTCCTGAGACCCCTCCTTTCACAAGCGGCTCCGTCGCCGGAAATGGAGGGCGGCTCCGATCTCTTGAGCCTCCTGCGACTCGGTTGGGGATTCCGCCAGCTCGGGGCGCGCTCGATGCACGAGCTCTTGCGCGTCCTCCCGATGGCCGTCAAGGATTTGCTCGACGAGTGGTTCGAGAACGACGTTCTGAAGGGGCTTCTCGCGGGAGCCGCTCTAGAGAGTATTTGCCTCGGCCCCCGCGCGGCAGGAACCTCCGCTTTGTTTCTCTATCACCGACTCGGCGAAAGGCAATTCGCCCGAGGTCTTCCCGCCGCACTCGCCGAATCTTTGAAAACGAACGGCGGAAGTCTCCGTAGGGAGTGCGCGGTCGAGAGCATCTCCGTCGAGGACGCTCGTGTGACCGGTGTCGTTCTCGAGGGCGGCGAGACGCTCGATGCCAGGAAGGTTCTCTCGGGACTCGCGCCCCGCACGACGTTCAAGGAACTTTGCGACCCCACGCATCTGGAGCCGAGCTATCTCAACGAGATCGACAACATTCGCTATCGCGGTGTGACCGCAAAGCTCAATTTGGCTCTTTCCGGGCTTCCCGATTTCCGCGCACGTCCGGGCATAGAGGCCGCGGCGCACCACCGAGCCGTCATCCAGATTGGGCAGAGTCTCGACGATCTCGACCGCGCCGCCGATGCCACCAAGTACGGGCGATTTTCGGAGCGTCCTTTTCTTCGGGCCACGATCCCGAGTCTCGCCGATCCGAGCCTCGCCCCCGAAGGCAGGCACGTGATGAGCGTCATCGTGCACTACGCGCCTTATGACTTGCGCGACGAGAGCTGGATCGAGCACCGAGTCCCGCTCGAGAAAACGGTCCTCGACACCCTGGAGGAAGTGGCGCCGAACCTTCGAGGCAGTGTGCTGCATTCGGATCTCTGGACCCCGCTCGACTACGAGGAGAGACTCGGTCTCCCCGAAGGACACTGGCACCAGGGGGAGATGGCGCTCGATCAGATGTTCTTCATGCGGCCCGTGCCCGGATGGTCCCGTTACCAGACCCCCATCGCGGGCCTCTACCTCGCCGGCGCCGCCACCCATCCCGGCGGCGGCATCACCGGCGCGTGCGGCTACAACGCAGCCCAACGGGCGCTGAAAATTCCGACTAGGACCAGTCCACGTTGACAAAAACACCCAGCCGGTGCCAGAATCGGGTGTTCCCAACAAGGTGCCAACGATGATTAGGTGGGAGGGGTGTCGCTCCCACGCACGCCATGCGAGCTCTTATGATCTCGCTATTTTTGGCCGCACCACTCGCGGCGGCGGAAGACGTTCGGATTCTGCACGATAGCCTTACCTGCTGGCCCCAGGACCAATTCATGGTCGTTCGAGCGGGCTTTCGTCCGCAGACCGAAATCTCGACGGCAAAGTTCTACTACCGTGCCCAGCAGCACGTGGACTTCTACTTCGTAGAGCTCGCCGCCAACGCCCTCGGCGATGCGCGCGCGGTCGTTCCGATTCCCGCCCCTGGCACGACGCATATCGAGTACTTCATCGAGCTCGTGACACCCGACTTCACAGCGATCCGAAGCGAGCCGACCGTCGTTCCAGTCGGTGACGCACAAGCTTGCCGAGAGCAGGATCCCTCCATGATGTTGTACTCGGGCGAGAACCCGAACATGGTCGTGGGAGCGACCAGAGCCGGGGTTCCGCAGATCACGCCCGGCTTCCAAGCCCGCGGCATGGTGGATTTCATCAGTATCTCCGGTGGAGTGACCACCACCGCCGCCGGCGGTGGCGTAGGGAGGCTCCCGATCATCCTGGGTGGGATTGGTGCGGGCGGCGCGATTTACGCTCTGAGCGGCAGTGGCGGCGACGAAACCCCCAACAATCCGAATCCGCCCATTGGAGGCGGCTCCACGACCATCACGGTCCCGACCACCACAAGCGTGACCGGCGGTGGTGGGGGGCCGACGACGACCTCCGTGGCCGGCGGAGGAGGCCCGACGACAACGACGGTGACCGGCGCCTCGACAAGCGTCCCCCTCGGCACCACGACGACAGGTGGCCCGACCACGACGACAGGTGGCCCGACCACGACGACAGGTGGCCCGACAACGACGACGGGTGGCCCGACAACGACAACGGGTGGCCCGACAACGACGACGGGTGGCCCGACAACGACAACGGGTGGCCCGACAACGACGACGGGTGGCCCAACGACCACAATTCCGACCACCACGATTCCGACGACGAGCGTCCCCAGCACGACCACCAACCCGACGACGACCACCACAACAGGCACGAGCGCCGATATCGTAGTGACGAAGGTCGACCTTCAGGATCCGGTGACCGTCAATACTCTCTTCACCTACCGGATTACAGTGAGGAACAACGGGCCGGCAAATGCCACGGGAGTCGTGCTCCAAGACGATCTGCCGGCCGGTATGAGTGCGCAGGCCGCGAACGCCCCGTGTGGGCTCGCAAATCCTGTTATCTGTAGTCTAGGCAGCATCTCAGCTGGAGCGACACGAACGGTGGACATCTTGGTCTTTGCGCAGTCGGTCGGCGTGCATACGAACAATGTCTCGGCCGGGGGAGGCCAAAACGACCCCAATCTTTCCAACAATTTCGCATCCGAAAGTACAAGCGTCGCATCAACGCTACGGACGTTGGACGCGACAAACGCAGTGGATCTCGTGTTCCGGAGCCATATCGAGCTCGATGCCGTAGCGACCGCCGTTCGGGGCCGGGTTGTCATCAATGGGTCATCGACTCAAGAAATAGGTAGCGACGGGGTTCACGTTGTCCATGTTCGTGCCGACGCCGCAGAGAACTACTTCGAAGCGTATTTGCAGTCAGGCTTACAAGCCGAAGGGATCTGGCACTTCGACTTTGCTGGAACCGCCAATTTCGTTTTGGGAAGTCTGCGTGCCGCCGCCGGTCACGTCGTTTCGAGCGATGGCCATTCCATCTCGTTTGCCGTCGGTGATGGACTCCCGGTCCCTCGATTCGCGATCGAGATCCGTGACCCAGGTTGGACGCCGCGCCGTCCCGACTAAACCGTCCACGCCACTCCTTCCTCTCTAAACGCTGGTTTTGTTGACTTTACGAGCGCGACAAAAAAGACACTACCCTGTTTCGCTTGCGGTTCGAATGGGACTTGACTCGTCAAAGGTCCGGTCCGAATGTCGGGTAGCTTTACAGTGTGCTCCTTCCGCGTAACCGGCGCCAGGCAAAGAAATTCGACCGGCAGAGCTGGCCGGGTGTCGGGTTGCGTTACAAGATGTTCGCCGAGTCAAGCACCGACGAACCCCCTGAGCACGAGCCTATGAACCTCGAAGTTCTTTGTTTTGTGTTCTTAGCAGAGCTAACCCAAGCCTGACACTTGAGTGGCACTCATGTTGCAGTAGGAGTGGGTGAGATTTAGGGAGGAAGACTCAAATGAGACAGCTAACAATGACAACTTTGGTGAAAAGCTTCGTCGCTCTGGCTGCCGTGCTGATGTTGAACGCGGCGCCATCGGAAGCGATCGCGATTATCTCGTTCGACCAAGCTGGTGTAATAAACCCAAACGGTGTCGTGACGTACGACGGCATCGGTGGCCCACTCGTCGGAACCGCTATCCCTTTCGACACGATTCGGGGCGCGAACACGCCGTTCAACTCGAACACTTCCGTGGCCTGCAATGGGTGTACTCTCAACTTCACGACCGGGCCCAACACTCTGCAAAACAACGGGGTAGAATACGAGTGGGGTGGAAACGTCTTGGGCTCGTTCGTGGTCCGGGGTAGGTCGTTGGCGCTGGGTATCCTTGTGGACTCCGTGCTCTTGAATGGAACCATCACGGGTGCCTCGTTCGAACCCGGCCAGCAGGTCGGCTTTGAAGTGTCTGTTGGTGGTCAGGACTTCAAACATCCTGCCATTGTGGAACATTGGTTCGGCCCACAGGGACTTCCCCCGCTGTTCAGTTACTCCAACACCGAGATTCTCATTGGTGGCGCCACCTTCGACGTAGTAAACACCGGCGATTTCACGGCGGATGTGACCAACGCGGACATCGATAACATCATTCCGGAGCCGACCTCTTCGGTCATCATGTTGCTCGGTTTGGCTGGGCTCGCAGGATTCTCGAGGCGTCGTCGTTCCTAGTTCTTCCCTTACTTGACTTCCGGCCCCGCGCTTTCCGCGCGGGGCCTTTTGCTTTTTCTAGCGGCTCACGTGGGAGTTACCGCGGACGAAGAATCGGAGAGGCTTGGACGCCCACTCCTTGGCGTAGGCGATGCCCACCCTTGGAGCGACCGCAACGCTGGCGTCGAGAACGTTGCGGCCTCGCACGAGAAAGACCTGCTTGCTGGTAACCAAATCAACCCCGTCAAGGCTTCGGTCGATGCCCAAGGCCTGGGTGAGCTTCGCAGGGCCAGAGGAGAGGTCGGTGGGCCTTAGGCGTGACGCGGGGATCGTTTTCGCGCGCCGGCGTCTCATTTCTTCGATCCCCTGAAGGGGCTCCAGGGCACGTATCAAGCACGCCGTGGGTACTTCCGCTCGGTCCGAGATCACGTTCATGCAAAAGTGCATGCCGTAGGTGAAGTAGACGTAGGCGTGGCCGCCGTCGAGCCACATCGAAGCGTTTCGCTCGGTGCGGCGCCCGCCGTAGGTGTGGGCCGCCTTGTCCTCAATACCGAGGTAGGCCTCGACCTCGACAATGCGGCCGGAGAGGTCCTTGCCGTTGGGAAGGCGTCGGACGAGCACCTGGCCGAGAAGGGCCCGTGCAAGGGTCTCGGGGTCTCGCCGGAAAAAGCGTCGCGTGAGACGCTTGCCGTGGCTCACGTGACGGCGGGATCGCATCTTCGGCTTGGTCTAGTTCCAGTCGCGGTGCAGCCAGCGACCTTCCATACCGCCCGCGATGGGAAGAATGCTGCCACTGAGGTGGCCGGCCAGCGCGGAAGAGGAGAAGAATACGATGGCGTTCGCCACGTCTTCCGCCGTCGCGATCTTCTCGAGGGCCATCGTCGCGGTAGCCTTCCCAATCGCCTCGGGGTCCTCCATCGAGGCCGCCGCCATGGGGGTGTCCACCCATCCCGGAGTGACGCAGTTCACCCGTCCGAGCGGCGCGAGTCGTATGATCTCGTTCTTCAGGCTTCGCGTCATGCCGTAGGCCATGGCGGCCTTGGCGGAGGCGTAGTCCGTGTGGTTCTCCTCGCCGAAAAGGGCCGCGGTCGAGGCGACGAAGACGATCGAAGCTTCGTCACGGGGAACGCTCTCGAGATGGCGTAGAAACCCCCGGCAGGTCAGGAAAGCTCCATTCAGGTCCGTCGCCATCGTCGTGTTCCACTGTTCGAGTGACATACGATGCAGGGGGGTTTCTTCCGCGATCCAGATGCCGGCATTGACAACGATCCCGTCGAGGCGCTTCAGCGACGAGAGCGCGTCTCGGTACATCGTCTCGACGTCCTCCTCTTTCGCCACGTTCGCCCCGACCAGCACCGTCTCGGCGTCGAGAGAACTCGATAGCTCCTCGACGCTCTCTCGATTGTTGTGGTAGTGAAGCGCGAGGCGGGCTCCCTCCTCGGCGAAAGCCCGAGCAGTCGCTCGTCCGATGCCGCCGGAGGCGCCGGTTATCAGGAACGCTTTGTTCGTGAGTCCGCTCTTCATGGCTTTCTCCTCAGGTAGGGTCCGCTTCATGATGTCACGGCTGGTTCGGCCGCGGGTGTAGGTTTCCCCCCACATGATTCTGTTGGGAAACGCCCCTGCCCAGGCTCACAGCGTTCCCGTCGCTTCGAGTCTAGATTTGATCTCTCATGTTGTTCGCCGCGGGTGTCGCCGGTCTCATCGTCCTCGGATGTTGTGCACTGGTGACCATCCACCAGCTCCTTCGCAGCTTCTCCGAGTGAGCTCGACTCCGCTTTGCAGGGGGAAAATCCGAATGTGGAAGAAACCGAACGCGAACGCGATGGACTCCTCGGCAAGGGCACCGCTGGAAACGCCGAAGAAACCTCAGACTACCCCGGCGGGAAGCCTGGCAAGGATCGGGGCGAGCCTGTCCTTGAAAGGAGAGCTCCGCGGCCAAGAAGATCTCGTGATCGAGGGCTCGGTTCAAGGTAAAATCGTGCTTCGACAGGTAAGCATCACAGTCGGGGAGAGGGGCCGCGTCGAAGCTGACGTGGAGGCCGCGAACATTCGGGTCGCGGGCGAGGTGAAAGGCAACCTCACCGGCTCGGAGAGCGTCGTGCTTCATCATTCGGGGCGCGTCGAAGGAAACATCAGCGCGAAGAGCGTGACACTCGAGAACGGGTGTCGATTCAAAGGAAGTATCGACATGGAGTCTCAAACCAAGCCGCGATCGTTCAAGGAAGACAACGCGGTCGTCATCACGTCCGCAGGAACCGGCCGCGCATGAGAAAACTGAAGCTATTCGGAAGCAAACGCGATCGGCGGCGCGAGGACCCGAGCGACAGCCGTTGGAGGCAACGATCCATTGCTCTCGAGAAGCTGGTGCCCGCGCTCCCCGACGAAGGCGGGTCGCGCGTGCTGGACCTGGGCGCCGCCAATCCGTCCAACTTGGATTTCTTCACCCGTCGCGGCGGGCAGCTCACCGTCGCCGATTTCTACCGCTCCTACCTTCCCAAACGGGCCGGGCTCAAAGAAGGCGCGAAAGCCGGCGTCTTCTCGGAGCTCCTCGCTTACGACTCAAAAACGAGATTCGATCTCATCCTCGCATGGGACCTTCTGAACTATCTCAAGAAGGACGAGTTGACACTTCTCATGGAAGGACTTCATCCATACTGCCTTCCGGGGACGATGGTTCTGGCCTTCGTCGCGACCACGTCACATATTCCTGCGTCCCCTCTGCTCTATCGGGTCGAGGATGCTCGGACGGTTCTGTGCGAAGTCGCGCCGGGGCCCAAGCGCCCCTGTCCACGCTATCTCGAGCAGGATCTCCTGAAGCTCATGCCCGGACTCACCGTCGAGACCCGCTTTCAGCTCCGCAACGGGACGCTGGAGTATGTGTTCTCTTATAGAAAAGGCCGAGAGACACCTATTGCCCTCGCTAGTGACGTGCCGAGTCGCTCTCCGTGGGATCCGGCTGCGCCTCGATGGAACCCAGCACCATCGCGATAAACTCAGGAAGCCGGTTACCGATCGAACGCTACAGTTTGCCACCGGGTCCGTTCCTCCATATCATCTCGATTCTATGAAGTGGACCGAAGTCTTTATACCGACACTGCGTGACGATCCGGCCGATGCGGAAGCGAGCAGCCATAAGCTGATGCTGCGGGCCGGACTCGTGCGCCAGCTCTCCGCGGGCGTCTACTCTAAGCTCCCACTCGGCTATCGCGCGTGCCGTCGGGTCGAAGCCATCATCCGCGAGGAGATGGAACGCATCGGGGGGCAGGAGTTCCACTTGCCTGTCATCCATCCCGGCGAGCTCTGGAAGGAGAGTGGACGCTGGTTCGAGATCGGAGACGAGATGTTTCGGCTCAAGGATCGCCGCCAGGGAGACTACTGCCTCGGCATGACCCATGAGGAGGTTATTACGGCGATCGGGCGGGACGAGCTCAGAAGCTACCGTCAGCTCCCCCAAATCTGGTTTCAGATCCAAACGAAGTTTCGAGACGAGGCGCGACCCAAGTCGGGGGTCTTGAGGGGTCGCGAGTTCACGATGAAAGACTCCTACACTTTCGACGTCGACTTCGCGGGTCTCGACCTCGCCTTCGACAAACACGCCGAGGCCTACAGGAAGATCTTCGAGCGTTGCGGGTTGAAAGCTATCGCCGTACAGGCTTCCTCCGGCGCGATGGGTGGGAGCGAGTCCATCGAGTTCATGAGCGCGTCGGACGCCGGCGAAGACTGGACCGTTGTCTGTGAGAGCTGCGACTACGCCGCCAACGTCGAAAAGGCCGAATCGGTACCTTCGAGGGTCGAGGACCCCGAGGCCTCCTCGGCGATCGAGAGATTCCCGACGCCGGGGGTGCGCACGATCGCTGGGCTCGCCAAGCTCGAAGGTGGTGCGGAGGCCGAGCGTCAGATAAAGACGCTCGTCTATATAGTCGAGGACCAGCCGATGCTGTTCTTGCTCCGGGGTGACCACGACCTGAACGAGCTCAAAGTCGCCGAGGCGGTGGCAACAACGAAGTTCAGGGCGGCAAGTGACGAAGAGTGCCGCGAGACGCTCGGCGCCGATCCGGGTAGTCTCGGGGCCGTCGGCGTGGAGGCGCTCACCGTCTATGCGGACGACGCGCTCGAGGGAAGACGCGAGATGGTGACGGGCGCCAATGAGGACGACTTTCACGTCCGACACGTCGACGTTCAGCGCGACCTCCCGGACGTCAGATGGGCTTCGCTCCGAAGTGTCGTTCCCGGTGATGCTTGTAGACGGTGCGGAACCTCGCTCGATATCCGCAAGACGATCGAGCTCGGCCATATCTTCAAGCTCGGATTGCGCTACTCGCAGTCGATGAACTTGAAGGTCTTGAACGAGGAAGGCAAGGAAGTCCCCGTCGTGATGGGCTCGTATGGAATCGGCGTCGAACGGCTCCTTGCGGCAGTAATCGAGGCTTACCACGACGAGGACGGAATTGTCTGGCCCTGGTCGGTAGCACCGATCCATATCGTCGTTACGCCGATCTCGGTCAAGGACGAAGAGCAGATGAGTAAGGCAATCGCCATCTACGAGTCCCTGACGGAAGCGGGTTATGTCGTGCTACTCGACGACCGCGACGAACGGCCCGGCGTGAAGTTCAAGGATGCGGACCTCATCGGTGTGCCGCTTCGCATCGTGCCCGGGCCGCGAGCCCTCGCGAAGGGAAACGTCGAGCTCGTAGAGCGCGGAGCGAAGACGAAGGACGAGATCCCCTTGGATGGGCTCCTCGAGGAAGTGAGCCGGCGAGCTCAGCAGCTCAGGGTGGCGCCACCGCGCTAGCTGTGGGAGATCGCGGCCGGCTTGCGCCGTCGTCGAGGCCGTTACGAAGGGCGCGCTCGCGAGGGAGAGGCTTACGAGCTATCGAGCGCTGCAAAAAGAGCTTCGCTACTTGACGATTCGCCAGGAAGAGTCCGCGCAACGCGTTGAGAAGCAGAAATGGCGCGCGATCCACCGGGAAATGCGACGCTCGGGCCGGCACCGACGGACATGAATTAGCCGCGGACGGGATCCGTCACGTAACGAAGGCGCGGCGGGCCTCGTCGAGATTCGCATAGAGCTGAAAGACGCGGTCCAGCCCCGTCACCTGAATCAAGCGGGCGACCATGGTGTCGACAGCGGCGAGCTTCACATCCCCGCCGCGGACGGCGAGCTTCTTGTGAAGCCTCACGAGGACCGCAATACCGTAGCTCGAGATATAGCCGAGCCGTGAGCAATCGACGATGAGCTTCCGCGCTCCCGCCTCCACGAGACGGCCGAGCTCGTTCACGAACTCCTCCGCGTTGTGCGAGTCGAGACCTCCATCCGCCGACAGGACGAGGACGTCTTTGTCGACGCTGTGGTAGTAGAGCTCCATCGGCTGGCCAAACCCTAGCACGATGGTGTTGGAACGAGGTACAGAGATTTAGCGGTTGGCGTTCGAGGGTCTCGAGACGATATAAGCGTCTTCGTGACAGATCAGAAGCCCAGGCCAGTCCGACTCTTTCCGATTCTCCTCGTGAACTTCATCGGAACGTTGGGATTCAGCATCGTACTTCCGTTTCTCGTGACCCTGGTGAACCGGCTCGGCGGGAACGCGCTCGTCTATGGGGTGATGGGAGCCACCTATTCGGGCTTCCAGCTCGTGGGCGCGCCAATCCTCGGCGCTTGGTCCGATGTCTATGGGCGGCGAAGAATCCTCTTGCTCAGTCAGCTCGGAACTCTAGCCTCCTGGGTGATCTTCCTCGTCGGTCTCTTCGTGCCGGCTTGGGCGCTCTTCGATGTCGACTCGACCTTGCTGGGAAGCTTCGCCGTGACCGCCCCTCTGGCCCTTCTCTTCCTCGCCCGGGCTCTCGATGGACTGACCGGTGGGAACGTCTCCGTCGCCAATGCGTATTTGGCGGATATATCGCCCGAAGGGGAGCGCAAGCAGAACTTCGGCAAGATGGCCGTGGCGGGCAATCTTGGTTTCATCATCGGCCCCATTCTCGCGGGAGTCTTGGGCGCGACGCGATACGGCGAGGTTCTTCCGGTCGCGGCAGCACTCATCATCTCGTTGGTGGCTTCGCTGGTCATCGCCCTCTACCTGCCCGAGTCTCGTCTTTGCCCGCCGGAGGACCTCTCCGAGCGGGCCGACGTTTCGAAGGTCTTCGGACAGGAACAACGGGAGTGCTACAAAGGGTCGGGCGCATCGGCCCGGGCTCGGGATGTCCTGGCTTTGTCGGGCGTCCCCTTCCTGTTGTTCACCTACTTTTTGATCTTTCTCGGCTTCAACCTCTTCTATACCGCATTTCCGGTCCACGCGGTCCGGGGCCTCGGCTGGTCGATCGCTCAGATCGGCTGGTTCTTCTCTTTTCTCGGACTGACGACGGTGCTCGTCCAGGGCCCCCTGCTAGGGCGCCTCGCCAAATGGTGCTCCGATCTCACGCTCGCCTAGGTTGGAGGCATCATCTTGGGGGCGGCGTTCCTCTTGCTGACTTCCGACGCGTCTCACCGGCTCTATCTCGGCGCGGCGCTGTTCTCGCTCGGCAACGGACTCATGTGGCCGTCGTTTCTCGCGCTCCTTTCGAAAGCTGGCGATCGATACCAGGGAGCCGTTCAGGGATTCGGGAGCAGTGTGGGGAGCCTAGCCGGCATTTTTGGGCTCATTGCCGGCGGCATCGCCTACGAATCGATAGAGAGAACTACCTTCGTCGTCTCGGGAGCGATCCTCTTTTGCGTTTCCCTGGCGCTCGTCGGGTGGAGCTTCCGTCAGAGACTGTCGCGGAGTGCCCGGAGCGTGTAGAGTGCGGTTTCCAGATCCTCCGTTTCCAGGTGCTCGGCGATTCCCTCTTTCCAGTCGTTCTCGGCCCGCTCCAGCCGTTTCGCAAGGTCCCGGCCGTGATCCGTGAGCGTCGCCCGCGAAGATCGCCTGTGGTCCGGGTTCGTCACGAAACGAATCAGTGCTTCTTCGGACAGTCGGTCGGCAATGCGCTGGACACTCTGCCTCGTCACGCGGAGTCGGCGAGCGATTTGTGGGACTGTGAGGTCTCCCGGGAGCAGGGTCTCCAAGATTTGCCACCTTGCCCGCGACTGACCCGACGCCCGCGCCAAAGCTTCGCGGCGTCGGTCTACGAGCTCCGAAAGGGCAGAACTCTCATCGACGAGCTGCTGCAGCCAATCCATTATGACAATACTACATCAATACGACAGTCTACTGTCATATAAACAGGCGAATCATCGTATTCTTGTGCTTGCTATGTCACTCCCACCCGAGGAGCGCCAGGGCGTCACCATCCTCGCGCCGAGCTACGGCCACGCCGGAGCGCTCGAGCTGCTCGCGCCGGAGCTTCCCGCCGTCATTTCGCCACACAATACGTATCACCTCTGGGGAAGAGACGACGTCGCCCGACTCGCGCGCGGCACAACGATCTCGCTCGCCTATGGGCCCGGAATGCTCCAAGAGCTATACGGCGACGTTCGAGAGGTTGCGCGCTACACCTGCGAGTACTGTATGACGTGGAGAAACGATATGGCGATCTACATTGCGCGCGAGCCCAAGCTCTCTCCCCAAACACTCGAGCCGATCTGGGAGCGGGCCAGGCACTTCGAGTAATCGCGTGTCGCATTCGACCGACCTTACGATCCTTGCGCTCTATACCCTCGCGGTGGTCGCTCTCGGAAGCAGTTTCTTTCGCAAGAGCCGGACGCCTCGGGGGTTCATGGTGGCCGGCGGGACCGTCCCCGCCTGGGCTTTGGGGTTTTCTCTCTTTGGAACCTACTTGAGCTCCAACACCTTTCTCGGATACCCGGGACGGGCCTACGCTTCCGACTGGAACGTCTTCGTCTTCTCGCTCTCTCTGCCGCTGGCCGCGTGGGTCGCGGCGCGCTACTTCGTCCCGTTCTATCGTCGGTCGGACGAATTGTCCGCTTATTCGCATCTCGAAGCCCGGTTTGGGCGATGGGCGCGAACCTACGCCATGAGCTGTTACCTCCTGACGCAGATCGCGCGAGTCGGCTCGATTCTCTTTGGCATCGCGCTCGCTCTGGGTCCGCTCACAGGTCTCGAACCCTCGACGATCATCTTGGCAACGGGTGTGATCGTGACTCTGTACACGCTGCTCGGCGGCATCGAGGCGGTGATTTGGACCGACGTCGCTCAAAGCTTCATTTTGATCGCCGGCGCCCTCGTCACCGTCGCTCTTCTCTTTCACGATATGCCCGAGGGGCCCGCGCAGCTCTTCGCCATCGCCATCGAGCAGGGCAAGTTCTCGCTCGGGAGCCTCGCTCCCGATTTCACGAGCTCGACCGTATGGGTCGTGCTTCTCTACGGCCTCTTCATCAACCTGAACAACTTCGGTATCGACCAAAGCTACGTGCAGCGCTATCACGCCGCGAGGAGCGAGCGGGAGGCACGCCGATCTCTCTGGCTCGCCGCAGCGCTCTACCTCCCACTCTCACTACTGTTCCTTTTCATCGGGACGGGGCTCTACGCCCTATACGAGGTGCATCCGGAGCTCGCCGTGGGGATCGATCGCGCCGACGCCGCCTTCCCTCATTTCATTACGCAACGTATGCCCGAGGGAGTCTCGGGCCTGCTTCTCGCCGCCTTGTTCGCTGCGGGAATGAGCAGCATCGACACGAGTCTGAACAGCTCGGCGACCGTGGTCCTTTCCGACCTCTACCGCGGCTACGTCGAGCCTCGACCAACCGAGCGCCGATCGATGCAGGTTCTCTACGCGGCGACGATCACGACTGGCGCTCTCGGTACCGTGACCGCACTCGCCATGATCGGCGTAACGAGCCTCCTCGAGGCCTGGTGGACTCTCTCCGGTATATTTGCCGGTGGCATGCTAGGTCTCTTTCTGCTCGGGATCGCTTCGCGCCGCGCCGATAGGGCCGCTGGCATCCTCGGCGTCACCCTCGGTGTTTTCGTCATCTTTTGGATGACGGTTTCGCCGAGACTTCCGCAAGGCTCGATGTTCCGCAGCCCCTTCCACAGCAATATGATTACCGTCATCGGTACGATGACGATCTTCCTCGTTGGGGTACTCGCTTCACGCCGCTCATCCATACGAGACGAATGACGCGAACCCGATGTCCTCGGAAGGGCTCCAAGAGCTCCAGCATGCGTTCGTCGTCTGCGCGATCTTCGCCCGCCAGCGCCCAGGCGATGGAGCTCGGCAGGTTGTAGTCCCGACGAGCACGGCATCCGAGTCGGCGAGCGCGCTGCCTCGAACGTCGCCAAGAGCTTGGGAGCCCCGCTCGGCCGCGGACTCGATCCGAGAAGCTTCCTTCGCGGCGCGCCGAAGGGTGCGCGCCTGTCGGGGCTGAATTCCGAGGGCCACGCGCTCGTCGGCGTCGAGCGCGACGAGCGCGGTGGGTGATGGCGGAACCTTGAGCTCGCACGGCCCGGGAGCTTCTTGACCGAAGGTCTCGACGAGTCGGCGCCACGTGCCGAGGCCGGATTTCCAGGTAACGAGCTGGAGGAGCACGATCTGAACGAGGCGATCAAAGACGAGGGGGAGTCTCGGCAGATGCATGCCATAAGACTGACGCCACATGCGTCGGACGACGCGATCCTTGGGATCGAATCGATAGGGATCATCCAGCAGTCCGAGAAGACCCATCGCCCGACCGGCAAGCCACTCGCGACCCGGGCCGTGAATTCTCAGGTCGACGTGGCGCTCGGCGCGACTCGCTGCGAAGCAGGCGGGTCCCTCGGGCTTGTTCGAAGCACCTTGGGCCATGTGGTCCGAGATTCGCAGCGTGGGGCCGTAACGCCCCATCTGATGGCCGACGAGGAAGCGGCGCAAGTGGTAGGCCTCTGGCACGGCGAGCTCGATGTCCAAACTCATGGGCGTCTTCACTCTAGCAACCGGGAGGGGCGACTTGAAATGCGCTCCCGAGTCGGTTTACCTAATGGGGTTCCAACGAAGGAGTCTGAATGCGTTTCGCTTCCATGAGATTGGTCTTCTTGTTCCAACTAGTCTGTCTGACCCCGACGCTCGCGCGGGACATCCCCAAACTGCCCTCGCTGAGGAAGCAGGCCGAGATTCGTCAAGCTTGGCTGCGAGAGCGCCTCGAGACCGTCCTGCCGAGACTGATGCGGGAGAACAACGTCGACATGTGGATCGTCCAGATGAGCGAATACAACGAGGACCCTGTCTTTCGTGCTCTCGTCTCGCCGACGCGTTTCGCCGCCCGACGTCGTTCCATCTTCGTGTTCTATGACCGCGGGGAGGACGAGGGAGTCGAGCGCCTCGCCCTCGGTGGTGGCGATCAGGGTGGCGTCTATACGGCGGTCGAGGATCCTGAGGACAGCTCGCGCGAGATCTATCTCGACGTTCAGTGGCGCGTGCTTCGACTCCTCATCGAGGAACGAGACCCCAAGACGATTGCGATCAACGTCTCCCACACCCACGCCTTTTCAGACGGACTCGCTTCGGGCGAGCGGGAGCTGCTCGAGAAGGCCGTGGGGCCGAAGTGGTCCTCTCGCTTCGTCTCCGCGGAGCTTCTTCCGCTGCACTATCTGGCGATTCGAACGCCCTCGATGACGCCCCACTACACGCGGATGATGGAGGTCGCGCACGCGCTCCTGGCGACGGCTCTTTCGAGCGAGGTCATCACGCCGGGGGCAACGACGAATACCGACGTTGTTTGGTGGCTTCGTCAACAGGTCCACGATCGAGCCATGGACTCCTGGTTCCAGCCGTCCGTGGACGTCCAGCGTCACGGAGAAAAGCTCGAAGGCGAGGTCGTGATTCAGCGTGGCGACGTGCTTCATATCGACTTCGGTATCTATACCTTGGGGCTCGCGACCGACACCCAACACATGGGCTACGTGCTGAGGGAGGGGGAGACACGCGTCCCCGCGGGGTTGATGAAAGCACTAGAGAACGCGAATCGTCTCCAGGACATCGTGATGGCAAACATGAAGCCGGGTCTCGCAGGGAACGAAGTTCTCGCAGAGTCCCTTGCGCAAATGCGCAAAGGAGGACTGAGTGGCCGGATCTACAACCACCCCATCGGCGATCACGGTCACGGCGCCGGACCTCTCGTCGGCCTTTGGGACCGTCAGGAGGGCGTGCCAGGACGTGGTGACCTGCGGCTCATCCCGAACATGTGGCACTCCATCGAGCTCTATGCCGAAACGTCCGTTCCGGAGTGGGACGACCAGATCGTGCGGATCGCGCTCGAGGAGGACGCGGCAATGACGGCGGAGGGCAAGATGCGGTGGATACTCAGGCGCCAGGAACAATTTCACCTCGTGAGGTGAGTCAGACGACGAGTTGTCCGCAGGCGGCGTTTTGCTCCAGCCCTCGCGGCCGGCGGATCGCGCAGAAGAACCCCCGCTCCCGGAGTCGCTGTCGAAAGGCGACCGTGCTCGAATCAGAGCTCGGAGCGAGCCCGCTACGCCCCGGGTTCATGGGAAGAAGGTTGATGCGAACGCCAGGTTGGAGGGGAGCCAGAAAGCTCGCCAGCTCGTTGGCGTGGCGGAGCGTGTCATTGACGTCGTCGATGAGCGTCACCTCGACGAAGAGAGCCTCCCCCGCCAATACGTCGAGAAAGGCGTCCCGAAGCGAACTCGTCGAATGACGCATGGTGGGCACGAGCTTCCGACGCAGCTCGTCGTCGACCGAGTGCAGCGACCAGGCGAGCTGCACACCGATATCATGAGTCGCACGGATGTCCTCGGGCGTCGTTCCGACGGTGGACAGAGTGACGTGACGGGGTCCGATGCCGAGCGTCCTCTGGTCGCAGAGGAGGGAAATCGCTAGACGCACGGCGTCGAGATTGTCCAGGGGCTCCCCCATCCCCATGAACACGACGTTCCGAACGGCGGGTAGCGCGCTCTCCTTGGCCTCGGCAATAGCGACAACGACTTGACCGACGATCTCCTCGGCGCCGAGATTCCGCGAAAGGCCCATCGTGGCCGTGAGACAGAAGATACAGCCTCTCGCGCAGCCGGCCTGAGTCGAAACGCAGACCGTCGTCCGTCCCCCGCCGGGGATGAGCACCGTCTCGACGCGATCGTCACGCTCCAGCGCCAGGCGGAGCTTCCGAGTCCCGCAACTCGAAACAAAACGCCCCTCGATGACCGTAGGTGGGCCGGCGAAGTCCTCCACCAAGCGATGCCGGAGACGGTCCGAAAGGCCGAGGTCGCGAAACGGATCTCGCCCCTCACGCAGCGACCGCCACACGAGACCGGCGCGACCGCTCCCGCCCAGAAGCGCCGCCAACTCTCCGGGGTCAGTCTTTAGTATGTTGACTTTCGAGCCTAACTCCATGTCGAAAAAAGACTTCGTGGCCATCCCGACGTTTCGGGAGTTCAAGAGTTAAAGACTGACCCCCAGTCTAGCGCTCGTCAGGCCGAGAGACTCATCGTGTAGCAGACGGCGCTGCCCTCAAGTACGACGACGCCGTCCTGCCGGGTGACGGTGGTGGCCAGCTTCGTGATCGGTTCGTCCTCTCGGACTTCGAGCACTTCGACCCGCCCTGTTATGGTGTCTCCCGGCCGTACGGGCGCCGTGAACTTCCAGTCGACTTGCAGGAACACAGTGCCCCGTCCAGGCAAGTCCTCGGCGACCACCGCATTCAGAATGGAGCTCGTGACGCCACCCTGGACGACGATTTCTCCGAAGCGGGAGGCTTTGGCCGCGGCCTCGTCGTAGTGAAGCGGGTTCTTGTCGCCGCTCATCTCGGTAAAGAGCTGAATGTACTCGGGTTTTATGAAACGCGCGCGCTCGCTCGATTGTCCGACGCGAGGTGCGTCATTGGCCCAAACGATAGGTTTCACCTCAGGCATAGACTCCCTCCCCGTTGTGTCTATGGAAAAAGACCCGACGAGCCGCTATAGCGGAAGAAAGTCATTGTCTGTTATTACAAACTGTATGGGTAGTCCGTCGGGCTAGCTGGAAACGTGGGCGAGAGGATACCGAGGCATCGAACCTCGCGTAGAATGCGCGGGAGAATGAATCTTCGCGACCTCGAATCATTCCGAATCGATCCCGAGCGGGGCTTTCTTCCGGCCCCGGATCCAATCGACACGCTGCCGCCCGCCTACGCCGCATGGGAAGACACGGCGCGGGCCCTGCCCGCCCTGAGGGCGGCGAGTCGCCTCCGCGCCACGGTGGATTCCTGGCCGATGGTTGAGCTCGATGCCCTCGAATCTAACGCGCAGCTCGAACGCGCCATGCTCCTGCTTTCGTTCGTCGGCAACGCCTACGTGTGGGAGTCCTCGCCGATAGCATCGATCCCGACGGCGCTGGCGCGACCCTGGTGTGAGGCGGCGGACCGGCTGGAAAGACCGCCGATCGCATCCCACGCCTCGCTCGTCCTCCAGAACTGGCGACGACTGGACCCCGAGCTCGACATCAAGCTCGGCAATCTCGCGACACAAACGCTTGCTTTCGGCGGTACGGACGAACAGTGGTTCTATCTCGTAACCGTGGCTATCGAGGCCACCGGTGCTCCATCGTTACGACTCCTTTCAGAGATTCACGAACATCGGTCCAACGATCGAATCGACCGAGTGGCAGAGGGTTTGGAAAGTCTCGTACCGGTGCTCGAGTCGCTGAGTCCACTCCTCGAGCGGATGCGGGAGCGCTGCGACCCCTATATCTTCTATCACCGAGTTCGCCCGTTTCTCACTGGATGGCCCGAGCCCGGCTTGGTTTACGAGGGCGTCGAGGACGAGCCCAAGCTCTATGCAGGGGGCAGCGCCGCCCAAAGCTCTCAGCTCCAGGCGATCGATGCGGGACTCGGTATCCATCACCCGGACAAGAGCTCGGGCCCCTTCCTGCTGGAGATGCGACGTTACATGCCTCCCGGACACCGGGCCTTCATCGAAGCCCTCGAAGCTGAGCCATCGCTGCGAGCCTCCGTGGAAGAACGATGCTCGACGCATCCGGCTCTCGCTGACGTATTCAATCGAGCGGTTGGCGCGGTCGACCGATTTCGCGAGACGCATTTCGAGATCGTTCGAGACTACATCTCGCGCCAGGCCCAAAGCTCGGGCGGCTTGGCCTTGGGAACGGGAGGCACGACCTACCGTCACTTCCTGAGCCGAACGAAGACGGAAACGGAGCAGGCACGGATCGACCCGGGTCAGAAGGGTTCGCAATAACGGAATGGAGGGTGGAGGTCGCAGCCCTATCGTCTCGGGGGCGTCGGTTCGATCGCTTCCTCGACGACGGGTCCTGAATTCATCCTTGCGTCCTCTTCTTATCGACGTTTGGATAACGGACGTTTCATCGAATCCATCGCTACTCGGAATCTCGCGGGGCCGAGCTATGGGCTAGTATGAGAGGGTGATGCGCATTCTACTGGCGGTATTGTTTCTGTTCAGCGCGGCGGCCTCTCCGATACCACAGTCGAGCTCCGACCAGGAGCTGGAAGGCGAGGTACGAAGTGCTCTCGTGGCGGCCGGCTTCGGCGCCGAGGCCATCTCCGTCACGTCTCGCGACGCCACCGTCGTCCTCCGCGGGGAAGTGCGGGACGCCCGGGCGAAGATCTTGGCGGTCGAGACCGCCTTCAGCGTGGTCGCAGTTCAGGAGATCGAGACCGCGCTCGAGTTCAGGTATTCCGTGACGCCCGAGCTCGAGGAAGAGATCTGGTTCGTCCTCATGCAAGAGGGGCTCGACGAGGGCATCGACCAGATCCTCGTCGAGAACGGAATCGCTAGCATCGAAGCGTCTTCACCCGACGAAGACCGTCGGGCCCGACTCACCGACATCCTGACGCGTATCCAGGGGGTCCAATCGGTCACCTTCGAGAGACAGCCCATCGTCGCCGACGTCCCTCCGGTCCCTCCCGAACCGCCACCGGCACCTGAGGCACCAACTCCCTCGGCTGCGACGACTGAGGTCCCGGAAACCGAAGTCGTCGAAGAGCCAGAGCCGATAAAGGCGACGCCTGAAATGCCTCCTCCTGAGCCTGAGCCCGAGCCTGAAACGATGCCAACGACGCCGGAACCGGCGCGAGCGCCTCCGAGAGCCACCCCGTCTGCCGATCTCGCTCCCGCCGAGCGACGAGCGTATCGGCAAGGACATCGTGATGCAGATTCTCACGTATCCCGAGTACACGGTCTTCGACCACATCCGGTTCGGCATGGAGCAGGGTGTCGTCAGGCTCGAGGGTTTCGTGACAGAGCCGTCGAAGAAGGAAGAGCTCGAAAACCGCGTCGCGAGTGTTTCCCCAGGCTTGCGCATCGAGAACGAGATCCGGGTCCTGAGCGAGTCATCGAGCGACAATGCACTACGCAAACGCCTGTTCGATCGGATCTATCAAGATCCCTCCTTCGCCGACTTCGCCGACTCCACCAACCCACCTATCCATATCATCGTGGACGTTTCCGGCGTGATTCTGATGGGCGTCGTCGATCGACGAATCCATGCTTCGGTAGCGGAGATGATCGCTAAAAATACTTTCGGTGTTCGTAGGGTGGAGAACCGACTCCGCGTCGCGGCATCGACTCGCTCCCCCTGATCAACGGACGCGATCGAGGGCGTCACCTAGATCGCTCTTCATGCTCTCGACGTCCTCCAGGCCGATGCTGAGTCGGATGATGGTTCGGCCGCGGTAGCGGAATGGGTGCACGCGATCGGTGACTTTCCCGACCTTGATGAGACTCTGAAACCCGCCCCAGCTCAAACCGATGGCGAATACCTTCATCGGATCCAGAAATTTCGAGAGCTCGGTATCGGAAGGCTCCTTCTTCAAGATGAAGCCGAAAACCCCCGACGCTCCGGTCAAGTCTCGCCTCCAAATGTGATGCTCGGGGTGGCTTTCCAACGCGGGATGAATCACCGTCTCCACGACAGGGTGCTCCTCGAGCCACTTCGCGATCTCGAGTGCGGCGGCTTGGTGTCGGGACATGCGAAGGCTTAGAGATCGAAGTCCTTTCAAGCCCGAGTAACAGGAATCGGGAGCGGCGAAGTGCTCCGTCGATTCGTAGAAAGCCTCGAGCTCCGCGAAGCGCTCTTCATTGGTCGTAATAGCGCCGAGCAGCGTGTCGGAGTGCCCTGAAATGTACTTGCTCGCGGAGTGAATGGAGATATCCGCACCGTGCTCGATAGGTTTGAAGAACAGCGGCGTCGCCCAGGTATTGTCCACAACGGTGGCGACGCCCCTCGCGCGCGCGACATCGACGACGGCAGGGACATCCGCAAGCTCGAAGGTGTTGGAGCCTGGAGACTCCATATAGACGATCCTGGTGTTCGGCTTGATGAAGCGCTCGACGTCGGCGCCGATGGTGGGGAGGAGGTATTCCACTTGAACTCGGTACTTCGCCAGAACGAGATCGCAGAAGTCACGCGTGGGACCGTAGACGTTGTCGCTCACGAGGATATGATCGTCGCTTCGGGTAAGTGCCATCAGTACCGTCTCGATGGCGTCGAATCCGGAATGGCACAGGCGGCAGGCATAGCCACCTTCCAGACCGGCCAGTTCCCTTTCGAGCTCGAGCTGCACGGGCGAGCCGAAGGTGCCGTACAACTTGCCGTGATACGGTTTTTGATCCGCCTCTAGAAACGCCTCGTAGCTTTCGTACAAAACCGTCGACGCATGATGTACCGGCGGGTTGATCGTCCGGAACGGATCGTCGCGCGAACTAGGTTTGTCCTTCTTTGATTTCGCCATGCGAGAGCAGCACTAATTCTCTACGAGAATCGGCGCAGCCGGCAACAGGAACAACCACGACCGAGATTAGCCGGCGATCTAGGCAAGAGCTTGGCTTCTATGGCGCCATCGTCAGTAGCGCGGCATAGAGATCAATGGCGTACCAGAGATTAGCGATGCGCAGATTCTCGTCCGCCGCATGCTGGTTGTTGTCGTGGTTCGCCACCGGGACGATGATCGCCGGCTTGCCCGCCACGTCGGTGAAGAGGTGGAGCGGCAGCGTGCCACCCATCCCGGGCGCGACGATCAAGGCGCCGTCCCCGAACGCGCGGTTCGTCGCTTCCGTTGCCGCACGGGTCACCTGCTGCGCGAACGGATCTCGCATCGACGTACGTGCGGCTGGTGTTCCACCACCCGCGGTCACCTTGGCGATGCGCGGGTGCGTCAGGCGGGTCTCGAGATCCGGATCCTCACTGACCAGGTGATATCCCTGGTTCCGAATGTGGCGGAGGAGCAGGTCGCGCATGTGTGCCGGATCGTTTCCCGTCACGAGACGGATGCCGAGTGATGCCACGGCCCTATTCGGGATCACGTTAGCGGCGAGCGCACCGGTGTTGCCGCTCGTGAGACCTCGAATGGTCAGCGCCGGTAGCAGCAACCGCTCGGGCAGCGTGGCCGGCTGACCTTCGGTCGACACGACGCCTAGCTCCCGCTTGAGCGTTTTGTCATAGTCGGGCATGTTCCGAAGCGCCGCGCGTTCTTCGTCACCGATCGGATCGGCGGTGTCGTACCATCCGTCGATAGTTACTTTCCCTTCGTCGTCCTTCATCGAGGCCAGTAGCCGGACGAGCAGAGCCGGCGTGTCAGGTGCCCAGTTGCCGTAGTGCCCGGAGTGGAGGTTTCTCGTTGCACCGTAGACCGTCACCTCGAGCCCCGTGGAGCCTCGGACGCCGAACGTGATTTGCGGGCGGCCGCTCTGGTGCGCGGGACCGTCGAAGAAGAGCCAGATGTCGATACGTTCGAGGCGATCGCGATAGCGTTGCAGGTACTGGCCGAGGTGTGGCGAGCCGGCTTCTTCCTCCCCATCGAAGAAGAAGATGAGGTTCGAGCTGGGCGCCAGATCACTCGTCGCGAAAGCCCGAAGCACTGGCAGGAGCGCGGCAATGGGTGCCTTGTCATCACCGGCCGATCGCGCGTAGATCCGCCACTCTGGATCGACAGCTTCTCCGTCGCGTGGAAGTGGCCGAGGCTGGCCGCCTACCTCCATCGCCGCCGTGTAGAGCGTAGGCTCGAACGGCGGATGCGTCCACTGAGAGGGATCGACGGGCTGGCCGTCGTAGTGCACGTAGATGCCGAGCGTGCGCGTGGCGCCCGGCACGATCAGCTCGCCATAGACGATGGGCGGCACCCCATCAACACGCAGCAGCTCGGAGGTCACCCCGACGCCCTGAAGCTCGTCGCGGATGTAGGCCGCGGCCCGCTCAATGTCCTCGGTGTCTTGCCCGCGATTGGGATAGGTGAGGAGCGTAGCGAAGTCGCGGAGGATCGCCGCCTCGTGTTGCTGCCGGTATGCGCGCGCGACATCGATGCCGCTCTGGGCCGTGGCCATCGTGGCGAACACGAATCCTGCAAGTAGAAAGAACTCGATCCGTCTGGTCAAAGCAGTCTCCTTACTGGCTCCCTACGATTGCCATCCAGATGCTTGTCCGGCTAACCGCAGCGATGTGATGAAAAGCCCCACGCTTCAGGCAACTGGCTGTTTAGTGTCTCGGAATTCACGGCGGGCACTTAGATTAGCAATGCTAAGAGACCCATCGGACAAAGCAGATTGCCAGAACGATCACCGCATTGAGGACGACGAGGATCCTCTCCGTGTGAGGGAGCAGCAGAGCTCGGATAAGCAATATTCCCATCGAAACAACCAGTCCCGCGACAACGGATCCAGCCGCGTCGCGCAGCAGCAACAACCAAGGCGGCCAAACAAACACGAACAGGATCAGTGTCGCCCCGAAGAACGTTCCAACCTCCTTTAGTGCCTCGACAACGCTCGAGCTCGGCGCGACGCTCTCGCTAACATGACCTGCTTTCTCCCTGGCGACACTGAATTGCTCGCGCTCGGCCACCTTCTTGGCGTGTGTCAGGACATTTTCCGGTATATCCGGCCGTATTCCATCGACTGCTACGCTGTCCATGCCGGTCGCCGAGCAATATACACTACACTTCGTCCCACGTATCTCCAACACGAAGTACCTACGGGCGGAGACGTCAATCACCACCTCGTCGCCAACGAGTCTGCTCCACATCGCAGAGCGCGTGACGTCCTTCCAAATGCCCTCTTCTGCAGATTCAGTCTCCCGGTAAACCACAATCCAGTCGAACTCGCCGTCCCCTTCTGTGCAATTAATGCAGTAGGTTTCGCTGTTCTCGCCGCTCAGCCAAATCTCACCAACGCGGTGCTGCTTGGAGTCCGATAAAGATTCCTCGTCGAACTCAGGATCCCCATACTGGACGTTACGCAGGCGAAACTTTAATTGCGCCATCGGTCATTTCCCAGCTCGTCACTTGCTGATGGATCCTACCGTCCAAAACGACCCACGTCAGCTGCGACCGGCGTCACCTCGCTTATTAATATTGTATAGCCGGTCGTCGGCTGCGCGTGATGTTGTACAGCCCTACGTCCAATTATCACCTACGCTGAGAAGAATCCGACCCTACGGCCTACGGATGCGTAATCCGTAGGTCGAAACGTGAGTCTCCAAGTACCGCCTCGTTGAACGCGTCCAAGACAGACGGTTAGAATAGCCGTTGGGGTTCAACCCATTGTCGTGCTACCCAGCGACCATGCGCAAAATAGAAAGGTCCCACCAACCGGACTCTCGAAGCAAGCCTCCCGTGGAGATCAACTTAGAGACGACATTCCGAAATCAGCGTGCAATATGGACTACGAGTCCCGCAGCCCATCAGAACTAGAAGGCCGAAATCATACGGACCCATCTACCTACTGTTAGATTTGAACCGGAGGTCAAATGCAGAAAGTCACTACAGTGGCGTTGCTGCTTTTGTTGCTTTCGTGCCCTGTCGCGACGTTTGCGTCGCAATGGGACACGGACAACGCAGCGTTCCTTCTCGGATGGAAGATTGGCCAGGTCGACCTACACGAGGCGCAGATCTTGGAGGCGTTCATCACAATACAGCTGCTTCAAGGTTTAGAAGGGGAAAGGATAGAGCGGGTTGTCGGGCTCAAGAGAAAGCAGATTAATAATGATCTTCTGTCATTATCCAAGTACCTAGTGGAAATAGCTGAGGTAACGGAATGGCCAGAGGAAGTCCGCGCGATTGCCGGGATTAAATCGGCAAATGTGAAAAAGGCGTTTCACCGTCTGAGGCAGGCGCGGGGAGAGGGAAGCTGGGAAGACACCAACCCCGAAAATGAAAAGGCGATTCAGAGAGTCTTTGCCGTCTACGACGAGTTCGGAAATCCACTGAGAATCAAAATCTAACTAGCCGATGAACCGGACGTGGTCCTACTATTGGTTTCGCGCGCAGATGAAGGGGCGTAGCCTTTTTTTGACCGTGTGCTGGCATGTTGGAGTTGGCCACGCCGCTTATCGGCGCCGTTATTCCGTAGGGTGACCAGTCCTACAAACGGCAGACGGGACTTCGCCTATACAAACGGTGCGGATAAGCTGCGAGCGGCGCGGCGGCTCCGCCAGTACGCCGCTCGTCAGCTTCATGCGCCTGTTGGGCGACCGTGCCAAGAAGTCCACAGTTTCGACACAGCGTGCACAATAAGCATCACTACGAAGAGCGCCAGCGGCTCCCATGTGAGCCCGCCCACCAGATGTCCCCAGAAGTGAAGGTCGACTTCTAGTCCCAACGAGTACTGGGGCACGTGGAAGATCGTTGTCTTGCCTGTGGCCCATATGTATCCGATGCCAACAACCTCGACCGCCATGTACGGCAGGATGAGGAGGTACGAGACCGGGAGGAGCTCCTTCTACGAAGGGCTCGCAGCACCGAAGTAAAGGCATCCTGCCAGAAGCACAACGGTCATACTGGCGTACTTCGTGACCTCATCGGGCGCTCCCGCGACTGTCAGACTGAAACGGACCAGACCGATCAGAAGAATGGCCACCATGAAACCGACGATCGCGCCCTTAGAGATGAGGAGGTACGAGGTGGTAAGGAGTTCCTTCCACGAAAGGCTCGCAGCAACGAAGTAAAGGTACCCTGCCAGAATCAAAAGGATTGTGGCGTACTTGGTGGCCTCATCGGGCGCCCCCGAGACTACCGGACTGAAACGGACCAGACCGACCAGAAGAATGGCCACCATGAAACCGACGATCGCGCCCTTAGAGATGTGCGTCACGTTCCCTCAGGTTCGCCCAACTAATAAGTCAACGAGAAGAATATAGGATATTCGGTGCGGGTCGATTTGAATACTCGGTATGGAAGTACGAGTCGGAGCAGTAAGAGCTTCGACCGCCTGAGTTTAGGCGGGTAGCGGATGAGGTGTTACCGATAACACTGCGAGATCTTGCTGGACATTGAGATAAACGTGGCGAGATGGTCCCGACCGAGGACCCTCGCCAAATCGACCGGGCGACGCCAGCGTCTTCTTCACGGTCGGAGCCGTCCTTGTTGCCCATCCGGCGCTCTGGTATAGAGAGGGCCAGAAACTTCGAAAGGAGGCCACCGATGTGGGGCCGTGTCATTGTTCAGATTCTAGCCGGCGTCGTCATTGGGACATCTGTCGCTTCTGCCGAGCGGCCCCTAGTCGCAGGAAGACACGCGGGCGTGTCCGCCGGCCACCCCTTGACTACCGCCGCGGCCTTCGAGATTTTGCAGCGCGGCGGTAATGCGTTCGACGCCGGCGTCGCCGCACTTCTAGTTGGCGGCGTCGTGGAACAAGATCTCTACGGCCTCGGTGGAGAGGGACTAGTGCTCGTCTATCCCAAGGACGAGGCCAAGGTCATCTCCATCGTGGGCCAGGGCTGGGCCGCCAAAGCGGCGTCGATCGAGTGGTACGAGGCGCGTTCCAAGTCGCTCGAGGGCGAGGGTCTGGATCCTGCCGTCGTACCGGGAGCCCTTCATGCGGCGCTCACCGTTCTCGAGCGATGGGGCACGATGAGCTTCGAGCAAGTCTCCTCTAGAGCCATCGAGTACGCGAGGGACGGCTTCCCTCTGCGTCTCCGAACCGCCGAGGCGATCGAGCAAAAACTCGAGTTCATCCGGGAATGGCCCGACAACGAGCGTTACTGGCTGAAGGCCGACGGCTCGCTCTATCGTGCGGGGGAGACCATCGCCTTCCCCTGCCTCGCCCGTACGTTGTCACGGATGGTCGAGGCGGAGCGTGAGGCCCGGTCCCGAGGACGGGAACCCGGCATCGTCGCGGCACGGGATCGGTTTTACAAGGGCGACATCGCCCGCGAGGTGGTGGCGTTCCTGAACGAGCACGGTTCGCCATTCGCGCTCGACGACTTCTCGGATTTCTTTGCACGCGTCGAAGAGCCGACCCAGTCGACCTACCGCGGCTATACCGTCTACAAGCAGTCGTTCAATAGCCAGGGACCGGCGCTTCTACAAACTCTGAACATTCTCGAGACCTTCGACCTCAGTGCCATGGGACACAACTCAGCCGACTATCTGCACGTGCTCGTCGAAACGCTCAAGCTCGCCTACGCGGACCGCGACAGCTACTACGCGGATCCCGACTTCGTTGACGTTCCGGCGAAAGGACTTCTTTCCAAAGAATATGCCCGCGAGCGCGCTGCGCTCATCGACATGAAGCATGCATCGCGCGTGCTGCGAGCGGGTGACCCCCTTCGCTTCGACCCCGACGTGGACGCATGGCCATTCTGGGTGGCCGGCGGGGACGGGACGACGAGCGACGGGCCAGCAGACCAGGCGGCACTCGATGCCTCCGCTCTCAAAGACACGACCCACATCGCCATCGTCGATCGCGAAGGGAACGTCTTCGATAGCACGCCGAGCGGAGGCTGGATCGGGGGCGCGGTGATCCTAGGGGACACCGGCATCGGAATGAGCGTTCGCGGCGAGCAGTTCTGGTTGGACGGGACCCGCGCGGGACAGATTCGCCCGAGATCGCGCCCGCGCTATACGCTCACGCCGAGCATCGTTCTGAAGGATGGAGAGCCATTTCTCGCGATCGGCACGCCGGGCGGGGACAATCAGGAACAGACCATCGTTCAAACTCTACTCAACATCGTCGAGTTCCGAGACGATTGGTATCCGAACCTCCACAGCGCGATCGAATGGCCGCGAGTCCAGACGTTTCACTTGCATGGCTCGTTCTGGCCGCACCCACTGGGTCTCAATCAGCTGCGCATCGAAGCGAGCGTGGGCGAAGCCGTCATCGAGGAGCTCAAAGCGCGAGGACACGACCTCAGCGTCACGCCCGACTTGACCATCTCCGGCTGCTCTACGGTGGTTATGATCGATCCTGACACCGGGTCGCGGATCGCGGGAGCTGATCCCCGGCGAGACTGCTACGCGATGGCCTACTAGACCCGTCCGCCACGCATGGCACACACGATCGAACCGGCCGCGAGTGGACGGGCCAAGTGTCGCGGTTGCGGCGAGCGTATCGCCAAAGGTGAGCTTCGTCTCGGCGCGCGTCTGCCCAATCCCTTCGTAGAGGGCGAGCTGACGCTTTGGTTTCATCTCGTGTGCGGCGCGTACAAGCGCCCGCAGCCGTATCTCGATGCTGCGGGAGCGACGACAGAAGCGCTGCCGAAGGCAGATTGGCTCGAGGCCCAGGCGAAGCTGGGTCTCGAGCACCGGCGGCTTCCGCGCCTCAGCGGTGCTGAGCGCGCGCCCTCGAGTCGGGCGCTTTGTCGGAGCTGTCGTGAGGCGATCGACAAGAGAGCATGGCGGATCTCGCTCGCCTTCTATGACGAGGAGGAGGGGCGTTTCCAGCCGGGAGGATTCATCCACCCGAAGTGTTCGCAGGCCTACTTCGGAACGAACGAAGTGATCGACCGCCTAAGACGTTTCTCCCCCACACTCCAACCAAACGATGTGGACGAGCTCAGGACCGAGCTGAAGCAGTAAGCCATGAGAACCTTCTCGGTCTTGCGCGACGCTAGGCCAAGCGCGTGAGGGCTGGCGGTCCAACCTCGCTGGGGCTTCGGCTCCAGCAATGAACGATCTCATCCGTCGGACATCGTTACACATGCCGGAACCGTGTAACTCATTGAAAAAAACGAAAAGACTTCTCGAGACGCGGCCGGGGCCCCGATATCTCGCGCGAAAGCGTCGAATTTGTTTACGGGCAGTCCGCGATTCTTTCTCGCCGGAGACGTGTAAGCCCCTGAGTCACCACGGCTAATCATTCGCGGCACGGATGTTGCGTATCATCGAGAACGTGGTGCCTTTAGAAAGGTGATACCTATGGATTTCTTTCGATCCGGAATGAAAAACGGCGGTCTGACCGTCGTGATTGCGTTTTTCGCCGCGACCGTTGCCGAGGCCGCTATCGTAGATCTCAACACGTGGACGGCCGAATCCTACAACGCCGTATCTGGGTTTCCTGCCGGTGATTGGCAAGTCAGCGGCGGCGGAAGCACGGTGACCCAGGTCAACAACGGTCAGCCCACCTTGTTCTATAGCGACTTTCAGGCGATCAACACCAACGCCGTGGGCAGGATTCGCGTGACCGGCAGCGACGATGACTTCATCGGTTTCGTGTTGGGCTTCGACCCCGGGGACACGACTTCCGCGGCCGCCGACTATCTCCTGCTCGACTGGAAGAGGGGTACCCAATTCTTCAATTTCGGTGCCCCTTCTGCGTCTCCCGGTGGCACGGCCTTCGCCGGACTGGCCGTTTCGCAAGTAACTGGCATCCCGGATGCCGACGAATTCTGGCAACACGCGAACCTGGGGGGTACGCCCGTGGGGAGTGGACTTCTTGAGCTCGCCCGGGGAAGTGGTCTCGGCAATACCGGCTGGGTTATCGGTACCGAGTACGTCTTCGACTTCAATTTTACGGCGACGCAACTTCAGGTATTCGTGGACGGAGCACTCGAAATCGACATCGCGGGTTCCTTTTCCGACGGCCGTTTGGGCTTTTACAATTTCTCCCAGGCCGACGTAACCTATTCCTCGTTCACGATCGAGCAAATTCCCGAGCCTACGTCCTTCGCCCTCTTCGCGCTCGGCTTCACCTGGCTTGGCTTCGTGAGGCGTGGAAGGGCCGTCTAGCCAAAAAAGCAAACCCAATCAGCGGCGCGAACCACCTCGCTCTCCGAGTCGATCGCGTACGGGGTATCCCTACGTGACAGTGCGAGCACGGCGCGCCCCTGCGATCACGTGAAATCGACCGCGGCGCTCGACAACCTGGAAGAGGTCTTGAAGGGGCGGGTATGAGCCTCGGCAACGTCGTGCGCTTGACGATCTACACGACGGATGTCGACGAGATGATCGCGAACTGGGATGCCCTGGCCGGGCGGTTGGCCGCCGCGAACGTGGCGCCGCCTCAAACGCTCCTGGGGGTCTCTCGCTTGGCGTTTCCCGAGCTCAAAGTAGAGATTGAGGCGACCGCCGCCGACTGACGGGTGTTTATTGATCCATCACGAAGGACACGTCCGCGTCGATCGCCTCGGGGTCGGGAGCCGATAGCCAGCTCACGAGAAACAGTACGCCGAACGACGCGGCGAGAGACACCGCGGTGGGGAGCACTCCGGGCTTCAGAAGCGCCACGCCGCTTCGAGCGAAGAGCTCGAGCCCGAGGTTGACGACGATGCCTACGAGCATCGAGGCGACGGCGGCGCCCGCGGTGACGCGGCGCCAGTTGAGACCTATCGCCAGCGTCGGCGCCAGCGCCGCGCCGAAGGTTCCGAAGGCGAAGGTCCCCAAGATCGCAATCAGATCTCCGGAGAAGATCGCCAGAACCGAAGCCGCCGCCGCGATAACGATGACCGCCACACGCCCCCAGAGGAGCTCTCGGTTGAGGGTACGTCCGAGTGCGCGGGGCAGGTCTCGAACGAGCGCCGCGGAGCCGATGTTCACGAACGAGTCCGCCGTCGACATGATCGCAGCCAGGATGCCAGCGAAGACCAACCCAGCCAAGAGCGTGGGCGCGAATTCCAGTAGATAGCTGGGTGCGGCGGCGTCGGGATGCACCAGAGGTGCGAGTCGTCCTTGCGCGACGAGCGCGGGTACGGCGAGACCAAGCCCCAGCCAGATCAACAGGCAGACCGTCTGGGTGAAGCCGACGACCAGCGGGATCCACTTGAGCTTCCGCGGATCGTCGATCATGTAGAACTTATGGAGCATGTGTGGCTGGCCCAGGATGCCGATGGCGAAAACGAAATAGAACCCTACCGCTGTCAGTACCGGCACCCGCCCCAGGGGCTCGAGGAAGGAAGCCCCGAAAGCCTCGGACTGAGCGATACTCGTCGCGATGCGAGTGACGCCTCCACCTTCGACGATCGCGTGGACGAAGACCACGCCGGCAACGAGGGTCATCAAAGATCCCTGTAGCAAATCGGTATACACGCCGGCGATCATTCCCCCCAGGCAAGAGTAGAGCACGACGACCACGACTCCGACCGTCACCGCGATCGCGAAGCTCTCGGTGCCGAAGAGCTCGCGGGTGCCGAACACGGCCTCGACGAGATGGCCAAGAGCCAGAAACTGCGAGCCGAGATAGGCAACGGTTCCCAGGACCACGGCGACCGCGGCTATCCCGGAGGCGGCTCGGCTGCGGTATCGACAAAGGATGGCGTCCGGTATCGTGTAGACCTCCCGCACGGCCGCGAGAAGCCGAAGGCGCTTCGCCAGCACCCAGCACATTAACGAGGCGGTGAAGCCTCCGGCGACGATGATGAAGAGCGACCCCGCTCCCAATCGGTAGGTGAGTCCCGGTCCTCCCAGGAAGACGAATCCACTGAAGGCCGCCGACGTCGTTGCAAGCCCCGTCGTCCATAGGCCGATGTTCTGCCCGGCTATCCAGAAGTCTTTGGGCGTCTTGGTCCGCCGCGCCGACCAAAGACCCACCACCAGTACGAGAAGGAGATAGATGCTCGCCGCTCCGATAATCAGTGGCCTGTCCAGCCCAGTCACGTTCGATCCCCGCCCGCTTGCCGATCGCGGCGCATTTGCTCCAAACGCCCGATCAGCTCGTCATCAATCCCGAGCTCAGAAAACATCGCGGCATAGGTCAAGGTGGTGACGCAGAGAGGGACGAGCCATATCAAAATCAGCAGAGAGTGCAGCGAGAGGGGCAATCCGAACAAGCCCGTCATTCCTGAGCCGTCGAAAGCCAGGACGCCAAGACCACCGCACTGGAGTATGACGGCCAATGCCAAGAGAGGGACGCGTAGGCGCCCGACTCGCCCATTGCGGCTCACCCCGAGCGCCACCAGGGCGATGGGAAAGCCCATGACGAGCACGGCGAAGAGCCAGGACAGAGCTCGAATATCGAGAAAGAAAATGATGAGGATGGCGAGCGAAGCCGCCGTGAGAAACTTCAGTGCGAGCCCCTTCGCCATGACCAAGCTTAACCGACCACCCCAACATTAGTAGGTCCGAGCCACGGAGTGAGCGGTTTAAACCCTCTCCAGAAACAGCATCACAGAAGTGAACACGGTTTCGCCGTTGCGCACCACCATCTGCGGCGTCTGATACGGATTCGTCCTCAAATCGACGGGCTCGATTCGATAGCGCTCCTGCACGCGCTCGTCGAGCGGCTCGATGAGCTTCAAGCCGGGACGTTCGGCTAGCGCGCGAATCTCATCCGGCGGGAACGTCTCGTCCGTGACCGGTCCCTCAAGAAGGTACTCGGTCGCAATGAGCGCTTTGACGACACTAAGGCGGAGCGCGCCCTGAGACAGGCGCGCGATGTAGTGAGTCCGGCCGGCGTCGTCCGCGTCGCGGCCGAGAAGGCAACGATATGCAACGGCGATGAATGTGGTGTCGTCACCGACGAGGGAGAGTTCTTCCTCGACCCGTTGCGCCTTCCGGCCGAGTCCACTACTACCCGCGTAGCCCTCGTAGATTTCGCGGAACTCGGCCGAGCCCAGGAGGCTACGGTTCAGCTCGTCCGACGATTTACCTACTTCAAGAACGCGCACGCGCTCCCGGCGCTCCGTCTCGTCGGGCGCTCTCAGCAGGAGGATTCGGAACGACGTCTCGACGGATCGCTCGGTGCCCGTCCACGAGTCCGGTTTCCCGAGCAAGTCGCGCCACAAATTGGCCATTGGAGGGACGGTATCATAGGCCCCCGCCTCCAAAGCCTAGCCGCGCCGCCCCTTAATCCCTTGGCGACCGCCTACTTGATGAAGTAGCCTGAGACGCGCCACGTCCCATCCGCATCTTTCATCGGGACGACGGTCTCCACCGCGGCCTTCTTGTTCGAAAAGACGGTGTCGTACTGGATGACGACGTAATCACCGTCCGGCGCGCCGGGCAGTGATTCCGCGGAGGTGCTCGACTTCAGCTTTCGCGAGATCATCTGGCCGAGAGGACTACGAACCGCCGCGGCCGCTTTTTCCCAGTCGGCGCGAGTCACCGCACCCTGGAACAGCTTCGCCGCCTGATCCCAGCTTGCACCGTAGTCCCCGCGGTCCACGAGTGCGAGCCAGGGTTCTGCATTCTTCTGCGCCATGGCTCGAGCCTGTGTAGCGGCCGCCCACGGCGAGACGGCAAGAACAACGACCGCCACGAGCACGGATCGATACAAACGGGTTCTGAGAAAGAGCTCACCTCCTATCGAAAGCGGAACGAGAGTCATTCGATCGAACGAAGCCGCAGAGCGGGATCACCGAGTAGGTGATAGATGCTGAGGAGCTCGGGAAAGGATCCGCTCTCGAGGAATGTCTCTTGAGCGTCGAGGACCGCGTCGCCGAGACGTGTGTGCTTTCCGGAGAAGAGCGCATCGAGCATCGCCTGGTGCAAGCGCTGCGCTGGTGTGTTCAAGCTCAGGCCGCTCGGCGAGAAAGCGGCGATGACCCCTTTTCCCTCGGTTTTCAGAAGCTCTTCCGACAATGAGCCGAAGTACGGGAAGTGGAAGTAGCCGTTCAGGCAATTCATCGTCAACAGGATGGGTTGGCGAGGCTGCGGCGCAAGCGAAGTCAACCGCGACGTGTTGAAGACGTTCTCGTCGGCCCAAAGATGGATCCCGCCATGACCGATGTAGCTCATCAGTGACGCGCCGCAAACTAGGAATTGGTTGGAAATCTCGGGCGCGGCGGAGGCGGCTTCTTGGTGTGGGCTTTGCGGTACTCGTCGAGCTCGGCGTCGGAGATCTGCATGCGAGATGCCGGCATCGAGTCCTCGCCGCACTGACTCAACTCTCGCTCGAGCTTCAGGAAACAAATCTCCGCGGCGTCTTGATAACGAACTCGATTCGAGAGAAACGCCTGGTTTGCGATGGCAATCTGAAATTCGTGAAGGACCCCGCCGGGCTTCCTCACACGCATGGTGTAAATCCGGGAGGTCTCGTCGACGGTGAAGCCGATGTACTCCGACCTCAATGCAATGGTCATCTATCCCATCGCCTTCCTGCACCTCTCGGTAAACGTTTAGCGGAGTAGGACCCAGTCGACGACTCACGAAGGTTGATGCCGAAGGTCGCGAAGTCGATGTCCCCAACGGATCCAGGAACAAGACACAATACTCTGATAGCAAAAGTATCCCAAATTGAAATCGACACTTCAAGTGAGTTTACTTAGGTCGGTTATACTCCGAACGTGGTTGTCTCGAGACTCAGCCACGGCGAGCGCGCCCCCGACTTCGTACTGCCTTGCGGCGGAACCGCCACGCGATTCTACGGGTGCGCCGGCGGGGCCCCCACAGTTCTGGTTTTCCACCCAATCCACGCGGAAGACGTCGGCGCGACCCTCGAAGCGCTCACGGAGTGGACGACATTTGTCATCGCCCGCCGTGAGCCAAAGACGGAGCTCGGGGTGCGCGTCTTCATCGATGCCGAGGGAGCGGTCTCCGCTGTCTACGGTGTGCCCGAAGGAAAAGCGCGGGTCGTGGTGCTGGACCCGGCCCTACGCGTGATTCGCACAGTCGACACGGAGGCTCAGAACGCGACTGATCTAGCGGCTTCGGTGCTCGATGCGGTTTCGGAGCTTCCCCGGGTGGAGCCACGGGTGATCCCGGCGCAAGCACCGGTTCTCCTCGTTCCCCGAGTGCTGGAGCCCGAGGTCTGCGAGCAACTGGGGGAGGTTTGGCGGACGGGCGGCAACCAGGAGACGGGTGTCGAAACGTCGGAGTACGGGACGCGCACCCATGCCATCCGAAACGAGTTGAAGCGGCGGCGTGACCATACCGTCACCGACGAGTCGTTGATGAAGATGCTCGTCCGCGTCGTGGGTCGGTGCGTGCTTCCCGAGGTGCGCCGTGCGTTCTCGTATCCCGCCACCCGGTTCGAGGGGTTCAAGATCGTTCGCTACGACGGCGCGACGGGCGGTTTCTTTCGGCCTCATCGAGACAACCTCAGCCCGGCCACCGCCCATCGGCGCTTCGCGATGAGCCTCAATCTCAACGAGAGCTACGAAGGCGGCGAGCTCTGCTTTCCCGAATACGGTCCCATAAGGTACCGACCGGCCACCGGCGAGGCGCTCCTGTTCTCATGCTCGCTCCTGCACGAGGTGACGGAGGTGACGTCGGGTGAGCGCCTGGCACTCCTGTCGTTTCTCTTCAGGGAGCAAGACCTTCGCAGTCTCACGAGCTCGAAGGTCACGGACTCCTGACGAAGCCAAGCGGGGGATCACCCGGACTCACGTCCCGGCCGAAGAAGCTGCGGCGGAGATCTCTCGCCGGATCTCTCGGAGTCTCCGGTAGGAGACCAGCTTTCTTCGCTGCTCGTCCCAGAGGCGAAACGTAAGGGACTTCATGCTGGAGCGCAGTGTCAGAGGCTTCACCGCCCGGAACATCGGGTGCTCGCGGTGGCATTTCTCGAGGTTGTAATTGGGAATGGCCGGGCTCAAGTGATGAACGTGATGGAACCCGATGCTTCCGGTGAACCACTGCAAGAGCCGGGGAAGCTGGTAGAAGGAGCTACCGTTCAGGGCGGCTGCCTCGAAGTCCCAATCCTCTCTCCTCTCCCAATACACCCCTTCGAACTGATGCTGTACGTAGAACAACCAGATGCCCGTGGTCCCGGCGATCATCAGGACCGGCATTTGAACGAGCAGATAGCTCTTGACGCCGATGGTCAGAACCGCGGCGGACAGGACCCCGACGAGGACGGCGTTCGTCCAATAGACGCTCGCCCGCTCGCGCTTCGCGGCATCGCTCCTCTGAAATCTTTGCTGGACGAGAAAGAAGTAGAGCGGTGCCAGGACGAAGAGAACGATGGGATTGCGCGTGAGACGATAGGCGAGGCGTTTCCCGGCGGATGCCTCGAGGTACTCCTCGACCGTCAGCGTCCAAACGTCTCCCATGCCGCGCCGATCCAAATCGCCCGAAGTCGCGTGATGGAGCACGTGCCTGTGCCGCCACTCTCGATAGGGAGTGAACGTCAACACTCCCATGAGAAAGCCCCAGAAGCTGTTGGCCCTCGACGATCGAAAAAAGGAGCCGTGCGCGCAGTCGTGGAAAAGGATGAAGACACGCACCAGCAAGGCCCCCGCGGGGACGGCGAGCACCAGAGTCGCCCACAAGGAACGCGGCGCCGTCCAGGTCATCAGGCCCATAAGCGCCCCATAAGGGATCAGTGTGTTCACGAGCTGCCAGATGCTGCGCTTGAGCTGCGGCTCTTGGTGTTGGGCAATCGCTTCGTTCCAAATTGGCATCTAGGACTCCGATGAGTGGGATCGGCGGGAGCTCTTCGTTCTTCAGTCTCTCGCCTGGTGGACGCTGATCTCGCTTCCCTCGAACTGGATACCGTCGAGCATCGAGATGGCTTTCTCGGCATTCGCGCCGTCCTGCATATGAACGAACCCGTAGCCGTGGGGAGAGCCCAGTCGGGTATTGCCGATCCAGATGCCCTGCACCTGTCCATGGCGGGAGAAGAGCTTGCGTAGCGACTCCTCGGAGGTGTTGTACGGAAGGTTGCTCACATAAAGTTTCATTCGCCTGCTTTCGAGGGGCACGCTCACGGAAGGGTCGATGAAACGCGTGCGCTTTGCCCAATCGTGAGAGGCCCAGTGTAGTCGAATCGCCTTCACAGCACAAAGCTCGGAGCGTCGGAGCGACTTGAACCAGAACAGCCGTGGATAGTCACGGCACATACCTGGTTTGACACGCGCCCGGGAATAGTCCAGTATGGCGCGTTCGGCTATCCGATGGCTCTTCGTAGATTTTTTTGCTGGTGACTTCCACCACACCTCCGTCAGCCCTCGCTTAGGCCCTTTCCTTTCAGGAGTTCATTTCATGGGTAAGATTTACGTAGGCAATTGTTCCTTCGACGTCACCGAGCGGCAGCTCAGAGACGTCTTCGCGACCTACGGCGAGGTGAGTAGCGTCAACGTGATCACCGATCGCGACACCGGTCGCCCGCGTGGTTTCGCTTTCGTTGAGATGTCGGACAGCTCGGCCGCGCAAGCGGCCATCCGTGGCGTCAATGGAACTGATCTCGGTGGTCGTACATTGAACGTCAACGAAGCCAAACCCCGGACCGAAGGCGGCGGTCGCGGTGGCGGCGGGCGGCGCTGGTAAGCCCCACCCCTCGACTCTGACCAGACTTTTGCTTGCGAGGAGCCCGAGACCTACGAAAGGTCTCGGGCTCTTTCCAATCACGCTTCCCTTTCGAAGAACCCCTGGCGGATTTTCAGCTACCACTCGATTCGAAAGAGCCTATGACTGTCTTGCGGATTGCTTTGATGCCCAACGCCTTGAGGCGGGATCTCAATGTCGAGGCGTTCATCCCGAGTAGCTCTGCCGCACCCCCGCCACCCGCAATTCTCCAGTTAGTCTGCTCCAGAGCAGCGATCAGATTTTCGCGCTCGATGCGTTTCAGCTCTTCGTACCTTACGATACCCTGAGGCCTCGAAGCCTCGGAGGGTAAGGAAGAGGGCTCGCGAAGTCGCGCCTCGGGTAATTCGAACTTGAGAGTGCCCGAGCGAGCGTTTATGACCGCCGGAACATGTCAACAACATTGAGACACTCGCGAGCTGCATTTAGTGAGCCTCGATTAACTTTCGGCGACTGGTGATGTCCGCGTGGTCGACGTCTGCTTCGCTCGCGATCTCGTTGGGTGAAGCAGAAAAAGGGGGTACCCCAGGTATGGACGACGCCGAGAGAATGGCTCCTGCGGCATCCTGGAGCGTCGTTTTCTGCGGCGGCGGGTTGATCCAGGCCTGAGGAGGCAAAACGGGAGGTTGTGGCGTTCCGCGAACGAAGCGCTCGGGATGAGCACGCTGAGCCTCGAGAAGGATCTGGCGCCGAGCGGTGGTGAGTTGTTCGGCGCGACCGTAGTGAACGTCGGCCGGTGTCATAAGGCCGACCCCCGAGTGCCGGTGGTCATTGTTGTAGTAGTCGAAGAAACCGCGGCAGAACAGCCGGCTGTCTTGGATGGAACCAAAACGGCTGGGGAACTGAGGGCAATACTTGAGCGTTTTGAACTGAGACTCGGAGTAGGGATTGTCGTTCGAGACGTAGGGTCTGGAGTGGGTCTTGGTCACGCCGAGGTCTGCCAAGAGCAAAGCCACGGACTTGCTTCGCATCGAGCTGCCACGATCCGCGTGCATGGTGAGCTGGTCTGGTTCAATGTTTTGCTTGCGACAGCTCTCGGCGATGAGGCGTTTCGCGAGCTCGGCGCTTTCTCGGTGAGCCAGCATCCAGCCAACCACGTAGCGGGAGAAGATGTCGAGGATGACGTAGAGATAGTAGTAGGTCCACTTGACGGGGCCACGAAGCTTCGTGATATCCCACGACCAAACCTCGTTGGGCGCCTCGGCCAACAGCTCCGGCTTGGCGTAATTCGGATGGCGCAGTTGGTTCCGGCGCTCTCGGACCTCGCCGTACTTTTCCAAAATCCCGATACATCGTGCGAATCGAGCAGAGGTAGATTCCCTCGTCCAGAAGCGTGGCCCACACCTGCGCGGGCGCCTTGTCGACGAAACGCTCACAGTGCAAGGCTCCGAGGACCTTCTCGCACTCGGTCTCGTCGAGGGCTCGGTGCGGCCGAGGACGACGCTTCGGTTTGGGCGTCACCAGCTGGCGCCTGCGATACAACGTGGAACGAGCCACACTCAGAGCCTCGCAGGCTTCCGCCGTCTGCCCAATCTGTCCCGCCAGCTCCTCGGCCGCCACAATCAGTCGTTCTCGTCGCTGTCGAGCGGATTCAGGGGGATCCCCAGCAGTTCGGAGGCTTTTTTTTGGATCTCCAACATCGTCTCCACTCGAGCCAGGCGACGTTGGAGCCGGGCGTTCTCGCGCTCGAGCTCCTTGACCCGTGGATCCTCTGCCTTCGCCTTCCGGCCTCGCTTTCTCGACGTCAACCCCGCCTTCGCGATCTCGTCACGTTGGCGGCGCCAACTCGATAGCTGCGACGAGTACAGGCCCTCTCGACGCAGAAGTGCCGCAATATCCCCGACACCCTTGCAGGCGTCGGCCTCGCGCACTAGCCGCAGCTTGTACTCCGCGGTAAAGCGTCGACGCTTCGCTTGCTCACTCACTTCCGTTTCCGGGACCCCCGCCGCATCGCGGCCGGCGGGATCTCCAGTCGCCCTACGGGCTCCTTCCGTTCCCGCCGGGGTCATTCTCTCAATCAATGAACTCATTGATGATCCTCCTCCGCCCTACACACTAATTTCAAGGGGCGAAGTGTCTCAAGGATGTTGGCACAGAGGGCGCGCGCTCGATGACGTTCTGCAACTCCCGGACGTTACCAGGCCAATCGTGACGTTGCAGCATCCGCAGCTGGCTCCGTTTGAGCTTGGGGACCGGTACACCCAATCGTCTGCAAGAGTTTTCGATGCAGTTCACGGCAAGATCGGGAATGTCTTCGACGCGCTCTCTGAGGGGAGCGATGGTTATCGGGAAAACATTCAACCGGTAGTACAAGTCTTCTCGAAAGTGCCCCTCGCTCACCCGCCCCGCCAAATCATGGTTCGTAGCTGCGATGACCCGGACGTTCACTTTACGGGTACCGGCTTCTCCGATGCGTTCGAAGGTTCCTTCCTGCAGGACACGTAGCAGTTTGCTTTGGAGTTCTAACGGAATCTCCGCGACTTCGTCCAGGAAGAGAGTCGCGCGGTCGGCTAACTGAAAACGGCCAACCCGGTCGTTCACCGCACCCGTAAACGCCCCTTGCGTGCGTATAGAACTGGGTAAAGCGAACGCCTTGTTGCGCGAGCGCGTCCAAGTTCGGCGTTTGGATCTCGCTTCCGAACGAGCCCATGTCCGAGTAGCCCATGTCATCGGCGAGGATGATTACAATGTTGGGTCGGCCGTCGGCCGAGAACGTCGAACTCGACGCGGCGATCGAAAGAATCACCGCGCCCCAAAAGGATCGATTGTTACGTGCCATGATCACTCCCTTACGATGCCGTCACTCCCCTGACGGAATTCATCAGCGTTCTCCGACACTCTTTGTACCACGCAAGTTCCAGGACTGGGCAAGCTCCCACGGTCCCTGGAGCGCGGCGGAAGGATGCGCCGCCTCCTTGATGCCGGCCAGCTCTCGAAAGGCCTGCTCGACGTTGAGATAAAGACGTTCAGGCTCAGCCCAGGCGGCGAACGCGCCGAGCTCGATGCGCTTCGATGCCTCCATAGCGGTACGTCCAGCTCGAAAGTGGCGTTTCGACTCGAGCCACACGTATTCGAGATAGGCTTTTTCGTCCATTACGCCTTCGATTCCACACACCGGGCCATGCCCGGGGACAACTGTCTCGGGATCGAGCTCGACGATCCAGTCGAGTGCCGAAAGCCAGGCCTCGAAACCGCCCGTCACGAGAGGTGTCAAGTCTCTGCACACGACGTCGCCGGTGAAGAGCACGCGCTCAGCGGGAAGATGCACGACTGTATCTGACTGGCTATGGCAACGCCCCACGTGAATGAGATGGACCTCGGTGCCGTCGAGCCGAAGCTCCAGTCGCTCCTCGAAAACCGTCGAGGCGGCTTTGGGCACGATCCAGTGGAAGTCGGACTCTTCGAGCGCTCTCGCTCGGGCCGCGACGCCAGGGTGCGGCGAGTCGATGGCGTCCCGGAGGCGCTGCATCTCCGCGGGACGCTCCGCGCGAACGCACTCGGGAGGAAGACGGTGGCCGAATATCTCGGCGTTCGGAAAGAGCTGGTTTCCCCACGTATGACCGGGGTGCCCGTGAGTGTTCACGACGCGGAGAGGCGGTGTTTGCCACACTCGGCCAAACAGTTGAAACATGCGCTGCGCGTGCGCGAGGTCGAATTGGGTATCGATCACCAGGCCCCCGCCGGCGTCGACGAGCCCCGAGCTCGACTGCCCCGAAGCCGCCCGGTCGGGAACGCAGGCGTAAACATCATCGCCGACTTCTTCGAGCTTCATCGCCATATCGACCTCTTTGACAAATTTGATCGTCGGCGGATAGCGTAGCCACCATGTCGGGCCCCGACTATCGAAATTCGGCAACGCGTGATCCTTTCCCCGGCTCGGCGGGCGCACTGCACCGGCGGCGCGTCACCGTGCTCCAGATTACCGACCCGGCCGATGCCGGCAAAGCGCTGCGAGAGCTCGATTTCGACTGGGTCAAGCTCGCCACGGGGCGCTTCTTCGTGAAACGAGTCGTGGTCGACCTCGACGGGAGCTTGTTGGTCTACCACTTCTCGTCGCACGCTGGACGCTCGCGGACCAAAGTCGTGGGTCCTCATCGGGTCGTCGTCACTTTCTCTCCGTCAGCCACGGGAACGGTGGACGGTCGAGAGATCACCCCGGAGATGGTGTTGACGGCCAGCGAGGGAGCGCATGTCGAGCTGGTGGTAGGCGCCAACTATCGCTCGCTTGGCTATCTTGTTCCTCCCGTTGAAGTGGAGGCTTCCGTCGAGTGTCGAGACGCGAAGCCCCATTTTCTTCGAGGTGAGCTCGGACTCGTGCGCGGCTTGTACCGATGGGGCCGGAGCGTGGTGCGCGCCGCAGAGCAAAGCCCGAAGCTCTTCGAGGAGAACCGGCACGTACGCGAGGGCGTCCGTCGCGAGCTGAATGAGAGGCTCGGGGAAGCGCTCGCTTCGACGCGCGTTTCACCGCCGCGCGACGCTGAGCTCACCCGCGTCAACCACAGCCGGCTCGTCAAAAAGGCGCAGGACTACGCCCTCGAGCATATCGACGAGCGCATTCACTTGACGGACCTTTGTCAGGCCATGCGTGTCAGCGAGCGGACGCTTCGCTATGCCTTCCGAAACGTCCTCGACATGTCACCGGTGGCCTATTTGTCACGCCTCCGTCTCCACCGCGTCCACAAGTCCCTCAGAGAGGCGACACGCAGCTCGACCACGGTCACTACCGAAGCACTTCGCTGGGGCTTCTGGCACGTCGGCGATTTCTCGAAAGCGTACAAAGAGTGTTTCGGTGAACTGCCCTCCGACACCCTCGCGCGTCAACCCTAGCCGAGGTGGCCACCTAATCGTACCGAGAAGATGACCACCAGGTTCCTGTTCAACGTTTCAGCAATCGTTGAGGCTCTGACTGGAACTGGTTTGCGTCGCGCCAGCCTATGGGATCGGGTTGTTGCTGGGCGACGGGTTGAATCAAACGGGGACGGCTGTCGCGCGCGTATTAGGGGTTTCATTGATCTCTCTCGGTGTCTCGGCCTGGGAGACTGGGCGGCAACCCAACCATCAGGCCACGCGGCTTGGCATCCGCATCTACAACGTCGGCGTCGCTACTTTGCTGTCGATATTTGGAACGTTGGGTGGGATGAATGGGATGCTTCTTTGACCCGCGGCCGTATCGCACGCATTGGTGGGCGCGGCGATGCTGTGGGTGATCCTAGCGCCGTCACAGTGATTCCGTCACGAGTGTCGTAGAACACGGTCTCGACTCGTCGACGCCCCTCTCTGAATCTGATGTTGCGCCCAGTGTTTCCAGGCACCGGACAATTGAGGCACCGTGAGCAGTCGCGCCGCTTCGTGTTGGTCCCGGGTGAAGATACGGAAGACGTCGCCGATCGCGACTTGGTGGTTCGGGCGAGCGACTATCCGAATTGCATCCCCGGCGCCGATTTCTCCTTCTTCGATGATCCGCAAGTAGGTGCCGGGCCTTCCCGCCTCGGTGAACCGGCGTGGGAATTTCGGGTCGCCCATGCGGACCCCGAATCGCCAGCAGGGGACCCGAGGCTCCGAGACCTCGAGAAGGGTCGTGCCAACCCTGAAGCGTTCACCGACGAGCGCCCCGGTGACGTCGATTCCCTCTGTGGTCAAGTTCTCCCCGAACTCGCCGTACTGCAGGGGGCGATCGATCTCAGCCTGCCACCATCGATAATCCTCGATGGCGTAGGCATAGATCGCCTTGTCGGGACCGCCGTGCGCCGCCCGATCCGCCTGATCATCGCCTTCGAGATTGACTCCCCTAGCCCTGACCCGGCCCGGGGCGGGAAACTTCCAGATCCCGCTCCTGGCCGCCTGGCCGTTGAAGTCGAACTCGCGAATACCTCCCACGTTGACCGAAAGGACTTTACCTCTGGCTCTGCTTTCCTCTTGCATGGCTCACTCCCTTTCTATCGCCGAGATTTTTCTCGAGGAAATCGCGAATCAGCTCCGCGATGAGCTCACCCTCCTCTTCGAGCGCGAAGTGGCCGGTGTCGAGAAGGTGGAACTCGAGGTTCCTCAGGTCTCTCTTGTACGGATGTGCGCCTTCCGCCGGGAAGATCGGGTCGTTCTTGCCCCAGGTGATGAGCATGGCTGGCTGAAACTCGCGAAAATACGCTTGCCACTCGGGGTACAGCGGCGGGTTGGTTCCGTAATCGTAAAACATGGCGAGCTGAATCTCCTGGTTTCCTTCCCGATCCAGGAAGCGCTGATCCATATTCCAGTTGTCGGGGCTTATGGCCTCGGGGTTGCGCATGCCGTGAGTGTACTGCCACTTGGTCGCTTCGATCGTGAGCAGTCCCCTCAGCTCATTCGCGTTCTCCGTTGTTTTATCTTTCCAGTACGCCTTGATCGGATCCCAGAACTCGAGGAGGCCCTCCTCGTAAGCGTTTCCGTTCTGAACGATCAGCGTATCGACTCGCTCCGGGTGTTTGGCCGCCAAGCGGAACCCAATGGGCGCACCGTAGTCCATCAGGTAGAGGCTGTATTTTTCCAGCGAGAGCCTTTCGGTGAACGTCTCGACGAGCTCCGCCATGCGGTCGAAGGTGTAGTCGAACTCCCCGAGCGCCGGCATCGAGCTGTTTCCGTAGCCGGGGTAGTCGGGTGCGAGGACGTGATACCTGTCGGACAGCGCCGGTATCAGATCTCGGGAACAGATACACATGTCAATGGCCTCGGCAACATGGACGAGTGGACCGCCCCCAACCAAGTGGGAGTGGAGGGCTACGAAGGCTACCTCAACGACGCCGTCGTGACGCTGCCTCAGCTTCTCAAAGAATCGGGATACCACACTTACATGACGGGCAAATGGCACATGGGCAAAGCGCCCGACAAAATTCCCCGCGCCCGCGGCTTCGAGCGCGACTTCAGTCTTCTCGACGGCGGCGGCAACTACTGGGACATGAAGAACGTGACCGCCCTCTCGCCTCGACTGGTGTTTACCGAAGACGGATTCTACCTGAGCGAGCTTCCCGAGGACTACTACGCCACCAAGACTTACACCGACAAGATGATCGGGTTCATCGAGGCGAACCGGGGCGACGACCAACCTTTCTTCGCCTACGTGGCGCATCAGGCGCCGCACGACCCCTACCATTTGCCGCGGGAGTGGCGTCGCCGGCACGTCGGGGAGTACGACAAGGGCTGGGACGCCGTGCGTCGCGAGCGGCTGAAGCGTCAAATCGAGCTCGGCATCGTGGCCAAGGAGACGCAGCTCTCGGAGCGCATGTGGTTCGTCCCTGACCCAACACAGCTCGCGCCGGCGCCTCGCGCGCTCCTCGGCATGAAAATGGAGCTTTATGCGGGGATGATGGAGAACCTCGACTATCACGTGGGGCGGCTCGTCGACTACTTGAAGTCGATCCACGAGTACGAGAACACGATCTTCATCGTTTTCGGTGACAACGGCGCCGAGGGGACAGATCTCTTCAAGATGATCGCGGGCACGCCGGGCACGCTGAACTCTCTCTCCGCCGCGATCAACTGGTCCCAGACCCACCCGAAGGCCTGGGGCGATCCAGGCTCGTTCGTCGGCTACGGGCCCATGTGGGCTCAGGTATCGATGACGCCCTTCAGCCAGTACAAAGGTTGGCTCGCCGAAGGAGGGATTCGTAACGCCCTCACCGTGAGCGGACCGGCGGTTAAACGCGCTGACGGGAGCATCCAACACGCGGTGATGCACGTCGCCGACATCATGCCCACGCTCCTCGAGATCGCGGGAGCGGAGTATCCCGAGACCCATGAAGGACGCCGGACGCCGCCCCTAATCGGCAAGTCATGGACTCGGCTGCTCGCCGGAGAGGTTGAGTCGGTTCGGACCGACGAGGACTATATGGCCTGGGAGCTCTTCGGGAACCGCGCCGTGCGTCAGGGAAACTGGAAGCTGCGGTGGCAGTGGAAGCCCTACGGCAAGGGCGACTGGGAGCTTTTTGACTTGGCCTCCGACCCCGGCGAGCGCAAGGACATGGCCTCGGAGCGGCCGGCGCAAGCGGCCGCCTTGCTCGAGAGCTGGGACGACTACGTCCGCGCGAACAACGTGATCCTTCCGAGCCGCTCCGTCTACGAGGGCTTGGATGACCAGATGTCGCAGCGCTTCCCGAACGATCCAGGATATCCGCCGCTCATCTACCAGCGGCAGTTCGTGCCGCCCCCTGACATGGTAAAGGAGCCGAAGAAATGAGCCACGTCCTAAGCTTGAGATGGGTTCTGGCGCTGGCGATCGCCTTGGTGGCGGCAGGCGCGACGCCTTCCTCCGCCCAGGTGCCGCCGCGCTTTTACTGGAAGAGCCTCATCGGCGGGCGCGCGGTGCCTGTTATCGCCATGTCCATGAGCGGCAACGCGAATCCCGTCGACCCCGCGCAAACGGTCGTGCCAGAGGCGAGCTTCGCGGGAACGTTGGTGCTCGCCGGTTACGCCCACACGTTTACGCTCTTCGACCGCTCGGCGATGGCGGCGGTGCTCGTTCCCATGGGCCGGCTCTCAGGCGACGCGTCACTCTTCGGCCGGACGTTTGGCGAGGACGCCAGTGGCTTCGGGGACCCGATGGTCGAGATCGATCTCAACCTCATCGGCCCCAAGCCGATCCGGAACATGCCCGATCTCGTACGCTACGAGCCAGGCTTCTCTCTGGACGTCCTCGCCGACCTCATATTTCCCATCGGCGAGTACGACAGCGAGGAGCCACTGAACCTCGGTCTGAACCGCTGGTACGGCCGCGTCGGCTTCCCCATCGTGTGGCAGCTCGGTCCCTGGGTCCCGGGCCGGCGCACCACCCTGGAGTTTCTTCCCTCGCTTTGGCTCTTCGGCGACAACGACGATTTTGTCGGCCACACCCTGTCCACCGACCCAAAGTTTCAGCTCGACGGTCACTTCACACGCGATCTCGTCGAGCAACTGTGGGCCTCGCTCGACGTGACCTGGATGACCGGCGGAAAGTCCGCCATCGACGGCGTCGCGGGCGAGCCGCTCAACATCGCCGGAGCCGGTTTCACGCTCGGATATCAGATCAACGACAACTTGCAGCTCACCGGGGGCTACATGGCGACGCTAAACGACAGCGAGCCAACCGATCTACGTATGGACGGGTTTCGAATCTCGCTGCTCTTCGGCTGGCATCCGCTCGTCGAAGGGATGAATCGGCTCCAAGGTGAGCCGTGACGGCGCGGGAAACCCTCGATGAGGAGCCGCTCTCGGTGTTGTCAGCGGGACGTCCCTTCGAATAGTGGCCATGATATAAAAGAGCAAAAGTCGGCTGGCTGATGCCTTTTTCCGGAGAGAAACAATATGAAACTCGTAGGATTAATCCTTGCCGTTTTGTTGGCGTCCTGTGTCGCGGACGATCGTCCTGATGCGGATGACCGCAGCGCTAGGGGTGAGCGCCCGAACATTCTTCTCATTATTGGCGATGACATGGGATTTTCGGACGTCGGCGCATTCGGCAGTGAAGTTGCGACGCCAAACATCGACGCGCTTGCACGTGACGGCTTGAGTTTCACCAATTTTCATGTTGGTGCAACCTGTTCCCCGACGCGGTCGTTGCTATTGACTGGTGTTGATAACCATCGCAGCGGATTGGGCAACATGCGCGAGTTTCTCACGGATGCGCAGAGAGGCCAGCCTGGTTATGAGGGCTACCTGAACAGAGACGTCGTCACAATCATTCAATTGATTCGCGATGCAGGCTACAGCACCTACATGTCGGGCAAGTGGCACCTGGGCGCTGAGGAGGGATATCGGCCCCACGATCGTGGCTTCGACCAAACTTATTCGTTGTTGCAAGGCGCAGGCAGCAACTACGACTCGACCTCGGCTGGGGAGGGTGAAGGTAGCGATTTAACGTTCACGTCCAATGGAACAATTGTAGAACGCCCCGACGGTATTCACTCGAACGAGCTTTATGCCAATAAACTCATCGGCTTCCTCGATCCCGAAGAGAATGCGGATAAACCGTTCTTTGCGTATCTTTCGCTGCAGACCGCGCACTGGCCCCATCAAGCACCAAGGGATTTTATCGACAAGTATCGCGACGTGTACAGCGCGGGATGGGATGTCATTCGCGAACAGCGGATAAAGAAAATGAAGTCTCTCGGCATTCTTTCAGCGGATCATGCCGTTTCGCCACGATTCCCCGGCGTGCCCGCCTGGGATGAACTTCCGGCCGAGGCCAAGGTGGCTCAGGCAAACACAATGGCTGCCTATGGCGGGATGATCGATCACATGGATGCTCATATTGGTCGTGTGATTGACCACCTCAAAGAAACAGGTCAATACGACAATACAATCATCATTTACATGACCGACAATGGCCCCGATTGGAGCCAACCGAATGTTGGCGGGGGCGAGCCATGGTACAACGCCAATTATCCGAAAACCGCCGTTGAAGACATCGGGGTGCAGGGTTCATTCTCATCCTACGGCCCGCCCTGGGCACAGGTTGCTGCGGCACATTTGAACGGATTCAAGACGTTTTCAACGGAAGGTGGCTTGCGAGTTCCGTTCATTATTCGCTATCCCGAATGGATAGAAACCGGACAGACGGACGAGTTCGTTTTTGTCACCGACCTTTCGGCGACTATTCTGGAGATCGCTGGAGCACAACATCCGGGGACCAGTTATGAGGGAAGGAAGGTTTTCCCAATGAACGCAAAGAGTATTTTGCCGCTCATGCGGGGCGAATCATCGACACACCGTAGTGCGGACGATTGGCTTGGCTATGAGCTCTTTGGAAACTCCGCGATTTTCCTTGGCGACTACAAGGCGCTCCGACTTGGTGCATGGCTGGAAAGCGCCGGCGTTGAAGGCGCAGGGGAGTGGCAGCTGTACGACCTCAAGAACGATCCTTCGGAACTACACGATCTCGGCGAACGGGAGCCTGAACGTCTAGCAGAAATGGTCGCGAAATACGCTGAATATAGCGCAAGTATGAACATAATCGACGTGCCCGCGGATTTCAATCCGGTGTCGGTCATTGCAGGCGGCAAGTAGCCGTAGCTGCATAGATTCAAGACGAATGAACACCGGGCTCCTTTTCAAAGCGTCAGCAATTGTTGAGGTTTTGACCGGACTGGCATTGCTTTTGGCACCGCTGTTCGTGATCGGATTATTGCTGGGCGACGCATTGGGCCCAACCGGAGTTGCTGTAGCACGCGTATCGGGGATCGGTTTGTTATCGGTCGGCGTCGCAGGATGGGAATCGCAGGGACAGGATATACGCCTCGCCCCGCGGGCTGGACTTTGCATCTATAACGTCGGTGCCGCCACAGTGTTTGTGATACTTGGCGCGTACGGTGGCATGAATGGGATACTTCTGTGGCCTGCAGCAATACTACACGCTTTGATCGGCGCAATGATGCTGTGGGTGATCCTGGCGCCGGCGCAGAAAGCTACCGGTGAGTGACGACACGAGAGAGCCGCGGCTGCCGTTGCGTATCGGATAAACCTGTAGCATCGGCCACGCTGCCTCCGACGTAAAGAGGAAACCCGGTTCGTCAGTCCCGTCAAGGAATGATATAGAGGAGGATACGATGTTCAGCACATCCAAGCTTCGGCGGTACATGGTTCCCGTACTCGGCGCATCGCTCGCCTTCGCCTCGCTAGTCTTCGGCCAACAGAAGGAACAGTTCGCCCAGGCACAGAAAGAGAACAGTGCTGCTCTAAAGCAGTACACCTGGAAATCTCGCACCGAGATCAAGATGAAGGGCGAGTCGAAGAGCGTCAAGGTCGAGCAGGTACGCTACGACCTCGACGGGAAGCAGCAGAAAACACCGATCGGGGAGCCGCCTCAGAAAGAGGCGAAGCAGGAGGGCCGTCGCCGTGGCCGTCGAGGCGGCGGAAAGCTCAAGGAAAAGGTCATCGAGAACAAGAAGGAAGAGTTCGCCGAGCTGATGAAGAGCCTCGGTCAGCTCGTGGGTTCCTACGCCCACATGCCTCCGGACAAGATGCAAGCCTTCGCACAGAGCGCGACCATCGCCCAGGGCCAGGGACAAAGCGGAGACCAGGTACTCATCCAGGGATCGAACGCCCTCGTGGAAGGAGACACCATGAGCATCTGGATCGACCCCGCGAGCTACGGCATGCGGCGCATCGAGATCCATACCTCCTTCGAGAGCAACCCGGTGCACTTCACGGGCGAGTTCCAGGCCTTGACGGACGGGCCTACCTATCCGGCGCGGCTGAAGCTCGAATACCCCGACAAAGAGGTCGAGCTTACCGTCGAGGGCTACGACTACCAGAAGGTCGGCATGTAGTTATGAGCATCCTTAGTGGTTCGATGATCTTGGCCTCGGCTCTTCTCGCCACCGGCGCGCTCGCTCAGGATGCTCCGTCCACTCTCTTCATGGATCCGAGAGTCGAAGACGTACTGAAGACGATGGGGCAAACGCTCACGGGTGCGTCTGCCTTCGCGTTCACGGCGGAGGTCACACTCGACGAGCTCCACCCCAGCGGGATGATGATTCAGCGTACCGCTCATCGCGCGATGGCTATCCGCCGGCCGGACCGCATGGTCTCGGACGTCGAAGGCGAATTCGGCAGCCGAAGCGCCTGGTATGACGGGAAGACGATCGCCGTACTAGACAAGGCGCACAACACATTCGCCGTGCTCGACGTTCCGTCGAGCTCCTCGAACATCGACGCGGCGCTCGACTTTGTGGCCGACGACTATGACGTCGTGCTCCCGCTCGGGGATTTCATTCGCACCGACGTCCACGAGTCGCTCTTCAGCGGAGCGGCGCTCGGCCTCTACGTTGGCCTTACGAAGGTCGGCGGAATCGCCTGCCATCAGGTGGCGCTCGCGAACGACTTCATCGAGTGGCAGCTGTGGATCGCCGCCGAGGGGGATCCGCTCCCGGTGAAGTTCGTCATCACCTATACGGATGAGCCGGGCGAGCCGCAATTTGCCGCACGCTTTCTCTCGTGGAACCTTTCCCCGGAGCTTCCCGACGAAGCGTTCCAGTTTGACCCCCCCGAGGATGCGAAGAAGATCGCGGCTTCGGAGATGGCGGCACGCATCCAAACTCCGGAGGAGCATCAGCCATGAAAGCCCTGACCCGTACGCTCGCAGCACTTCTAGTCGTCGGAGGGCTGAGCTCCGAGGTAGACGCACAGAGACGACAACGAGGATCGGTCCGCTACTCGCGGCCCGACGGGAACTACAATCGGTCGACGCGGCGCGGTGGAAGCGTTCAATCCACCCAGACGACCGAGGGGAATCGCCGTACCACGCAGTCGACGGGGACGACGCGCTCGGGCGAAACCGTAAGCTCGACGAGGCAGGTCACTCGTGAGGATGATTCGCTGAAGCTCGAGGGGCAGGCGAGCTCCAGCACGGGAGCGTCGCGCGAAGTGCAGAAAGAGGTTCAATTCGACGACGGACGTGTCGAGCAGGTCGAGCGCCAGTCAACGGCTACGGGCCGAGGGGGAGAGACCCTCGAACGTGAGGGGAAAGCCGAGCGCGAAGGCTACGGTGTCGCGAGCTTCGAGGGTGAAGCCAAGACCAGCACCGGCCGCGAGGCCGACGTGGAGGGTGTCGCGGCCCGCGGCGCCTACGGGCGCGGTGGTGTCGTGGCCGACGTCGACACGAAATACCATGGCGACTGGACGACGGTCGCCGGACGGGGACCTTATGGGGCGGCGGTGACCCGTTTGCCTCAGGGCTACCGGCCGTACACGTATTACGGACGCTCTTACTACTATTACGGCGCCGCGTACTACCGTCCCTATTACTACGGCGGCGTTCCCTACTACTGGGTCATGCCGCCGCCTTACGGAGTCGTCTATACGACAGTACCGGCGGGAGCCGTCGTCGTCGTCCTGGCGGGCGTGACCTACTACTACGCCGATCCCGTCTGCTACAAGCAGACGGGAAGTCAGGGGTCAGTGGGCTACGAAGTCGTTGCCGCTCCCCAGGGCGTCGAGACCAAGAGTCTTCCTCCCGAGCGGGCCACGGTGACGGTCGCGGGTACGACCTACTATTTCTACAAGAACACGTTCTATCGGGAAGTCGTTCGCGAAGGTCAGAGGCAGTACGTCGTCGTTCAGAAGCCAGCCGGGGTCACGACGCTTGCGGCGCTTCCTGCGGAATTCGAGATCGAGCAGACGGCCGCGGGGGCGTCGTACTTCAAGTTCCACGGTACTTACTATCTTCCCTACGTGGAAGGGAGCGGAGACGAAGTCTATATCGTCGTCGATCTGCCGGCTCCCGCGGTGGTGGTCCAGAACGCGTCCGCGGATGGGACCACCATCGCGGAGCGTTCGCTCACGGTCATCACGGGAACCGAGATTCCGGTTCGGTTCACGACGGAGGTGAGCTCGGCGACAACACAAGCGGGCGCGCGTTTCACCGCCTATCTCGACACCGAGCTTCGAGTAGGCCAGCTTCTCGCCGTTCCTAAGGGCGCCAAAATTTTCGGCCTCGTCGCGAGTCTCGACCAAGCGGGCAGCATGTCAGGCCAGTCGAAGATGACCTTACGGCTTACCGACATCGAGGTCAATGGTCGCGTCGTTCCCCTTGTCTCGAGCTCACATGCAATCGAGGGCGCTTCCGAGTCGAAGGACACGACCAAGAAAGTTGCCGGGGGAGCGGCGCTTGGAGCCCTCATCGGTGCCATGGCCGATGGCGGCAGCGGAGCCGCCTGGGGTGCGGCCATCGGCGCCGGCGCCGGGACGGCGGCATCCGCGGCGACCTCGGCCAAGCCAGCGGTCGTGGCGGCTCAGAGCCTGGTCAAGTTCCGATTGGAACAGGGGCTCTCGGTTCCCATCGCCGTCCGCGTCACGGAGACGACGGCCGACGGTCCGTGACCCGGAATTCGCTCTGAGACGCCGGGCGGTGTAGTATGTCCCGGTGATCGAGATCCCGACGGGCTATTCCCCGTTGACATGAAGATAGCTAGGAGGAAAAGGGATGCTGTTTTTTTTCGAAGATCCGTTTTGAATCGGTCTGGACCGCCATGCTCGTCGTGATGATGGCTGCCACCGCCACCGCGTTCACCCAGGACCAGCCGGCGAGCAACATGGAGATCTTGAGGGACAAGCTCAAGGCCGACAAGAAGCTCCTCGTCGCCGAGAACCTGGGCCTGACCGACGCCGAGTCCCAGAAATTCTGGCCCATCTACGAGGAATACCAGACGGAGCTCGAGGCCATCAACCAGCGTCTCGGCGGTGTAATCGATGCCTACGCGACCGAGTACAACGCGATGAGCCTGACGGATGAGAAGGCGAAGACCTTGATGGGCGAGGCGCTCTCCATCGAGGAGGCCGAGATCGCTCTGAAGAGAAAGTGCTTGGCAAGCCTCGACGGCGCCATCCCGGCTATGAAGGCCGTACGATATCTGCAAATGGAGAACAAGATTCGCGCTCTCATCCGATTCGATCTGGCCGCGAATATTCCGCTCGTCGAATAGTACGAGAGCGAGACACCATCCTCACCCTAGCGGCGAGCGTCAATTAAATCGTTCTGAGCTCGAACGAGCGGATGACCCGGTCGAGATCTGGCCGAAGCTCTTCGAAGACCTCTTCCGGGGCGGTCGCAATGATGGCGAAGGCCTGCTCGTAGCGCACGTAAAAGGCGCAATACACGTGGACCGGCACGCCCTCGTCTACGGCCGTGGCGTGCCACATCCGTCCGACGACTCCGCGAGATTGCAGGTTGTTCTTCTCGACCATCCGGACGTCGGAGAAGAGCTTGTTGGCCTCGTCCTCCATGGCCCGCATGAAGGTGTTGATGCTGAAGGAGGTGCCTTCGGGCTCGCGGAAGCCCAGCACGGCTACCTCCGCGTTCTTTCCGGGCAGGACGAATTCTCGATTGAACTCCGTGCTCTTCTTCATGTACCAGCCCTGCGGCAGTACGATGTGGTAGTCGAAACCGTCACCGAACACGACTCCGTTCTCAGGCACGGGCTCGAGTCCCGCGAGCGAGAGGTCGCCGCAAGCGACCGCGAGGGCGGCGGCCAGAAGGAGTGATGAGAAAGCCAGGGCTCTCTTGGATCGCATGACGTCTCCTTTTGGGTGCGCGTCGGCGGAGGACGCCGAGCGAGAAGTCGATTGGGGAAGCTAGATCGAGGCTAACTGGAAATCGGCAAGCTTGCAACCGGCGCAAACGGTACTCTCCTTTTTTCGTGTAGTCTTTCGCCATGTCTCACGAAGTCGAGATCGAGCTCGGTTTGGACGACGCGGACGAGCCCGAAGCTCTCCGTGAACGCGTCGCTCGACAACTAGGAATCCCCGAAGCGGAGCTACCCGCTATCGAGCTTCGCAAACGCTCCATCGATGCCCGACGAGGACGCGTGCGACTCCGGTTGGTGGTCGAGGTCGGGGCGACCGGCAAGCGCGAGCTCGCCCTACCGCACCCGCGCGACGTCTCCCCGCCCGCGCGAGTCGTCATCATCGGTGACGGTCCGGCAGGACTCTTCTGCGCTTACGAGCTCGCTCGCGCCGGCATCGCCTCGATCGTCTTGGACCGAGGCAAAACGGTACAGCCGAGACGGCGCGACCTGGCGCTCTTGAACCGGAAAGGCGTCGTCGATGCCAATAGCAACTACTGCTTCGGTGAGGGAGGGGCGGGCACTTACAGCGACGGCAAGCTCTACACGCGATCTCACAAACGAGGGGAGGTGCGCGACGTCATCGAGATTTTGGCACTTCACGGGGCGCCAGAGTCGATCTTGACGGAGGCGCGACCGCACATCGGCTCGAACCGACTTCCCAAAGTCGTTCTCGCCCTGCGCAATCGGCTCGAGAGAGCGGGTGTCGCTTTTCGCTTCGGGGCGCGCGTGGTCGCGATTTTGTCGAGGAGCGGCGTGGTCGAAGGCATGCGCCTCCAGGACGGAGAGGAGATCGGAGCGGATGCAGTGATCGTGGCGACGGGACATTCGGCCCGCGACGTCTATACGTTTCTCACCGATGGCGGGGTTCGACTCGAGCCGAAGCCCTTCGCACTTGGCGTCCGCATCGAGCACCCGCAGCCACTCATCAACGAGATCCAGTACGGAGCGTCCGCAGGCCATCCGAAACTGCCGGCTGCAGCCTATCGCCTGTCACAAACGGTGGACGAGCGTGGAGTTTTCACGTTTTGCATGTGCCCCGGAGGTTGGGTCGTCCCGGCGTCCACGGAACGCGACGCTGTCGTCGTCAACGGCATGAGCCTCGCCCGACGCGATTCACCATTCGCCAACTCCGGACTGGTGGTGGGCGTCGAAATTGCCGACCTCGCCGAGGCTGGTCTCAGTGGTCCTCGCGGAGGGCTCGAGCTTCAGAGACGACTCGAAACACTCGCCTTCACAGCTGGCGGCGGTCACCAAAGGGCGCCGGCGACACGAGCCACGGACTTCGTTCGTGGCCGAGGCTCCACGAGCGTCCCGCCCACGAGCTACCGTCCCGGACTCGCGGCGGGGAACCTGACCGAGTTGCTCGACGCCTCGGGAGTAAACCTTGCAGACCGAATTCGGACGGCATTGAAAGCTTTCGACCGCCGACTGCGTGGCTACTTGACCGAAGAGGCCGTTCTCATCGGTGTCGAGTCGCGCACCAGCTCACCGGTACGCATCTCACGCGATCCCGAATCGCTAGAAAGCCCCGACCTGCGCGGCTTGTACCCTTGCGGTGAAGGCGCGGGCTACGCAGGCGGCATCGTCAGCGCGGCCGTCGATGGCATGCGCGTCGCCCGCAGGGTCACAGACGGTTTCCGATCGACGGGGTCATGAGCATAGAATCTTGCCAGAAGGAGGCAAAATGGAACGCTTGATTGCAAATCTGCTTCGCGACTTCGAGAAGGGAAAAATGAGCAGGCGGGAGCTCATCCAAAGCCTGGTGCTCACAGCAACCGCCGCTTCCACGGCGGGCGCCGCTCCCTCGCCTCCGGGGAGCGGTTTCAAGGCCATCGCAGTCAATCACATCTCCTATCAAGTGGCCGACTACGGGAGGACCCGCGACTTCTACGTTGATCTGTTCGGCATGGGCGTTACAGAGGTTACGACGGGACGCGGTGCAAATTGGGTTTCGGCGACAGCTTCATCGTCGCCCGCGAGACCGGGGAGTCTGACAACAAGCCGCGCGTCGATCATTTCGCCATCACCATCGATAGCTGGGACAAGGATGCAGTCGAAGCGGAGCTGAGGCGGCGTGGACTCGAGCCACGGCCAGACACGGAGAACAGTTTCATAGTGCAAGACCCGGATGGCTTCAATCTTCAGATCAGCGGCAAAGAGATGAAGGCCTGAGCTAGGGGAGCCAAGCCGCTAGGACGGCGCAAGCCTTCGTCTTGCGAGCATCACCTTGACAAACCGGCAATTTTTGCCTCAGATGGAGGTATCCTCTTCTTCAACTTCATCTGAGCAACATGGTCGAGATAAACCACAACGACCGCTCCATGCGGGCGAAAATCGTCTATTACGGCCCGGCCACGGGCGGCAAGACGACCAACCTGCAGGTCATTCACCGTCGCTGCAAACAAGACAAGGACATCGACCTTTTTTCCGTCGACACGGCTCAGAACCGCACGATTCTGTTCGATCTCGTCCCAATGAGCACCCCTGCCTTTCGAAACTACCAGCTTCGATTCCAACTCCTGGGCGTACCGGGTCAGAAGCTCTACGCCACGACGCGGAAGATGCTTTTGAAAACCACCGACGCCATCGTCTTCGTCGCGAATTCCGCCGCTGACCGATGGATGGAGTCCATCGAGAGCTTCAAGGAAATGACGGGTTTTCTCCTCGAGCACGGCATCGACCCTGCCACGGTTCCCATCGTGGTCCAGTACAACAAACGAGACTTGAACGACACGGTCGATATCTCAGTCATGGAGCGGGCGCTGAACTCTCGCGGGGCGACGCAGTTTTCCGCGGTGGCCCGCCAGGAGACGGGGGTCCTCGAGACCTTCGCCTCCGCGCTCAAAGTCACGATGTCCGATCTCGCGAAGCGATACCAAATTGCATCCGAGCTTTCGAGTGTCCAAAGCATCGACGAGTGGGCGGAGCAAACGATGCTCTTCACCTTCGGAGTGCTGAAGCTCGACGATGGGTCCGAATACGTGTCCGCTGAGCCCTCGCAAGCGCCGGCGGTCGCGGCAGAGCCGAAAGTCGTTCGGGTGAGCACGCCTTCTAGAAAGCCGACGCAGGCGCCCGCGGCACCCACACGGAAAATGGAACCTCCAGGGGACGCTTCCGCTCTGGGAAATCCGCCGCCCTCCAGAATCCGCCGACTCTCCAGAATCCGCCCGCTCTCCAGGATCCCCCGGCCACCGCGCCGAGCGCCGCTGCGGCGCCGCCCGCACCAAATCCGCCTGTCCCTCCCACTTGGGACACCGTCTCGGCTGCCAGCAAGGTTCAGGACGCTTTTTCCGCACAGGCCATGGTGGATAGCTACGCTGAGGCCGCGGTGGGCTTGGCCGATCACATCAGCGACCTTCGCGAGGCGAAGGACTCGCTGGCCCGGCGCGGCAAGGATTTCTCCATCGTGTCCGATACCGTAAGAGCGTTCTTGAACGGCGCCGCCGCCGATGCCGTCGGTCAACTCGAGGAAATGCTACGAAGTCTCGCTTCCAACTGGGAGGCGTCCCACGCCGCTCTATACATCACGAGGTCGGACGGCACGCTCCAACAGTTGGTGGCCCACGCGCTCGACATCGATCCTTTGAACAGCCCTATGGATCCAAACGAAGACTCGGACGGTGTCGCCATCCAAAAGGCCGGAACGAGGGTCGTTCAGATGCGCGGCGAGCAAGGCCCGCTCTCGAACGCCATCAAGCGCGTGGGGCTGGAATGTGTTGCCTCGGCGGCCTTCCCGCTCGCCACACCCAACCGACGCATCGGCCTCCTCCTCTTCTGTTTCTCCCAGGGCGCGGCGGCACTGAACCTGTCCGAATCAGAGCACTTGGACCGGGTCGCGTTCGAGCTGTCTCTAGGGCTGCACGTTCTCTCCGATCTCCGTGGCGCATTCTTCGAGTCGTGAGACGAGACATCCCACTCCTGATTTGATGCCCTAGCGCACGTAGGGCTATACACTACATCCGATCACTTGGATAGCGTCTGCCGCTCGTGCAGGCGCGGGAGGCTAATTTGCGAAACGCTTTCCTGTGTTTCTCTCTGAAGTTTGCGACATTGGCTCTGAGCTCGGGGCTCCTACCCGCCCAAGAGCCGCCGGGGGATCCTCTGTCCACGCTCGGCCGACTCGATCGCGAGACGGTGATCCGCGCCGTGGTCGAGCGGAACCCCTCGATCGAGGCGGCGCGCCAAGCTTGGGAGGTGGCGCGGGAGCGAGAGCCTCAGTTGGCGAGCCTCAGCGATCCCACGATCTCCTATGGCTTCGCGCCTCTCAGCATTGGCGCCGGGGACGTGCGCTACGGGCAGATCATTGGGCTTTCCCAGCGCCTCCCGTACCCAGGGAAGCGCGGTCTTAGAGGAGAGGTCGCTCGCTTCGAGGCCGAAGCCGCTCGTCACGATTACGAGGCCGTACGGTTGCAGCTAGCGACAGTCGCGTCATTGCTCTTTGACGATTATTATTTCGTCGTCCGCGCGTTCGAAATCAACACCGAGCACATCCGTCTGCTCCAGGGTTTCCAGCGCATCGCGACCGCCCGTTACTCGGCGGGACTCGCCGCGCAGCAGGACCCGCTTCAGGCTGAGGTGGAAGTCGCGCACCTTCTCCATCGCGACGTCGTATTGCAAACGAGCCGGAAGACGATCGTCGCTCAGTTGAACGCGCTGCTGCATCGGCGGCCGGACGCGAGTCTCCCTCCTCCCCCAACCCAGCTAGATACACCGGCGTCGGGGGCGCTCGACACCTCCGGCTCAGCGGAAGAGATCGCTGAGCAACCGGAGCTGAAGGCCAAGCTCGCAGAGATAGAAGCTCGCCAGGCCACGGTGCGTCTGCGCGAGAAGGATCTCTACCCCGAGTTCGAGGCGACGACCTCGTTCAATTCCTTGTGGGGAGTTTCGGAATATCGGTGGACGGTCGGGATTGGCATCAGTATTCCCATCCACCGCGATCGCCTAGGTGCCGCCTCCGCCGCAGCTTCGGCGGCGCTCAAGCAGGCCGAGAGTGCGCGCACCGCTCTCGAGGACACGATCCGGACGGGGATTTACGTGAGCCGGGAGAGACTGCTCGAAGCGGAGCACGTCGTTGAGCTTTATCGGAGCCGGCTCCTCCCCGCCTCGAGAGATCAGATTCGCGCCGCACAGGTCGGGTTCGAAACCGGCCAGAACAATTTTCTCGCGCTTATCGAAGCAGAACGCACCCAGCGGAGCGTCGAGCTCGGCTACCAAAAGGCCGTGGCCGACTTTTACCGGCGCCGCGCTGAGCTGGATCGCGCTTTGGGCAGGATTCCAGCCCTTTCCATCGAAGAACAAGACTGAAGGAGGTGTGAGGTGAATGCCCATCAGCCAAGACCGCGATGGACGCGGCTCGTCGCCGCGATGCTACTCACCGCCGGGACCGTCATTATTAACAGCTGCAGCCAAGACGAAGGTACTTCCACGTCCCTCCCGGAGGTCGAGGCACACGTCGAGCACGCCCACGAAGGAGTCATCTCCCACTACACCTGCTCGATGCATCCTTCGGTCAAGAACCAGGAGCCGGGCACGTGCCCTATCTGCTCCATGGACCTCGTGCCCGTCACCTGGGAGGAAATCGACACCGGCGTCATCTTCTTGGACACCCAGCGCCGGCAGGCGATCGGAGTTCGGACCCAAGTCGTCGCCCGGCGAGAGGTCTCGGTTCGCATCCGCGCTACGGGGAAGATTACGTATGACGAGACGCGCCTCGCCAAGGTGACGGTCAAATACCGGGGCTGGATCGGAAAGCTCCATGCCAACGCCGCCGGTATACGCGTGCGCAAAGGAAAACCCCTCTTCACCCTTTACAGCCCCGAGCTCTACGCCGCTCAGGAAGAGCTTTTCACAGCGATCGAAAGCCAGCGTGCCGCACGCGAGACCTCAGCGCCAAACCGGGCCGACTATCTGGTCGACGCCGCTCGGAAGCGGCTTCACCTGTGGGATCTGAAGGAGTGGCAGATCGACGAGATCGTAACTCGGGGCACGTCGGAGCAATATCTCCCGATCGTGTCGCCTGTCGACGGTTACGTGATCGAGAAGAACGTTTTCGAAGGGGCGGCGGTGGAGCCCGGCGAGGTGCTGTACCTAGTCGGGGGTCTCGACCGCATCTGGATCGATGCCGAGGTCTACGAATCAGAGCTGCCGTCCATCTCCGAGGGCCAGGAAGCGGAGGTGACGTTGCCGTATCTCCCCGGGAAACAATTCCATGGACGGGTGAGCTTCATCTATCCCTATCTCGACGATCGGACCCGTACCGGGCGGATCCGTATCGAGCTTCCGAACCCACGCCTCGAGCTCAAGCCCGACATGTACGCAAACGTCGAGCTCGTGAGCGAACGGGGCGAGAGACTCATGGTCCCGGAGGAAGCGGTGCTCTACGCAGGGCCACGGCGGCTCGTCTTCCTCGATTTGGGCGAGGGTCGCTTGCGACCGCAAGAGATCGAGATCGGTGTGAAGTCCGGAGATGACTACGAAGTGCTCTCCGGTCTCGAGGCAGGCGATGTCGTCGTCACTTCCGGCAATTTTCTCGTCGCAGCGGAAAGCCGACTGAAGTCGGCGACGACGCAGTGGTAGGCGTCATGGAACCGCCTAGCCAAGGTGGTCTCATCGCTCGGTTGATCGAAGCGAGCGCCAAAAATCGCTTCCTCACGATCCTCTTTGTCGCGGGGCTCGCGGTCTGGGGCTACTACGGCGTGACCCACGGGCCGCTCGACGCGATTCCCGACCTTTCTGACGTCCAGGTCATCGTGTTCACGGAGTGGCCCGGCCAGAGTCCGGACATCGTCGAGGATCAGATCACTTTCCCCATCTCGTCGAGCCTTCTCGCAGCACCCCAGGTGAAATTCGTGCGCGGGCAGTCTTTCTTCGGCCTGTCTTTCGTATACGTCATCTTCGACGACGGTACCGACATGTATTGGGCGCGCTCGAGGGTGCTCGAGTATTTGAACGAGGTGCAGGGGTCCTTGCCCGCGGGCATCACACCGACCCTGGGTCCCGACGCCACAGGGGTGGGGTGGGTGTTCGAATACGCCCTCGTCGACCGGACTGGAAACCTGGACCTCCAGCAGCTCCGGAGCCTCCAGGACTGGAATCTGCGCTATGCGCTCGAGAGCGTCCCCGGAGTCGCGGAGGTGGCCTCGGTGGGCGGCTTCGTCAAGCAGTATCAGGTCATCATCGATCCGAACAAGCTACTCGGCTATGACATTCCGCTGAGGCGGGTGATCGAGGCAGTGCGCGAGTCGAATCAAGAGGTGGGCGGCCGGGTCATCGAGATTGCGGCCCACGAGCAGATGGTGCGCGGGCGCGGCTACGTCACGTCGAAAGAAGACCTGGAGCTGGCTCCCCTCGCTGTGAACGACGCAGGCGTCCCAATCACCATCAAGGATGTGGCCGAGGTGAAGCTCGGTCCGGACATGCGCCGCGGCCTCGCCGAGCTCGATGGCGAAGGCGAAGTCGTGGGGGGCATCGTGGTGATGCGCTACGGCGAGAACGCGCTCGAGGTCATCGACGCCGTGAAAGAGCGCCTCGCGGATATTGAGCGCAGTCTTCCGGGCGGGGTCGAGATCGTCGTGACCTACGATCGCTCCGGGCTCATCGAAGCATCTATCGAGACGCTCCAGCGCACACTCATCGAGGAAATGATCATCGTGAGCATCGTCATCTTCCTCTTTCTGATGCACGTGCGGAGCGCCCTCATCCCCATCATGACATTGCCGCTCGGGGTGTTGTTCGCCTTTATTCCAATGTACTACCAGGGCCTCACGATCAACATCATGTCCCTCGGAGGGATCGCCGTCGCCATTGGCGCCATGGTCGATGCCGCGATCATCATCATCGAGAACATTCACAAGAAACTGGAACAGTGGAAGGATGATGGCAGTCCGGGCGCCCGCACCAACGCGATCATCGAGGCTATGCAGGAGGTCGGCCCGAGCATCTTCTTCTCGCTGCTCGTCATCACGGTTTCCTTCATGCCGGTCTTCACACTCGAGGGCGTCGAGGGACGTCTCTTCAAGCCCCTGGCCTTCACGAAGACCTACTCGATGGGCTTCGCGGCGATTCTTGCGGTGACCCTCACGCCGGCGCTCGCCGCCACCTTCATCCGCGGCAAGATCCGTGGCGAGAACGAGAATCTCTTGAACCGGTGGCTTGTGGCGGCCTATACGCCTGTCGTGCGCCTCGTGGTGCGGTTTCGGAAGACCGCGGTAGCAGTCGCGCTACTCATCATACTCGCCACCATCCCCGCGTTCCTCGAGCTCGGTAGCGAGTTTATGCCGCCGCTCAACGAGGGCGCGATCCTGTACATGCCAACCGCGCCGCCCGGAATGTCCATTACGGAGGCCGCTATAGTCCTCCAATCCATGGACCGGAAGCTGAGGCAATTTCCCGAAGTGGAGCGGGTGTTCGGAAAGATGGGCCGTGCGCGAACCGCGACCGATCCTGCCCCCATAGGCATGGTCGAAAGCGTCGTGCTGCTGAAACCCAAAGACCAGTGGCGTCCGGGATTGACCTGGGACGAGCTCATTGCCGAGATGGACCAAGAGCTCAACTACCCCGGCATGCCCAATATCTGGTGGATGCCGATCCAGACTCGCGTCGAGATGCTGACCACCGGCATCCGGAGCCAGCTCGGCATCAAGGTGTTTGGCGACGACTTGAGCGAGCTCGAGGAAGCTTCGGTTGCGATCGAGCAAGCGCTTCCGGAGGTTCGGGGAACGCGGAGTGCCTTCGCCGAGCGGGCGACCGGTGGGTTCTTCCTGGATGTTAAGGTGAACCGGCAGGAAGCATCTCGTCTTGGCCTGAGTGTGCAGGACGTGAACGAAGTGGTGATGACCGCGATCGGCGGCATGAACGTTTCGGAAACCCTCGAAGGCCGCGAGCGCTATCCAATTCAGGTGCGATACGCGCGGGAGTTTCGCGACCATCCCGACGCGCTCAAACGGGTCCTAGTCGCGACGCCCACCGGTGCGCAAGTACCCTTGTCCCAGGTGGCCGACATCGTGTTCGAGACCGGCCCGCCGATGATCCGGAGCGAGAACGGTCAGCTCGTGAACTTCGTCTTCGTCGACATCGCCGGTCGGCCTCTCGGCGACTATGTCGATGAGGCGCGTCGCCTCGTCAGCGAGCGTGTGGAGCTTCCTCCCGGGGTTCGGCTCGAATGGGCGGGCCAGTTCGTCTATCTGGAGCGTGCGAAGGAGCGGCTCAAGATCGTCGTCCCCGTCACACTCCTCATCGTCTTCACACTCCTCTACATGAACACTGGTTCCATCACCGAGACCGGTATCGTCTTGCTGGCGGTTCCATTCTCCCTCGTGGGTGCAATCTGGCTCATATGGCTTCTCGACTACAACATGAGCATCGCCGTCTGGGTGGGACTCATCGCCCTCGCCGGGCTCGACGCCGAAACGGGTGTGGTCATGTTGCTCTATCTCAAGCTCGCCTACATTCGACGTCAACGCGAAGGCCGCCTTGAATCCTTCGAGGACCTAGGCGAAACGATCGTGGAGGGAGCTGCCCGGCGGATCCGCCCCAAGCTGATGACCGTAATGACGACCATGATCGGGCTCTTGCCGGTTATGTGGAGCACGGGCACCGGGGCCGACGTGATGAAAAGGATTGCGGCACCGATGGTTGGAGGGCTCGTGACTTCGTTCGCTCTCGAGCTCACCATTTACCCGGCAATTTTCGCGATTTGGAAGAGACGAGAGCTGGCTAGAGCTACTCCTAGAACTTGAAGGAGACACCTCCCGTCAAAGACAGGTCGTTGAACGTGCTCGAGCTTCCTCCTTGATCCAACCTGTAGGCGTGATCTCGGGCGTCGACGCGAATCAGCACGGACTTTGATACTCCAATCAACACGCCGCCTCCGAACACGCCCGCGGGACGCGACGAATTTCGATTGTCGACGTCGATTCGTACCAGACCTGCGCCGGCGATGACGTAGGGCTTGACCCTGGCCTGAGGACGGAAGTTATAGACGATGCTGCCGGTAACGTAGAGCGCGTTGCCGCTCACGCCACCATTGTCGCCGTTCTCGTCTTCGGCCTCTCCGTTCTCTTCGTTGTCGCCATCTTCCGGGTCATCATTGCCCGACCCCTCGACTTCACCTTCCCCGGTACCAAAGGTGACACTGGCTTCGAGGCTGAGCTTCGGCGTCAAGAAGTATTGATAGCTACCCCCGATGGCCCATTCGCTGTCGAATTCAGTGCCCTCGCTGCCTAGGTTGTCCGCGTCCTCCGAGTCGCCGGTCAAATTGAAGAACGGCCCGAAGAACCCCGACACGAGCTGGGTGCCGCGTTCGAGCTCTTCCTCCTGTGCGCTGGCGGCGGTAGCAGCTATCAACACGCCCGACAGCGAGAATAGACCTGTCACGATAAAAACGCCCAGTCCACGCTTGTGTCTTCCCATGGTTGTTCATTCCCTTTCGTCTCACGAGTTTTGGCGGCGGACGTCGAGGATTATGCTAACGGGTAATTCTGAAGAATCTCTGAAGGCGAGCGTGCAAGGAATGTAGCCAGGATTACAGCTTCAAAGCCAATCCCAACTCAAATGAGCGAGTCGCTATTTCCCCAGTGCTCCACGACCTTGCCACCGTAGACGCGAAAAATACCCGTTGAATCGATCGTCTTCTCGACCGTGTTCCCTTGGGAACGGCATTCGCAATGAATACGAACCGCGACTCGATCAGACTCGGCGACGACGTCCTCGAGGCTGAACTCGACACGGGAGTAGGCCGCGAGGAACCCCTCGAGCATTTTCTTCAACCCCTCGCGAGTTTTCCAGCGGCTGTGGTCCACGTAGCGCTCGGAAACGATCTCATCAAGGCGCGCCAGCTCCCCTCCATAGACGCGCTCGACGAGCTCGCGCACGAGCGTCTTGTTACGTTCCAATGTCGTCTCGACTGGCATCGCTACTTGTACCCGTTCGTCAATCACGAGAGCCCCCTCTCGGTTACACGGTAAGGATCCAGTCTGAAGATTCCCTGAAGACGGCAGGCCATTCCGGGAATCGATTATCATTTCGTTTCGGACTATGATTGGCGCCTTTGAAGGCCGCCATCGGGGGTGGAAATTCATGCGTTCTTGGGGCTGGCTGCTGGCCGTTGCCAACCGTTTCTCGTTGCCAACCGTGGCTATGTTGCTGGCAGCGGGTATTGCTGCCGCTCAAGTCGAGGACCAGCTCGAATATAACTTTCTTGGCGCTGGAGCGCGGGCCAATGGGATGGGCGACGCCTTCATCGCCGTTGCCGATGATGCCACCGCGATCTTCTGGAATCCAGCGGGGCTCTATCTACTCGACCAACCTGAGACCTCGTTTGGCTTCCAGTTCGTCTCTGAGACAGTTGAACAAGAGCGGCGAAGGCAGATGCTTCTTTTCGCCTCCGATGATCCCGCCGGGAGCGTCGGTCTGAATTTCGCCAGCTTCGTCTTTCCGAAGAGATTTGGGCAGAAAAAGTTTGTTTTCGCCTTTGCAATCCAAAAGGTATTCGATTTCAAAGCCGAGTTTCTAGAAATCCAAGTTCCCTTCGTTCTCGACCAGGAACGGAGCAGCGGTGGTCCTTTCAATCAACTACCACCCGCATAGCGGGTGGTTTGATGAAGGCCCCTCGAAGGGGCCTCCATCGTGCGGAAGGGGGCTAAAGCCCCCTGAGGTTTAGCTGCTCTTGACGTTTTTCCTCCGCCTCCTGGTTTCGGATGTACTCCCGGATGACTGCCTCGTCGAGACCCACCGTGCTGACACAGTACCCACGTGCCCAAAAATGAAATCCCGTGAAGTTCCTCTTCCTCTCCAAGTACTCCCGGTGGATTCGTATCGCAGACTTGCCTTTCAGGAACCCTATCGTGTTCGCCACGCTGTACTTCGGGGGAATACTCAGACACAGGTGAACGTGGTCCGACATCGCGTGCCCCTCCACCAATTCGATTCTCGCCTGTTCGCAAAGTTCCCTCAGGATTTTCCCGACCCCTTTTCTCAAACTCCCGAATACCGCCTTCTTTCGATACTTGGGGCTGAACACAACGTGGTATCTGCAGTACCATTTCACGTGCGACTGGCTCTGCCATTCTCGCATGTCGATCTCCTTTCTTTTGAACTTCCCGGTTCATTGAAAGGAGATCGTCTACCACACGCCGGAACGGCAGAGCCTATTCGAGTCACACCGCCGGAGGCGGTGGCTTACCCGTTGGAATCAACTACCACCCGCATAGCGGGTGGTTTGATGAAGGCCCCTCGAAGGGGCCTCCATCGTGCGGAAGGGGGCTAAAGCCCCCTGAGGTTTAGCTGCTCTTGACGTTTTTCCTCCGCCTCCTGGTTTCGGATGTACTCCCGGATGACTGCCTCGTCGAGACCCACCGTGCTGACACAGTACCCACGTGCCCAAAAATGAAATCCCGTGAAGTTCCTCTTCCTCTCCAAGTACTCCCGGTGGATTCGTATCGCAGACTTGCCTTTCAGGAACCCTATCGTGTTCGCCACGCTGTACTTCGGGGGAATACTCAGACACAGGTGAACGTGGTCCGACATCGCGTGCCCCTCCACCAATTCGATTCTCGCCTGTTCGCAAAGTTCCCTCAGGATTTTCCCGACCCCTTTTCTCAAACTCCCGAATACCGCCTTCTTTCGATACTTGGGGCTGAACACAACGTGGTATCTGCAGTACCATTTCACGTGCGACTGGCTCTGCCATTCTCGCATGTCGATCTCCTTTCTTTTGAACTTCCCGGTTCATTGAAAGGAGATCGTCTACCACACGCCGGAACGGCAGAGCCTATTCGAGTCACACCGCCGGAGGCGGTGGCTTACCCGTTGGAGTTATTCAGGGGGGGTCGCTTTTTCTGCCCTTCAGGGGCTGATGCTGGGGATGTCCGTGAGTCTCTATCGGGGTGGTGCCGACGTTGCGGGGAACCAAATTGTCTCCCTGGGCGATGGGTTAGTGGCGTCCCTTTCGGGTTCCAGCCGCATACCTGTCGATGGAACCTCCGTCGGTATGGGTGCGTTGTACGATTTTCAGTCGAGGGGTGGCCCACCGCTGAGGCTCGGATTCAAATTCGTTCCAGGTTTCGACTTGTCGGGAGGGATTGGTACCGATCTCGCAGCCCAGTTCGTCGATTTGCAAGGAATTGCGATCGAACAGACGATCCGCTTCGACTACGACTATGTGCTTGATTTTCCTCTCGACCTCGGGATCGGCCTAGCTTGGAACCCACGGCGCGACCTGTTGATCGCTGCCGATTTCGAGCATCGGCGGTTTCGCGATGCGGCGGTGCGCACCTTCGGATCTCCGCATGTGAACGTCGATGAAGACTTCAATCTGACGATCCAAAGGGTAGACGAGGTCAACACTCTGAGCGACAGCGGCGCCGACCTCAACCAATGGCGAGTCGGATTCGAATGGAGTTGGGTGAACGGATTGACGGTGATTCCCATTCGAGTCGGCGCCAAAAACCTGCCCCAAGTGAGCTCCCATGAGCGAAGATTTGTCGATCCCGAAGACGGAGAACTCACAACGTCCTTTGACGATCAAGTTGTCGGCACCGCTCTTACCGCCGGGGTTGGATTCGTGACCGATGCCTTCGTTCTTGACCTGAGTATGGAGTATGGCGGTTGGAGACAGCAAGTCATTCGGTTCGACAGCGAGGGGACGGATTTTCAGGAGTCTAAGACCCGCCGCCTCGCCCTAAAAACGTCTCTTGTCATCTATTTTTAGCAAGTGAGTCATCGAGATCTATGCTCCAAGCCGTTGATCTTGGCGGTGTTATGTCTATCGTCCGTCGCCGGCGCCCAAGTCCCCTGGCATCTCAACTACGAGAAAGGTCTCGAGGCTCTCCGATCGCGAAACTATCAAGACGCAGTCGAATCGTTGCGAATGGCTTTGGAAGTCAATCGCGCTCCGGCCTCCCGGGTCAAACTCTACGGAACCCGCTACATTCCTTATTACCCGTGGTTTCACTTAGGCAAGGCTTTCTACGAACTGGCTGAACGTGACGAAGACAAAGCTGCAGAGTATTACGAGCAGTCCGTGACTGCCTTTGACGTTTCTATTGAATACGGCGAGATCCAGAAGGAAGTCGCTCTTGGCGCTGAAATAGAGGCATTGCGTGAGAATGCTGTCGCCCAAATCAATATGCTCCGTCAGAAAGAGGAGGCGATGACCTACGTCATCGCCGGCAAGAAGAAACTTGCCGCCGGCGAATTGCAGCCCGCCTATGAGGAGTTTCTCAAAGCCGATGCCCTGCTGCGAGACGATCCGGAGGTCCAATCGCAGATCGCCGCGACCCGTCGCGCGATCGATGAACGTTGGCGGCTCAACCTGATCGAGCAAGGTCGTCAAGCTCTCGATGATGAGCAGCCGGACGAAGCCAAAAGACTGGCGCAGGAAGTCCTACGTCGCTTTCCCATGGATACCGATGCCGACATTCTGTTTCTTTCTGTTGCCCGCTATCAAGCAGATAAGATCGAACTGCGCCTTCGGTTGGAGGCGGAGCAGGAAAGGACGCAGATTCGCGAACGCGAACGTCGATTGAAACTCTTGTCACAAGTTCAAGCGGCTGTGGCGAATGGCCGGTTTACCGAGGCGCGACGGCTCAACTCTCAAGTTCTCGAAAAGAACGCGGGCGATGAGGAAGCCCGGCGCTTGGCCGACCGCATCGTCGCGGCTGAAATCACCCAACGCGAAGATCGGCAATCGGAGGAGTTCTTCAGCGACGGTCAGGCGCTATTTGAGAACAAACAATGGTTGGAAGCGATACGAACTCTGTCTCAGATCAAACAATCTCACTACCGGGCGGCCGAAGCTGCGAAGGTGATTGAGAGTGCCGAACACGAGTTGAACCGAATTCTCGTCACTTTCGACTCTCCGATAGAGAACCAGGAAATTCGGGGAGAAGAGGTTTCAATCCGTGGTCGTGCCAAGGCAAGTGCCGGCATTCGGAGTATTACCATAACCGTCAACGGTGAAATCGTCCATCCGATATTCGTCATCGAGCAGGGCGGTGAAGCCCCGGATTCTTTGGAGTTAAACCAGGGGATCATGCTCGGCGAAGGTCGCAACGTTCTCATTCTTGAAGCTGAGGACACTCTTGGACGGCGGGAGACCCTGCGAGCCCGCACGGTCAATGTCTTTCTGCCGTTCTATCGCCGGCCGCTTCCGCTGACTGTTGCGAGCCTGTCGCTGCTTCTCTTTTGCTTTGGTGTCTATATCGTCATCAGGTATCGTCGAGAAGCGTCGATGCGAAAGAACATGAAAGAGCTCGAGCGCGCTGTCCGCGCCCGCACCGAAGAATTAGTGGCGGCCCAACATCAATTGGTTCAGTCGGAGAAGATGGCAACTCTAGGCCGCGTCGCGTCCAGTATCGCTCACGAAATCAATAGTCCGCTCGGCGTCATCAACAGTAACAAGCAGATCTATGAAACGGTCTGGCAAAGGCTTTCCAAAGGCGCCGGCTCCGGTGACTCGAGATCGGCCATGAGTGTTTTTCAGACGACCCTGCAAACCGATCGGGCCGCCATCGGCAGAATCGAACAGCAAGTCACGAACTTGAGGCGCTTTGCCAACCTCGACGAAGCTGAAGTAAAGCGAATTGCGATTGACGAAATCATCGACACGGCGCTCGCCATGCTGGAGCACGAAATCGCGAGTCGAATAGTCGAGATTACCCGAATCACCGATCCGCGCCCTGCCCGCCGCCTGTACCGGGCCGCCGATTTGATCCAAGTGTTTCATGGAGTTTTAGAATTCTGTCTGCACCAAATGGCAAGTCGGCAGACCATCAGAATCAAGACCAGCTCGATCGCAGCCCAAAGTACCTACGTGGATATCGAATCACCATTTGCAGCGCCGCTACCGACACCCCTCGAAGGTGTGTTCGAACCCCATTTCCGCGAATGGGAAGACCGCATCAGCGCCGATATGAGCCTCACCCTGAGTCGCCATCTGGTCCAGGAGCAGGGCGGTCATCTGCAACTTGAATGCGTGGATGGAGCCGCCAACATCTATCGCTTCACTCTCGATCTACGTGAAGCGACCTAGAGACATTCCGCCAACCCAGAAGAAAAATGGCGCGCCCTAGGCGATTCGAACACCTGACCTACAGATTCGTAGTCATCCTGAGGGAGCGAACCTGCAGAAGGTATCGAAACGGTGCTTCGTTGCTTCGTCTAGAGCCCGTGCGTTCAACGACAAAGAAAGATGACCCCAGAGATACGTCACCGTAGTTTTGCCCGATAGGTCACCTACGTTCCGTCGGGTTTCTCTACGTTTGGCACCAAGTTGGCACCACTCGGGTAGCGCTCCGCGGGATCCGGCACCGGGATGTGATCGATGAGCTCTTCGAGCTCGAGGCGCTTAGAACTCGTCGATCATCGCCAAAACTCGTTCCGGCTGGTCAAGCACGAGAAAATGGCCACCTCGTTCGACCGTCTCCACGTTGACATTCGGGATCAGCTCTGCCGTCTTCGCACGTTCTGCGTCCTTTGCCCAATCGCTCTCTCCGTAGATCAAGAATACCGGCGTCCTGATGTTTGGATAACTTTCTTTGATGTCGTCCCAACTATTGACGTGACTGACGAGATTGAGAAAGGCCTTTGAGTAGCCCGGCCGCGTCCCAACGGAAAACACTTCGTCAGAGAACGCCCGCGACATAGACGATGGGTCCGCAACACCGCCTTCGAGCAACTTTCGCTCTACCGCACGATTGTTGAAAAACAACGTGATTGACCCAAGAACAGGTATTTTGAGTGACGTGAAAACGACATTGGCGACGAAATTTCCGCGGCCAACGCCCCCGCCCAGATAGTCAAAGGGATTAATGGCAACCACGCGACTAACTCTTGGGTTATGTCTAGCCGCGAGCATCAATGCAATGGAGGCGCCGATAGAGACACCGACGAGCGTCGCGTCTTCGATCTCTCTCGCCTCCAAAAAGCCTTCGACGTATTCGGTGAAGAAATCGGGTGTGTAGTCCGTGCGAGGAATGTCGGAGTACCCGTGGCCGGGATAGTCCAGCGCGTGGACCGTGAACGATTCACTCAACTTGGGAATCACTTTGTGGAATATGTCCAATTGAGTCCTGAGAGTATGCAGCAACACCAGATTCGGCCCCTGCCCGGTTTGGATATAGCGGAGTTTCGTTCTGTTGACGTGCACGTACTGAATCGGGATGCGAGGTGCCCACCACAACTCCGTGGGCGTAGGTAGATTCGACCGAGACATGGAAATCTCCTTTTCTCGCTGTGAGCGTACTCGAACGCTGTCGCATCCGACCGTACCGGCGGCCGGCGTTAATATGATACTCATCATCCTATGGAATGATATGATTGTCAACATCTAATGCGTTACAGCAGAGACCACAAAGCAGCGACGAGGGACCGTATCCTGCAGCATGCCGCGAAGTTGTTCCGAGAGCGGGGCTACGAGGGCGTGAGAATCGACGCGATCATGGATGCCGCGGGCTTGACCCGTGGGGGGTTCTACGCTCACTTCGCGTCCAAGGCGGCGCTCTTCGAAGAAGCCTTGTCGCTACCACCGGTGCTCGCTCGGTGGCTCGCAAACAAACGCGGCGACCGCGAGCGAGCGCGCCCCGCGGATACCCGGGGGGTAATCAGGGGATATCTTTCTATGGGCAACCGGGCGGGGGCAGCGTCCAAGTGCACTCTCTCCAGCTTGGCTAGCGCGATGCCACATGCCGACACCGGAGCGCGCCGCAGCTACGAAAGCGGGCTCAACGCCTTGGTCGAAGAGCTCCGGCACCATACCCAGGAACAGCGGGGCAAGCGCGCCGACTCGGCCGCGCGCGCGAGTGCGGTGGTGATGATCGGAGCTATGACGATGGCACGAGCCGTCGAAGACGATGAGCTCGCGGAGTCCATTTTGGATGCCGCCCGAGAGCAGGTCCGTCGCATTCTGTGCGTGTAGCGGGCACGGCCACGCTGCGCACAACCCTGAAAACTGAAATCTGTTGCCGCCAACCCAGAAGAAAAATGGCGCGCCCTAGGCGATTCGAACACCTGACCTACAGATTCGTAGTCTGTCGCTCTATCCAGCTGAGCTAAGGGCGCGCATAGCGCTAGGCAAGACGATCATCGTAGCAATACGCCGCGGGGTCGTCAAGACGCGACACCTGGTAGTGCTCGCGTTTCAGCACTTTGCTAGATCCCCACCTCGGGCTCGATCATGCCCTCGGCCAGGTAGGCGTGGGCCATGTGGGGCGTGCTGAAGGCGAAGCCCAGCTCGCCTTTGGGGTCGACGAGGATAATGCCACCTTTTCCGTCGGTACGGGACCTGAGCGCTTCTATCGCTTGCTGCGCTGCTTCGGCGGGGCCGACGGAGGCAATCGTCGCGACGCCGCGGTGGGCCATGACGATGCGTTGGATGCCCTCGCCCCATCCGGTCGAGGACGCCGCGCCTCGACCGTCGTCAGCATAGAGCCCCGCGCCGATAACCGGGGAGTCCCCGACGCGGCCGGGACGCTTCATCAACGAACCACCCGTCGAGGTGGCCGCGGCGACGTGACCGTTTCGGTCACAGGCGACGGCGCCCACCGTGTCGCCCGGCGTATCAACCGAAAGTCGCTTGGCGCGCTCCAACCGCTCTCGCTCTCGATCGATAACGAGCTCTTCGGGAGCGCAAGTGGCAATGCCCCTCTCCCGTGCGAGCGCGAGCGCTCCTTCCGATACGAGCAATACGTGGCTCGTGTGCTCCATGACCTCACGCGCCAAGGCTACGGGGTGGAGCACCCCGGCTAGGTTGGCGACGGCGCCCGCCCGTAGCCGGCTCCCTTCCATAACGGCCGCGTCGAGCCGGACGTCGCCGTTCACGTCAAGAACGGAGCCCTTGCCCGCGTTGAAGGACAGATCCGCCTCCATGTACTCGACGGCTTTCTGGACCGCGTCGAGTGCGGAGCCGCCGGTGAGAAGAACTTCGAAGCCGATCATCGAGGCCCGATGAACGCCTTTCAAATGAGCCTCGTGTTCCCCTTTGGGCGTTGCCCAAGCTCCGCCGTGTACGAGCAGCGCGGGACGCGCCTGACGCATGGAGGGTCTGTCCATAGTATTTCCGACGCCCCTTCATCCGGCGAGCTGCCGCTCGCCCACCTCTCCTCAGCGGGGAGAGGTAGGAATGACGTGGTAGCGCTACGGGGATTCGAACCCCGGTTTGATGGCTGAGAACCACCCGTCCTAGTCCCCTAGACGATAGCGCCAAACGGGTGACCGCCAAGCAGTCCACCGAAAAAATTAGCATAGGGGCCGTCGCACTGTCAATTTCGGGCCGCATCCGGTCGCGACTCGGTCGCGGCGATCTCATGTTATTATAAATAGATAGCAGACAATCCAATCACGTGAGGCTTCGGCACACGTTCCAAGTGGAAAAGCCGAATCGATGCTAGACCGTCTACGCAAGCGTTTCGAAAACCTACTCTCGTCGAGGGGCACTCCTGTCCTCGAGGAGGAACCTCCTGCTCAGGACGCGAGCGACGACGAGATCGAAGAAGCACGCGCGCCGGCCAACGACGTCGAAGCCGTTCTTCTCGCCCGTCGCGAGGCCCAAAAACGCGAGTCCATACTCATCCTCTCCGAGCGCATGCACAACCGCGCCGGGGTACTTTTCAACGAGCTCCGCACCGAGCTGCTGAACGATATCCACCGAAGACTCGAGGAGGAAGTCCAGGACAAGTCACTTCACAATCTCCTTCAGGTCACTCTCGATACCGGTTTCGCGGCTCGGCTCGACGCGACAATCGACGGCCTCGTTGCGAAGCTCTTCGGGAAGTTGCAAGCGGAATTTCAACGCGAGGCCAAGGCCGAGCACCTCATGCCGGACCAGGACGGCTTCGTCGCCGGCCTAAAGAGTTATCGAGACGAGATCCTGAGAAAGCATCTACTCGAGCAGGTCGAGGTGCTCGCGCTACCCACTTCGGCGCAGGCCTTCCCGGCCGAAAAGGGTAGTCCCGACGAGCTCAAGAAACGAATAGCGCAATACTGGAGCTCTTGTCGCGAGGCGCTGGACAAGTTCTTTCGGTCGGTCGAGATGGTTCTGCTCGATGGCGCACGAGAAGGCATAAGGCTCGAATCGACACTCATCCGGGATCGTCTCGTCGCCGCGCAATACCGTAACGGTTATCGGCTTCTCGATGACCGCTTCCGTCACCTTTATAGCGAGGTCGCGCGACTCCAGATGAGTTCCGAGCCCTCCGATCAAGCGCGAGGGACGCTGGATCGACGGGTGGTAGATGAGATCATCGTACCGCTCGCCTATTTCATTCGTGAGCGTACCGAGCCCGAGCCTCGTGAGGCGCTCGCCAGCCGCGCCGAGTTGTTCCGCGAGATCGTCGACAAACTCGTGGCCTTGCCCGAGCCCTTCCAGCAGACGGCGGAAGCCGTCAAACCCGTCCTCCGCAAGAGCGTCGAGCAGACCCGGCCTCTCACGATCCAGGATTTTCCCTATCTTCGGTCGGTGATCGAGAGCCTGAACCCCGCGGCCATTCACAGAACCACGGCCCTGCTTCGAGTCTTCGAGACCTTGGTGGAGCCCGAGCTCGACGAGAAAGCTCTCCACACGATCGAGCAAACGATCCGGCTCAATCGAGCTCAGTATCGCTTGTTTCAGCAGATCGACCGAAGCTATCCCGAGCTGGTTGCCCTCCTCGATCCCCTCGATCGCATCGATGACGAGGACGCGAGTTTCGTGGCTGAGCTCGTCGAGCATGGCGAGCCACCGAAGCAGATGATGGAGGATCTCTTCCTTTCGCTCGGCTATTTGAAATGGCCGAGCCCCCTGCCCGACGACACGCGGGCGCTCCTCCGCCTTCTCGGTGTGCTGTCGCTCTCCCCTCGCGAGCTCTCGGCCCGCGAATTGCTCTATTCTCCGGAAAGTCCCTCCGCCGAGGAGCGCGAGCGACTCGCCAGATCTCTCATCGAAAGACTCGACGCCGGCTCCCCGGGAGTGGACGAGCGCGTCGGTCGGGTCGGTGCCGTTCCTCTGCCGATCGATTTGAATAAGGCTCTATCCACGATGGGCTATCGTCCCGAGGCCAAAGATCGCCTTGCCTCGTTCAAGGAAGAGGTGAGCGGCGACATTCGGGAGGGCGGTCCCGAGGCTTCTGCCGACGCCATCGGTCGCATCCGTGCTTTGCAGCAAGCGGTGGAGCAGGAGCGCACCACGCTCGGCGCGACGGGAATCGATGCCGACCCCTACGTCGCCGAGATCTGGCTCACGGAGGCGGGCAAGATGGTCGGGCTTGTTCTCTACCGTGGAAGCGGTTTCGGAATCGCTCCCGTCGAGCTCCTCGCACGCGATCCGAACGGAGGAAATCGCAAGGAGACGGAGGAGAAGCTCCGGCGACAGCTTCAGAATCAGGCCATCATCTACCAGTCCTTTCACAAGCTGTTCGCGGCCTCGACGTTGCTCGCGAAGGAACAGCGGTTGACGCTTCCCACCTTCGTCAAAAAGCTTTACGAGCCGACGGACTCGAGCAGGCACCTCTTGCTCGCGAGGCTTCGCTACGCCACCGAGCTGATCGCTCGCATGAATGCCTTCGCCAAGCTCATCGTCGAGGCGGACTCGAGTGCGACCGCCGAGGCGAAAGCCGTACTCCAAATTCTCGGGGGACTCGACCGCAAAGTGAGGGAGCTGACCGAAGCTACGGAGAGGAGTCGAGAGCACGCGGAGCTCTCTCGTCTCGTCAAGGAGTACGAGCGAGCTCTGAAGTACCTCAATACCGTCGTCGTGCATTCGATCAACCCCTGGCTTGTACGCCAGACCGCCGAGCTCGCGACGGAGTTTCAATTCAAGAAGGAAGAAGTCGAGAAGGCGGTGCGTGAATATGCCAGCCGTCGCGGAATCCACTGGGAAGAAGACGTCGAGGGCTTCGAGGCCCATGGTATCCGAGGAACGATGGGGTGCCGGGCGCTAGTGAAGCTTGCCGACGGTTCCTCGAAGGTCGTGCTCCTGAGCTATCAGCGTCGGCGACGAGAGTGGCAAGTCCGCCACATGGGTCCCAGGCTCACGGACGTCGTGCGCATGGCGCTCAGGGACAAGGGCAAGAGCCTGCCTGGCGAATATGATGAGAAGTTCGAACAGCCTACTTTCAGTCTCGACGAGCAGTCTTGCCGTTTTCTGCTCGTGAAGCGCGACGTCGCGCGCGTCGAGGCGACGCTTGTGCTCGACACCACCTCCGATGAGAGCGCCTGGAAGGTTGTCTACCTCAAGTATGACGATGAGGTTCTGACCGACCGAATAGCCTGATCCACCCCTCGGCTACCGGCTCGTGTTGCCCCGACGTCGCCTCTAGGTCTATGATTTGACGTGCCGCAACGTCGCGTCATTCTTCTCGTCGCTTTTTTCATAAGCGGACTCGCGGCACTCGTCTTCGAGCTGGTTTGGACCCGCCTCCTCCTGCTCTCCCTCGGAACGACGGCCACGGCCGTAGGGGTCGTACTCGGCGCGTTCATGGGAGGCATGGCAATTGGCGCCGCCCTCGCCGGACGCCGCTTCGTGAGCCGATGGGATCCCGTCGTAACCTTCGCCGTGCTCGAAGGCTCCGTCGGTCTATACGCGCTCGTATCGCCCGCGATTCTCGAATCGATCGGGCGCGTGCCGAACCAGACCCTCGCATTCACGATGGCGCTCGCGGCCTTGTTGCCCGCCACGATTGCCATGGGAGCTTCGCTACCGGTCCTCGTTCGCGCCCTCGGACATTCGGAGGAGCCGGCGGCCGTCAGGATCGGCCTGCTCTATGCCGCCAATACGGCGGGCGCCGTGCTTGGTCCGCTGTTTTCGATCTTCTGGTTCTTCCCCTCGGTGGGACTGAGTGCGACGCTCGCGGTGGGCGCCGGGCTGGACTTCACCGTATTCGCTCTGTTGCTGATCGCTCGCAAAAAGTTGGCCCTCCAAGGATTCGAGACAGAGCCGGCCGAGAGCGGACCCACGAGAACGCCGGTCATGTTGCTTACCGTGGTCGCCGTGTCCGGAGCGAGCGCCATGGTTTACGAGGTCGCCTGGGGACGTACTTTGTCCATGGTTTACGGCTCGTCGGTCTACGGCGTATCCATTATGTTGTCGACCTTTCTTCTCGGGATCACGATCGGTTCGGCACTGACGGCCACCTATCTCCGCCGCCACCGGACGACCGAGCCCCGACTGCGTCTTGCGAAGGCGCTCGTAGCCTCCGCCTCGCTCGCTTTCGTCAGCCTGATCGTCGCGAGAAGTCTTCCGTTCCTCTTTCTCAACCTCTACCGGTCCATAGAGGCCAGTGAGGGCACGCTCTTCGTCTCTCAATTCGTTATCGCCGCCTGCCTCATGCTCCCCTCAACGGTGGCCCTCGGCGCGACGCTGCCCCTCGCGGTGGACGCACTTCCTGCCGGAGGCGAGCTCGCTTCACAGGTCGCTCGGCTCTATAGCTTCAATCTCCTCGGCTCGGCGCTCGGCGCCGTGAGCGCCTCCGTCCTGCTGCTCGCGAGCTTGGGCGTGGAATTCTCCGTGCGGGCTGCGGCGATCGCATCCCTTGCCCTCGCGCTTCTCGTGCTCTCCCGCGCCTCGCGTTTTTCCGTCGCCACGGGTGCCACGGCCGGATCGTTCGTCCTCGTGATTCTCGCTCTCGATCCGGGCGGCGAGCAGGTCATGAAGAGTTTCGGCATTTATAGCGGTGCACAACGCTACGCGAAGTATGATCTCAGCCAGCTTCGCGAGATCGCTGCCGCCCATGAAATTCTCTTCTATCGTGACGGTCCGACGGCGACGGTGGCCGTGCAGAAGATCGACCGCTTCACGCTCCTGAAGATTAACGGCAAGACCGATGCCTCGAACGGACCCGGAGACGTACAGACGCAGCTCCTTCTCGGACACCTTCCCTTTCTCGCCACGGATGCGAAGCAGGTCGCCGTCATCGGATGGGGAAGCGGCATGACGGTCGGAGCGGTTCTCGATCATCCCGTCGAGCGAGTCGATGCCTTCGAGATCGAGCCGGCGGTCATCGAAGCCTCCCGCTTCTTCGAGCCGGACAACGGAACGCCGCTCGAGGATGAGCGTGTGCACCTCGTGATTGGCGACGCGAGAAAGGAGCTAGGCCGCAGCGAGGCGCTCTACGATCTCATCATCTCGGAGCCTTCCAATCCCTGGCTCACCGGAGTCGCGAATCTGTTCACGCTCGACTTCTTCGAGACCGCGGCCGCGCGATTGACTGAGGACGGTATCCTCTGCCAGTGGTTTCATCTCTACGGCATGTCCGAGGATTCGACAAAGTCGCTCATCGCGACGTTCCGGAAGGTCTTTCCCCACACCGTCGCGTTCAAAGATAGGGATCTGATCCTGATTGGCGCGAAAGAGCCCATAAGCTTCTCGCTCGAGAGACTCTTCGAGTTCTACGAGACGGAGGCCATCGCCGAGAGTTTCCAGCAAGCCGACATGAAGTATCCCTCCGACGTTCTCGTGAGCATGACCCTCGACGCCAAAGGCGCGGCGGCTTTCGCGGGGGACGCGCCCGCGAATACGGACGACAACATGCGACTCGAGCTCTCGGCACCAAGGAGCCTCTACCGTGATGAGATCGACGGGATTCTCGATGCGATGAGGAGCTATCCTCCGAATCTCATCGATCACCTCGAGGACGTGGACTCCGAGGCGGCGCTTCGGCTCGAGCTCGCCGCGTCTTTTTTCACTGGAGGCAAGCTCGACCAGGCCCTCGAGCAGGCGCGCCAATCCGTGGACCTCGAGGCGAGCTTCGAAGGGCAAAAGCTCCTCGGACAGGTGCTCCAGCGCCTCGGTCGCGAGGAGGAAGCCCGGGTCGCGCTCGAGGCAGCGCTCATGGCCGGCGGCGGGGATCCAGCCGGACGTCGCTTTGTCGAGGCAATGATTCGATCGCTCGGTACCTAACGGGTGTCAGGCCAACCGGCCTAAACTTCCACGGGCAGCCAGCCGTCCTACTCACACAGACCTTATGGAGATGCACGAGCAGGTTTTCGACGAGCTTGGGTCTAGCGACATTCGGCGCCGCGGCTCCTACACCTGAAGATTGGCAGAGCTGACAACTCGCCCGCCGATTTGCGGTGCTTCTGGCCTCTTGCGCTTTCTTCTGTTGCTCCGAAAGACGCTCCAACAAGCTCTCCTCCCGGCCGAAGTACACCTCGTCGGGTGTGCGAGAACCGAGCACCGCACGCGGGATCTCCTCATTATGCTCTCGCACATCGTCGAGTCCGCAGCCGTATTCCTTGCGCCTCCACGCGTGATAACCAAACCGATGCGCCGCCTGCACCTTCCCGCGCTGCCTTTGATTGTCGACCTGCTCCAAAAGCTCGTAGACCTCCAGCTCAACGTCCACCACAGCGACCACGGGCCGTACCTCGCCGCGGGCCCATGTGCGTCGCGTCGAAGCAGGCATGGCGACGTCCCGGAAGAGGTCCGCATTACCCGTTGCGGCTATGGCATCGCGCAGCCGATGGCCGTAGCTCCGCCGAACTCGGTGGGTTCTCGTCATGCCCAAGCATGGCAGAGAGCTATTCTCATCGCCAGCCGGCCGATCATGGCTGTTTGCAAAGGATCCTGTCGAACTTTCGCTCTCGGTCCTCTACAATGTTCGTGTGAGGAGCACCGATTCTTGTCAGTGCACGGACTCGTCCAAAATCTCTTCCGCGTCGGACGGCATTTGTTGCAAGCACGTCATCACGCTTTCCGCACCTGGGACGCAGTAACGTGCGCCGCCTGACTCGAACGGAGACGTCGCTCGCCGGCTTGCTCGCGCAACGTCAACTTGACAGTACCAGCCTCGAGGAGGGTAGGTTCGTCTATCGGATGACACGCTCGTGGGAGCGCCGGAGGCGGAGGGCCCGCTGCAGGAATCCAGGAACGAGACGCTTGAGGAACAAGGGAGAAGGGACGTTCTCATAGGTCAAACCCAGCCGGTAGTCCTTCCGCCCGCCCTTTCTCAGCTCGTCCACACGAAACCCGTACCGGCCGAGCTGAATCTTGCTCCCGGGCCGCAGATCCTGGTCCTCGGATTTCGGGTCATAGATCTTGCACGTGACACACGGACCCGTCAGCTTTTTGCACAGCTTGTCGTTGTGTAGAAGGTGGATCTTGGCCTGCAGGAAAACGAGGGGCGCGAACTTGGAGCGCTTCGAGGGCGCGCTGGTGATGAGCCGTTCCACGAGGGCCGCATTCAGGTCGCGAGCGGCATACTCCAGGTTGAGGGCATAGATTTGCTCGTCTTTCGTCCCCTCTCGCGAGAGATGCTCGAGCCGGGCTCGCAGCTCGCGGAGAGGAAGTTTGATGAGCACTCGAGCCGTCTTGTCGAGGGCGTCGAGACGAACCCCCCGGGGGGGAATCTCGGTCGCCTCGTCTCGAACCGTCATCACGGCCGAAGCATCGTTCGAAGACTCAACCAGCGACAGGCCTTTCCAACTCCAAGCGGCCACATCGGAAGGCACGCGCCGCAGTCGGTCCACGGCGATCTGGAGAGAATCCCCGGTCCAAAGCTCCATGATCTCCCGATCTCCCGGGCCCGGAAAGGACCGAACCCCGATCCCGATGAGCATCCCGATGATCACGAGAAGCGAGCCGGCAATCGTGCGCTCGACCCTGGGCGCCGGCGGCGTCGCGATTCGGGTTACTATGGGCTCGAGCACGTCGAGCCCCTCATGCTTCTCCACGCGGAAAACGAATCGCCGTAGCAGCACCCCGTCGTCGCCGAAAAACTCCGCAATTCCTTGAGAGTACTCGCTCCCCGCGATGGACCCATTGGCCGCCACCACCATGCGTTGGATGAGGTCGTAATCCACTTCTTCGCCGATGAGGATCACGTAGAGCGGTATGCCGAGCTCTTCGAGAAAACGGACCGTGCGATTCCCGGCTTCTTCTCTCAGATCCGCACCCTTGGGCACGGCCTGATCGCTCCAGTCACTGGGCGACGGGTCGATCTTCCCATCCGTGATGAAAACGATCTTGAACTCCGTACGTTCGGGATACTCGCCGGTCAGCTCCTTTGCCGCCTGGAAGGCGAAGAAAAAATCCGTCCACTGTCCCGAATTTCGGTAGCGCTGGGGCTGATCGACGTAGATGTCGTCGCGCCCTCCGAAGAGCACGAGACGGTAGGGTTGACCCCGTAGAAACGAGTAAACCATCTCGATCGCGTCGCGCCTCCGGGTATTGGGATCGAGGGGCGGAAGGCTGGCGGAGTTGTCGAGCAAGAACAGGATTACGGCTTCGTCCTGCTTCGGCTGTACGGGAGGCCGATCCGAGTCCGACGCATGCAAGGCCGCCGCCGTCAGCACGACAATGTAGGCGCCAAGCGTTCGAGCCGCAGTCATGTCTCTCAGTTTCTTTTGGGGGTACCTTTCAATTATAAGCGCTTAACCCTACGCTGGAAAGGCTCCCAACGGGGCGAGTCATCCGTGACGGAGAGGAAGAGAGGTGCCGTGCTGCTCACACAGATCTCATGGACAAATCGGAGCAGGTTTTCGACGAACCCCTGTTCTGGCGACACGCCCGGCAGCAGGGCCAGCGCGTGACGACTCGCAGCGATGACAGCTCGCTTTTCGATTTGCCGCGCTGCACCCGCTGCGCTCTCTTGCGTTATGTCAATCGTCGGTTGGCACAACCGGTCTCGAGACACTACAATAGATCTATCGCTTTTAAACTGTTTCCCCTCCCCCTCTCTCGAATGAGGCTGGGCTACGCCCGTGAACGAAAAAGTCTCCGCGGTCCTGCGGCGAGTTTGTCGCGAGAAGAAAACGGGGATCTTGGTCGGCGAGGCCAGCGAGTGGAAGCGGGCTGTCTTTTTCCGCTCGGGTTCCGTGGTCTCCGCGCGCTCGAGCCTGAAGCAAGATCAGCTGGGAGAGCTTCTGATTCGGCATGGTCGTATCTCCAAAGAGCAATTCGAACTGGCGTCGCGCTCCATTAAGAGCGGCCGGAAGTTGGGGGAGATCCTCGCCGAGATGGGCGTCATCAACAACACGGAGATCGAGCGGTTCGTCAAAATTCAAATAACCGACATCACGTGCTCACTGCTGATTGAGCCGCCGCGACGGCTTGCCTTTTCCGCTTTGCGCGAAGTCGAAAGTGTCGTTTCAAAACCGCTGCTGGTTGGGAAGCTGCTCATGGAAGCGGCGCGACGTACGCCCGACATCTCGGCATACCGAGACAAACTCTTGCAGGAAGAGCGCTGCCTTGCACTTTCTCCGCGTCCTCTAATGAGCTCGGTGGAGCTTTCGCTGGCCCTCGAGGAAAAAATTCTCTTTTCGCGGATCGATGGAAAACGGTCTCCGGCGGCGATCCTTCCTCTGAGCCCTCTGCCGGAGGAGGCGACCGTACGGCTCCTCCTGGGACTCGTCCATGCGGGCTTCGTGGAGACGGAAGACCCAGCGAATCGACAAGCAGAAGAATCGACAAACGAGGAGACCAAGAGTGGCGGGAGCATCGCCTCCGTTGTTCCGAAAGCGACGGAGCGGGGCGATCGAGACGTCGAATCAAAATTGAGGGCGGCAATCGATAAATCGCTCGAACTAGCCCAATCTCAAGATCATTGGACGGTATTGGGAGTTGCCCAAGGAGCGAGCCCCGACGGGATCAAGCAAGCGTTCCACGAGTTGGTTCGTCGCTACCATCCAGATCGGCTATGCCGATTTCGTGATGATGAGCTCGAAAAGAAGGCGAGCTTCATCGTCCAGCGTGCGGGAGAGGCTCTTGAAGCGCTCTCGTCACGCGCCGGTGATTCTGGAGAAACGCCCCGCCTGAGCGAGCCTACCGGGAACCGCACGGAGTCCGCTACTCCATACACCGCGTCCGGGAACGAGACACGAGAAGCCAAGGAGTTCTTCGCTCGGGCGAAGATGGCCTACGACCAAGACGACTACTGGCAAGCGGTTCAGTTTTGCCGAGAGGCCATTGACCGGCACGGCGATCAGGCTAAGTATTACTATCTTCTCGGCCTCGCGCTCTCCCACAACCCCAAGTGGCTGAAGGACGCGGAGCAGAACCTGCAAATCGCCGCCAAACTCGACCCGTGGAAGGTAAAGTATTTGGCCGCGTTAGGTGAGCTCTATTTGAAAGCAGGATTACGGACGCGCGCGAAAAACGTGTTCGAGCAGGCCAACGCCATCGATCCAAGTTTTGTCCCTCCCGAAACGAAATAAGTTTCTCATTCGCGCCGGTGGCTGACTGCAGTGCTACTCACACAGACGTTCGACCTCGCCAAAATTCTCCGAACCGCCGTCGGTCACAACAAGCACGCGAGGATTCGGCTCGACCCGACGAAGGTGGTCAGAGGCCTCAATGAGGAGCTCGCGCGTTGTCGCCGAGCTCAATTTGTCGCTGACCCGCCAAGCCAGAATCCTTCGGCTGAAGTTGTCTATCACCGCTTGTAAGTAGATTCGGAAACCGGTCGTCAACCGGATCACCGTGGCGTCCACTTGCGAATACTCGTTTTGGGCGCCTCGCTCTGAGGCCTTCCTTGGGCTTCGCAGGATGCACCCGCCTCCGTGGACGCTTCCAGCCCCGCTGACGGATCGTTCGGTTGGTCGTCAAGACCGCAGCCTTCTTCCTTGCGCCTCCACGCGTGATAGCGCGCCGACGAGATCCCGACGATCTTAAGCACAGTGCCTAGTGTGAGGCGGTGAGTCGCAGACGCAATCGCGCGGAGAACCGCGGATTTACTTACGCCCTCGGGAAGGCGAGCGCTGTCGATTTTGCCGCCGCGGAGCTTTAGAAGCCGCATGGGCAATCCGATGACTCCGGCCTGGTGCCTGGCGCGCTGCTGCAGCTTGTCGACCCGTTCCAGCAGTTCGTAGACGGCCAGCTCAACATCGACCGAAGCGACTACGGGACGGACATCGCCGCGCGCCCAGGTACGCCGCGTCGAGCGCGGGATCGCAACATCCCGGAACAGGTACCGATTACCTGTCGCGGCGATCGCATCGCGTAACCGATGGTCGTAGGTCTGGCGTCTTCGGTGCGTCCTTTTCATGCGCCAAGCATGGCAGGCGGCACCTCACATGGCCAACCCGTCATGCAATGAATTTCAGCGTTTGCAGGCGCCGCGTCGAATGTTCGCTCTGTGTTCTCCACAATGATCGTGCGAACAGCACCGCTTCACGATATCGCCCACGATGTTGTACAGTAGTTTGTAGACCCTTTCCAAACCGAACACTATTCAGCCCATCCCTATGCGACGCTACGGGTTCGTCTTCGCGTTCCTATTGGCCATGGTCCGCCCGAGCCGTGCCCAAGAGCCGGTGCCCTGCACCGTCGGTTTCGACTACGTGGTTAGCACTGAGGAAACGGACCAGGGAAAGACGTTCGAGCTGTTCGGGAACTGGGGTCCGGAGCAGCTCGACCGCGCGCCCGATCTCATAAATGGTGGCGCGATGGGTGGCGGATATGGCCGCCTAGAGGTGCTCGAATGGAGGCCGGATCGAATCCGCGTGCGCGTCGCCCATGACGTATTTCCCGGCCGCTACAACTTGAGCGTTTTCTGTGGACCGCAATTGAGAGGCATCTCGCCGTTCAAGAGCATGACCGTGCGCCAACCCAATCCGAGCTTCGACTACACCCTAGGGGCGTCCTCCGTGCGCCTCGGTGAGAACTTGGAGCTCTCTGCAGACTGGGGCCTGCGTTTCGATCGCAAGCCCATGCTTCTTTATGCGAACCGTAGCAAACGTATGGAGCTCGAGGTCGTCTCCTGGACCGACGATCTCGTCACGGTGCGCCTTCCGGTCTTGGTCGACGGCACGCTGTTCGGCTACAGCGATGCTGAGCTCTTTGTCGCATCCGAAAAGACGTATCTCATGGCGGGGTACAAGGAACTGGAGCTTCTTGAACCGACGGACGAAATGCTCTATCAGGCGCGTGTCGAAGCGGGGATCATTGCCCCGTGGTATGCATGGTTCCGAGAATCGCGCCGAAACCAGGCGATCTTCCTCGGGGTGCCGTTCCTCCTCGGAGCGCTTCTGTTCGGCATACGCGGCATGGCTGTGGCAAGCTCCGACTTCGTGCTCGCAGGGCTCTTTCTCACACTCTGGATCTGGCCTTACACCTTCGGCCAGGAGATCCTCTCGGAACTGGGTTTGTTGTGGATCATCGAGTTCATCGTGATCCACGCCTCGGCCTTCTTGGCCGCGATGTCCATGATCGAAATGCCGGCGCCGAAACGGGCCGGTGTTTTTCTGGGGCTGTCCGGCCTCTACACGCTCTTCATATGGGGTTTTTCCGTTTCGCAAGGGACGTATTGGCCGCTGATTTTCTTTTGGACGCTGACAGCGACCAAGTTCGTCCCGCTTTTCATGAACAACGCGAAGGCGCACGGACGCACGGAGCTTTTAGCGCGCGCCGGGGTAGGCATGTTCCTCTACGTCATCGTCACGCTTGTGGGTGGGATTCTGCCGATACCACTTTTTGGCTGGTCGACGGGCATCGGTGCGGGCGGGCTAATCGACGACGACTCGGCCCACCGCATTTTGTTTATGGGGACGTTCTATTTTTTGCTGCTCGGATTCTCCGAGATGGCCGCGGTGAAGATAATCCGGAACTCTTCACAGGCGATCGCGAAGGACTGAAGGGCCTTCCTGTCGCCAGAAAGGCCCATGCGGTTTCGAGCTCAACCATCGCGACCTTCCGAAGGGTCTTTCCCCACGCCGTCGAGGCGATGATTCGATCTCTCGGTACCTGACAGGTGTCAGGCCAACCGGCCCAAACTTCCACGGGGCAGCCGTGCTACTCACACAGACCTTGCGGAGATGCACGAGCAGGTTTTCGACGAAAACCGGGATGGAGGGTAATATAACGACCCGGACGAAGGAGGGTCGGGGCCATGAAACGCAAGCTGCGAATGGGAATGGTGGGGGGAGGTCGCGGTGCGTTCATCGGGTCGGTACATCGGATTGCCGCAGCGCTCGATGGGACGATCGAGCTCGCGTGTGGCGCGTTCAGCTCGGACCCGGAACGCTCGCGCGCGTCCGGCGCCGATCTTCTCCTTCCGGAAAACCGCGTCTACGGCGACTACCGCGAGATGATCGAGCGCGAGGTTGCGGTCCCGCCAGACGAGAAGATGGACTTCGTTGCGATCGTCACTCCGAACGACCAGCACCACGGGCCTGCGAAGCTCGCACTCGAGGCCGGGTTTCCGGTGATGTGCGATAAGCCGCTTTGTCTGAACATGGAAGAAGCCAAACAGCTCGAGGCGACGGTGGAGAAAACCGGCCTCCTCTTCGGCCTCACGCACAACTATACGGGTTACCCGATGGTCAAAGAGGCGCGTCAACGGGTCCGCGCCGGTGAGCTCGGGAAGATACGGCGCGTGGTCGCGGAGTACCCGCAGGGTTGGCTTGCCACGCGCCTCGAATCCACGGGACAAAAGCAGGCCGACTGGCGTACCGACCCGAAACGCGCCGGCGCCAGTTGCTGCGTCGGGGACCTTGGCACGCATGCCGCCAATCTCACCGAGTACGTCACCGGCCTTCCCATCGAAGAGGTCTCCGCCGAGCTTTCCACCTTCGTCGACGGCCGTCCTCTCGACGACGACGCTAGCGTGTTGTTGCGTCTAGCGGATGGCGCGCGAGGCGTGTTGTGGGCGAGTCAGATCGCAATCGACGAAGAGAATGGGCTCAACCTGCGGGTCTACGGGGAGAAGGGCAGTCTCGAGTGGCATCAGGAAGAGCCCAACACCCTGTTGTTGAAGTGGCCCGACAAGGCTCGTGACGTCGTGCGCGCCGGTGCGAACTACGCTCGGCTCTCTCCCGAGGCGCTCGGCGCGTCCCGGCTTCCCGCCGGCCACCCGGAGGGCTATCTCGAAGGCTTCGCGAATCTCTACCGGAGCTTTGCCTCGGCGCTTCTCGAAGGCAGCGAGGCCGACTGCCCCACGGTCAGAGACGGCGTGCGGGGGATGGCGTTCATCGAGGCCACCGTCTCGAGCTCGAAAGACAACGCGAAGTGGACTAGAATCCGCGCATGAGTAGACCGGTAACGATTTTCACGGGACAGTGGGCGGACCTCACGTGTGAGGACATGTGCAAGCTGACGCATGAGCTTGGTTACGACGGCATCGAGCTCGCGTGCTGGGGGGACCACTTCGAGGTCCACAAGGCCTCGAGCGATTCCAGCTATTGTGCGGACAAGCGGGACCTCCTGGCGAAAAACGATCTCGAGGCCTTTGCGATCTCGACCCACCTCGTCGGTCAAGCGGTGTGCGACAACATCGACGAGCGACACAAGTCGATTCTTCCCGACTACATCTGGGGGGATGGAGATCCGGAGGGTGTGCGTCAGCGCGCCGCCGATGAAATGATCCGCACCGGACTGGTCGCCAAAGTCTTCGGCGTCGATACCGTCGTTGGGTTTACCGGAAGCGCGGTGTGGCCGCTACTCTACGCATTTCCACCGACGCCGCAAAAAATGATCGACGAAGGCTTCGAGGATTTCGCCAAGCGCTGGACGCCGATCCTCGACGAGTACCAGAAGCTCGGGGTTCGTTTCGCGCTCGAGGCACACCCGACCGAGATCGCATTCGACGTGGTCACCGCCGAGCGTGCGCTCGAGGCGATCGACCACCATGCGGCGTTCGGGTTCAATTTCGACCCGAGTCACTTAGGCTATCAAGGCGTCGACTACATCGAGTTCATCCATCGATTCGCCGATCGAATCTGGAACGTTCACATCAAGGACGTCGCGTGGCGCAAGACGGCCGGTCCGTCGGGAACCTTCGGTGGTCACCTCGATTTTGGTGATCGGCGCCGCCACTGGGACTTCCGCTCGCCCGGCCGCGGCGATATCGACTTTCAAGCGATCATCCGTGCGCTGAACGCGATCCACTATCAAGGGCCGTTGTCGGTAGAGTGGGAAGACAACGGTATGGACCGCATCCACGGCGCTCGCGAAGCCTGTGAGTTCGTCAAGCGCGTCGATTTCGACTCGCCGTCGCGCGGCTCCTTCGACGACGCGTTTTCGAACTGAACGGCGATTGCCGCGAGATGCGGGAATCCCCTTAGTGGTTACCCGCTTCGCAGGCGAGGCGCGTGGATCCTTCGAAGGCTTGAGGACAGAAGCTATCAGATACGCGGGTAACCCTACGGCTCGTTCGAGCCCGCCCAGGCAATTCCTCCTTGGAGATGACCAAGGACCAATGGATCGTCGTAGGAGTCTTTCACGTGGCCGAGCGCCGTGTAGAATGCTCGCCCGCCGTCGTAATCGTGACACCACGCGATCGGGTGGTCGCCCATGGCGCCGTCGCCGGCGTCGTAGCTCGACTCATCGAGCGCCATCAAGACGTGGACGTTTGGGCGCGGGTTCGCTTTGAAATTGTAGTGCTCGTCAGTGCGGGTCCACCGTTTGGGCAGGTCCTTCGACGCAGGGTGCGAGCGATCTTCGACGATGTAGGTTGCTTCTCGAACCGTCGGGTGGTCTTTGAAGTAGGCACCCACGAGCTCCCCGTACCACGGCCATGCGTGCTCGGTGTCGGAGGCCGAGTGGATGCCGACGTAGCCCTTACCTGAGCGGATGAACCGCTCGAACGCCGCCTGCTCCTTGACGCCCAGAACATTGCCCGTCGTCAACAGAAAGACAACCACGTCGAAACGGGCGAGCGTTTCGTCCTTGAATTGAGAGGCGTCTTCGGTCGCCTCGACATTCCATCCCTCGCGCTCGCCGATAGCCCGGATCGCGGCCGTCGCTTCGGGGATGGCCTCGTGGCGGTATTCGTGGTCCCGCGCGTAGTAGGGCGCGGTATTGCTGTAGATCAACACCGAAAGGCCTTCAGTTGGCGGCGCGAGCATCGCGGAGAGCAGGAACCAAAGCACGGGCGCATTATAGGCGAACATGCGTCAAGGTTGCTTGTGATATCTTCGCGCTCAGTGAGGTAGTCATGGATCGACGACAGGTTCTGAAATCGATAGGAGTGGCGGCGCTGGCTCAACTTTCTGCTACCGAGCTCTTTGCGCTGGCGAGCGAGACACACGCCCAACTTCAAGATCTCGGCGAGATCGCTCGCCACATTTTCAAGAGCCTCGATCCGCTTCAGAACGAGACGGTGATCGTCGTCTCCGAGCTCATCATTCCCGAGACCGATACGCCGGGAGCCAAGGCCGCGAAGGTAAACGAGTTCGTCGACGTCATGCTCACGGATTGGTTCACCGAGGACGAGCGCAGGAGTTTCGAGCGCGGTCTCGCTGGACTGGATATGAACGGGTCGGACGCTCAGCGGTTCGTCGATCTCGACGAAGCGGCGCAAGTTGCCGCGCTGAGCAAGCTCGAAGAGGAGGCTCTCGAGCTCCAGAATCCACGACTAGCGGTCGGCGGTCCGATGGTGGCGTCGGACTCGCCGGCCGAGCAACCTTTTTTCACAGTGATGAAATGGCTCACGCTGTACGGCTACTTTACGTCCAAGGTCGGCATGGAGCAGGAGCTTCAACACGAGGTTTTCCCCGGCTCATACGAGGGCTGCGCTCCCGTCAGAAAGATCGAGGTGTAGCGTGGTCGCTCTCGTGCAACGTAGAGAGTACGACGCCATCGTCGTGGGCTCGGGCATCACCGGCGGCTATGCGGCGAAGGAGCTCACCGAAAAAGGACTCGAAACCCTCGTTCTCGAAGCGGGTCGGCCCACGAACCCGGCCCAAGACTACGTCGAGCACGTGCAGCCCTGGGATTTGAAGTTCCGCGGGTTTCGCAATCGCGCCCGTCAGTCCCGAGACCAGCCCATCCAGAAGAACTGCTACGCGTGCACTGAGTGGTCGAGCAAGTTTTTCGTCAACGACCACGAGAACCCGTATACCTTCCCCAAGGACAAACCGTTCGACTGGATTCGAGGACGTCATGTCGGAGGGCGCTCGATCACGTGGGGGCGACAGACGTATCGCTGGAGCGACCTCGACTTCGAAGCCAATGCGAAAGATGGCGTCGGCGTCGATTGGCCCATCCGTTACGAAGACATTGCACCGTGGTACGACTACGTCGAGGAGTTCGTCGGTATCAGCGGTCAGAAAGAGGGTTTGTCTCAGCTTCCCGACGGTAAGTTTCTGCCGCCGATGGAGCTCAATTGCGCGGAGCGTCACGTTCGCAACGCGCTCAAGGGCAAGTTCGCCGATGAGCGCATGCTCACGATAGGCCGCTGCGCCGTTCTCACCGAAGCGCACAACGGACGCGCGCCTTGTCACTATTGCGGACCGTGCAATCGCGGCTGCATCACGCGGTCGTACTTCTCGAGCTTGAACGCGACGCTCCCGGCCGCACGTGCGACGGGACGGTTGACGCTACGTCCCTATAGCGTCGTGCACAGCGTGATTTATGACGAAGTGAACGATCGCGCCAAGGGATTCCGCGTCATCGATGCGGTGACGCACGAGAGCTTCGAGGTGTATGGGAAAGTCGTTTTTCTCTGTGCCTCCGCGATGGAGTCGGCGCGCATTCTGCTCAACTCGAAGACGGCGCGCTTCTCCGAGGGCCTCGGCAACTCGTCGGGCGAGGTGGGCCGGAACTTGATGGACCACGTCATGGGCGGCGGTGCCTTGGGAACTATTCCCGGCAACGAAGACAAGACGCACTACGGACGCCGTCCGAACGGTATCTACGTTCCGCGATTCAAAAACGTCAAGAGCCAGAGCCCTGATTTTCTCCGTGGCTACGGCTATCAGGGCCGCGGCTCGCGCGAGCGCTGGGAGCACGGTCTCGACACGCCCGGCTTCGGCGCGGACTTCAAACACGCGCTGCGTGACTACGGACCGTGGAAGCTGACCCTCCTTGGTTTTGGTGAGTGCCTGCCGAGCGCGGGCAACTACGTCGAGATCGATCCTGAGGTCAAAGACAAGTGGGGTGTTCCCGCGATCCGGGTCCACATGACTTACGGTGAGAACGAGCGCGCGCTCATGAAAGACGCGGCCAAGTCCGCCGCCGAAATGCTGGACGCTTCCGGTGCGACCGATATCGAGTCGTTCGTCAAGGACAACACGCCCGGGCTCGTCATCCACGAGATGGGAACGGTACGGATGGGACGGGATCCGAAGACGTCGGTGCTCAACGCCCACAATCAAGCGCACGATGTGCCGAACCTCTTCGTTACCGATGGCGCGTGCATGACGTCGTCCTCCTGCGTGAACCCGTCCATCACTTACATGGCGCTCACGGCGCGCGCGTGCGATTACGCCGCGAAGCAGTTGGATTTGGGGAACATTGGGTAATGATGTCGAGTTCGCGTCGGAGGCCGCCGGAGCGGCGATGATCGAAATCTCGCCCGGGCGAGATTCTCATTGCTAATTTTTATTAGCATATTAAAGCTGTTAGGGAGCGAACTTCCAGCGCAAGAACCGCGATGCTGACCCGCTTCTTCATGCCGACAGACCTTGATTTTTCCTATCCAGCATTTTTCCTATCCAGTCCATGAAGTTGGGGCAATCGCCCGTCAGAGAATAGAGCCCGCGGCACCAGTGATACTTGAAAGAGCGCGAGAACGTGCGGACCCCGGCGCGGTACAGAGCCAAGGCAATCGAGTCCGTCGGCAGAAACCCAATCTGCCGCCCCTCGAAGTCGCGAAAGCTCATGCCCGAGGCAAGCCTTCCATCAGGCGGACGATTTCGTTGGTGCGTTCCAGGCGTTCAACTCCGCTTCCATCCATTCAGTAGAAGGCGATGCGATCGTTACGTATCAGGAAGCGACCGTCAAAGAGCATGGGGACCCCCACCCCTGCCCTGCCCTGTTGTTCGTGATCGGTTTGCCGGCCACGCACGGCGTGGACGTGAAGGTGGGGCTCGCTGGTGTTCCCAGAGTTCCCCACCTTCGCGAGTAGTTGACCAGCCACCACCTTCTCGTCCGCGTCAACTCGAATGCTTCCGCTCAACAGATGCCCGAGAAGCACAGTGACGTCATTGCAATGCAGCGCGATGTAGTTTCCTGCAGCATTTTCGCGGTCTATCTCAGGCGGAATCAGGTCGGGGAGGCCGTCTCTGACCCCCACGATCTCGCCGTCGCATGGCGCAAGCACGTCCGCGTCGTAGATCGCATAGGCCGAAAGCTGCCCGGGCCAAAGTCCGCGGGCACGGACCCCGAACCTATTCAGCTCGAGAATGTCCAGCGCATAGCGCTGTGCAGAAACGGGGTAGTGATGGTTGACGATTTCGTTCGAACCACCGTGGCCGATGTGAAATACACCCCGTCGCAGGGGAAACCGCAGCTCGACAGGGACGCCCAAAAAGCTGCGTGCTGTGACGAGCGGCGGAACCGCGCTCAGGAAGAAAAGAGCTACCAGCACGACACACGAGAGACCGATCCAGCCCGAGGCTTTCCGGGCAGGCCACCATGGACGTTGCTTCCACGGCGACCTGAAGAAGCGCGCGACCGCGAGCACAAACAGCACCCAGAAAACGTACATCCAATAGAAGCCAAACCAGTGCCAACCGCCGGCGATGTGCATCAGGAATAGATACGACGCGACGACGACAACTACGCCCAGCCAATAGACGCGACTGGTCGCCTTGCTGAATCCCACCCAAAAGATATAGGCGAGCGGGATCAGCAGATGCCCCAAGACCGCGATCGCGATGAGAACGAGCTCCATTTCCAGATGTCCTAGCGCCATAGTACTTTGCTTTTCCGCCTGGCGGCCCTAGAACGCTTGGTGCAGGAGCCTAGGGCCGATTTTGAAGGCCCTATGCGAATCCGAAAACTCCACACTGCTCTCGCGCTGACGACTGATTCCGCTTGTTCCTAGAACGAGCTCTCTCAGCCGACCGTTCCATGGCCGTGCTGTGTCTCAGTCAGAGCTAGCAGCTCCTCCCCGCGTGAATTCTGCTTGCCGTGCGTCGGATTCAACTCAGCTTTGACCAACGACTCATGCGAACCCCCCTCAAGTTGGAATTCTGCCTCCCCAGGCATGCCGACAGAACTTGATTTTTCCTATCCAGTTATGGCTGGGTTGATCACAATCACATAGGCCATGGTGGGGAATTTCGTCAGCCCTGCTGTGATTTCTCTGCTGATGTCCTGGTTCGTCACACTGAGTCACGTCCTCTGATTCTCCGAGTCTAAAGTTGAGTCTTCAAAGTACCAAGTGCAACCCACTTGCTTCCCACGGGTCAAGGGTCGCCCAGGCGGCCTGCCTTTTAAATGTCGGTAGCTACGCTTTATAGTTAGGCCCATGTGGTTGCGGGGTAGTCTTGGCCTCTTTTCCGGCGGGCTGGTGTTGATGTCTTCGACGTGTTCTAGCGTCAGTTCGCCGGTAGCCACTTCCAAGTTGACGCCGCAGCAGTCGCTGGAGGCCATGCAGGTAGCAGAAGGGTTGGAAGTGAGTCTCTTTGCGGCCGAGCCCGAACTGCGAAATCCGACTGCTATCGATGTGGATGCCGAGGGGCGTGTCTGGGTGGCGGAGGCTGTCAACTACCGGCTCTTCAACCAGGATGTTGTCGAGCCGAAGGGTGATCGGATACGGGTATTGGAGGACACGGACGGAGATGGTCGAGCCGACGAGGCCCACACGTTCTACCAGGATCCGAGTCTGCAGTCACCCTTGTGTGTAACGGTCTTGGGCGATCGGGTTTATGTGTGCCAATCGCCAGAGCTGTTCTATCTGCAGGACCTGGATGGGGACGGAGTGGCCGACCGCAAAACGGTGGTTCTAGATGGTTTCGGAGGAGTAGACAACGACCATGGCATCCACGGTGTCGTCTTCGGTCCGGATGGTCTTCTATACATGAGCAATGGGGATGAGGGCCTGGATGTCACTGACGGATCGGGTCATCGAACCCGAGCCGGCGGAGAAGGAAAGCCCTACCGTGCTGCCACCGTGCTGAGAAGCGATCTCGAAGGCAAGCATTTGGAGGTCCTGGCAGACGGGATGCGTAACCCTTACGAGCCGGCGGTGGATTCCTTCGGCACCGTTTTCATCTCGGATAATGACGACGATGGCAACGAACAGTGCAGGGTCAACTATGTGATGGAGGGCGGCTCTTATGGATACTGGCCCCATCGGATGGGAGATCGGCGTCTGGATGCCGTGCACTGGAACGAAGATCGGCCTGGGGTGATTCCCAAAATGATTCGAACCGGCTTCGGGGCACCGGCCGGCATGGCTGTCTATGAAGGAGATCTGCTTCCTTCCAGGCTGCAGGGGACGTTGCTTCACGCTGATGCCGGGCCCGGTGTAGTGCGTGCCTACCGGCCTCAACGGTCGGGTGCCGGGTTTCGCGCGCAGGTCGAGGTCCTGTTGTCGAGTGAGAAGGACGACTGGTTCCGGCCGATCGATGTCGTGGTGGCTCCCGACGGATCCTTGATCGTAGCCGACTGGTTTGATCCCGGAGTAGGCGGGCATCGAATGGACGATGTCGAGGGAGGCCGGCTCTACCGACTGGCGCCTGGGGGCTCGCATTATAAGATGCCGCCCTTGGATCTGGAGAGCCCCGGGGGCCTGCAGGCTGCGCTAGCGTCCGCAAACCCTGCCCGGCGCTTTTTGGCTTACCAAACACTCAGTCGTGCGGTGGCCGCGGGCCACACCTCGCTGGTTGAGGAGATGTTCAGCAGCGGATCAGCCCGGCTTCGAGCACGCTCTTTGTGGCTCGCGAGCCGGCAGCCGGAGCTGGGAACCCGATTGGCGCTCGAGGCGGCACGGGTCGCCAGCCCAAATCTGCGCACGTTGGCTGTACGGGTGCTCTCCAGACTCGGCGTCGGAGCCCTCAGCCAAGCCCACTGGTTGCGTACTGATGATGATCCAGCGGTACGACGTCAGTTGATCCTGGAACTGAGTCGCACCAGCCCGGAGAATCCCTGGGTGGACGAGTGGCTGCTAGATCTGGCTGCCCAATTCGATGGCCAGGATCGTTATTATCGTGAAGCGCTTGGAATCGGCTTCAAGGGTCGAGAAAAGTGGGCTTTCCGGGCTCTCCTCGACCGGATGGGTGCGCGCTGGAACGCTCAGGTGGCGAGCCTGGCCTTCCAACTCCACCCGCCTGAGGCGGAAGCGCTGGCAGTCAAAGGCCTGCAATCCCGCACTCCTGCACTGCGCGAATTGGCCGTCAGGACACTGGATGCCATTCAAAGCGATTCTGCAGGAACTCACCTGATGAAGCAGTTGCACTCCGGCAGGCCTCAGCAACAAGAGTTGGTATTAGACCTGTTGGGCCGGGACGGTGGTCAGGTCTGGGCAGGCACCCTGGCGGGTACGGATATCGACGAGTTTCTGACCCAGAGCCTGGAGAATCCAACTCTTCAGCAAGCGGCGTTGCGATTCATCACCGGTACCGGTCGCATCCATTTCTTGCCAAGGTTTCTTCAGATCGCCACCGACCTGTCCCTCCCGGAAGAGGAAAGACGACAAGCTGCCCAGCACGCCGCCGATACCATTAATCATCATCAAGGCCTGCTGCAGGAACCCCAGGTAGAAAAGCTGGTCGCTCTTTTGAATGACGCCGACAGCGAGATTCAGGAAAGCGCAGTGCGGATTCTCAATGCCTACGGATACGATCAGGCTTCCGAGCTGCTGCGTATGATCGTTGCGGATCTAGAGCGAGACCCCGGACTCAGACAAGAAACGGTGGAGCTGATTTCGCGTTCAAAATCGGGTTCTCTGATGTTGCTCAATATGGTCGACGCGGGACACCTCCCGGCCGACCTGGAAGCGTTGGTGGCACAGCGTCTCCACAGGAGTGCGCACGAAGATGTACGGCTCTTGGCGGCCGAGAACCTCCCTCAGGAGACGACCCGAGAGGGTAGCCCTCTACCGCCGGCAGAGACGCTCCTGGCCATGGTCGGGGATCCAGAGCGAGGACGAGCTTTGTTCTATCGCTCCGATGTCGCTCAGTGCTCGAATTGTCATCGCGTTCAGGGAGAGGGTCGGGATATCGGGCCCGATCTGTCCCGCATAGGGCAAAAGTATGGCAAGCAGGAGATGCTGGACTCGATCCTTTATCCTAGTGCGGCCATCGGTCATGAATACCGGGCCTGGGTCCTGAGGACACAACGACAGGGGTACCTGATCGGTTTCATTAAGGACGATTCGGATTCGTCTTTGGAGTTGATCGACTCCGATGGTCGTGTCTTTACGGTGAACAAGAGCGAGATCGTAGATCGCTATCCCAGTCGGAGTTCGCTGATGCCTGACGGATTGGTCTCCGGTATGAGACCCCAAGAACTCGTAGACGTCGTGGCTTTCCTGCAAGTGCAACGCTGACAGGCTCGCGCAAATCGCTGGGCTCGACGGTCAGCCAGATTCATGTGCCAGTCACTTACCGCTATCGCATGCAGCGGCAATACGATTGGATCGTGGCCCACACGCTGGGCGCGGAGGCTTCGTCGAACTAGACTACGTCCAGCCGAGCTCTTTCAGTGTCCATCCGGCGTTCCAGATCTTGGTTATGTGCCGGATCTTGTCGCCGTCGAAATCCATGACGTAGACGTAGTCCGCGCTGGTGCGCTTGCCGGTGGGCGGGAGTGGGCCACCTTCTTCCGTGTGCGTAGCGGTGAGCACGGCGTACGTGCACACGTTGCCTCGTGCCTCGTCAGTGGCCATGGATTTCACCACGTATTTGCCATCCGGCATGATCGCGCACAGGCCCTTCATCCATTCCGTGTACTGTTCCAAATTCGCGACGTCGGTGAGCGGTTCAGCCTGTGCGGCGAACGTGGCGTCGGGTTTGCAGTAATCTTTGCATCCTTCCCAACCCTTTCCCGTGTCGCAGGCATCGAAGAACTTCTCAGCGACTTCAGTTATCGATATTCAGCGCCTCCTTGGGGGGCGGATTGTAGAGGGCTACGAGCCTGAAGTCAATTTGGTGCTCTCTTGTTTCTTCTCTTCCCGATCACCTCTTCGTCACCGTCGACCCGTCGCTCTCACGCTGCTGCCGTTGCCATTCCTCCCACGCGACCGGATCGAAATCCGGGTTGGGTCCCGGGGGCATGGCCGCCTCGACGTCGCCTCTCCAACGCTCCAGCCTCTCGTGCAGCTCCTGCACTTTCTCCGGCATTTCCGCCGCGAGATCCCTCTGCTCGCCGATGTCCTTCGAGAGGTCGAACAGCTCGACCCGACCGTCCTCGAAGTACTCGATGAGCTTGAGGTCGCCCTGGCGGACGGCGCCGCTCGGCGTCGTCCCCTGGTTGCCGTAGTGCGGGTAGTGCCAGAAGAGCTCGCTCCGGTCCAGCCCGCCCTTCTGCTCGAGCACTGGAACGAGGCTGAGGCCGTCCACGTGCTGCTCGGGCTTCAGCGGGAGGCCTGCCATCTCGAGCAGCGTCGGATAGAAGTCAGTGCTGATCACGAGCTCGTCGGAGACGCTGCCTCCCGCGACCACCCCGGGCCACTTGACGATCATCGGCTCGCGGATGCCGCCTTCGTAGAGCCACCCCTTCCCCGCCCGCAGGGGAAGGTTGGACGTGGGCGAACCCTCGGAGGTGGACAACCCGCCGTTGTCCGACATGAGGACGACTGCGGTGTGGTCGGCCGCGCCCAGCTCCTCGAGCCGGGCGAGGACCCGGCCGACGCTCTCGTCCACGCTCTGCACCATGCCCGCGTAGACCGGGTGGTCCTGGACCTGTCGGTCCTCACGGGGTCCCTCCGGCCGGAAGCGCGGTCCTTCTTCGGAAGGCAGGGTCGCTCGCCTGGCTTCGTACTTCGCCTGGAGCTCCGGCTTCGTCATCAGCGGGGTGTGGACGGCGTAGTACGAGAGGTAGAGGAGGAACGGCGTGTCCCGGCTCGCGTCCAGGAACTTCAGCGCCTCGTCGGTGAGCCGGTCGGTCAGGAGATCGCCCTCCTTGCCCCCGGGCAGGTCGAGGGCCCGTCCCCAGCCGGGTGAGTCGGGCTTCTCCCAGGGGAAGAAGTAGGTCGGCGGAGCGCCCCACTTGTCGCCGGCCACGTTCAGGTCGAAGCCCTGGCTCTCCGGGTAGTAGGGTCGATCCCCCAGGTGCCACTTGCCCACGAAGGCGGTGGCGTAGCCCGCCTCCTTGAAGGCTTCGGCCAGGGTTACCTCCTCGAGGGGAAGTTGGGGCTCGTAGGCCGCGGGCAGCAGGGGACCTGCGCGGTCGGCCCCGAACCAGTCGGTGGTGTTCATCCGCGCCGGGTACTTGCCGGCCAGGATGCTCGCTCGAGTCGGCGAGCACACGGGTGAGGCCGCGTAGGCGTTCGTGAAACGCATCCCGTCGCCGGCCAGCCGATCGATGTGGGGGGTCTCGTAGAAGCGGGAGCCAAAGACCCCCACGTCTACCCAGCCCAGGTCGTCGACCAGGAAGAATACGACGTTCAATGGCGGAGGCTCGGCGTGGGGACCGCACGCCCCCAGCACGAGCAGCAGACCCAACCCGACGAGACCTCTCGGCATGGCTCCACCTCCAGTGGACAGACCTTGATTTTTCCTATCCAGTAGCCTTGACCAACAATTCATACGAACCCCCGTCAAGTTGGAATTCTGCCTCCCAGGCATGCCGACAGAGCTTGATTTTTCTTATCCAGTTTACCTACCGCTCGCAGCCTGCGAGTCTGCGTTCGCGTCGGTTCGTCGCCTACAATAGTGGACCCGAGTTTACTCTCGAACTCGTCCCGCCGGAGGATGAAGAGGAGAAGCATATGAGGCATTGGATCGTTTGTCTGACTTTCTTCATCGGCCCAGCCCTCGCTCAGACCGCCGACCCATTCGAGCGGCACTTCACCGGACGTACCTTGCGATTCGACTACTACCATACGGGCACGGCAGGTGAGGAACACGTCAGCGTCGATCGGCTTCGGCTCAACGTGTGGGCTATCGACGTCGCTTCCGAGCGCTCGCGTGTATCTCAGCCGCGGACCGGGTTTTGGAACCGCACGCCGATCGGCTTGACGTACAACGCTTTCGACTCCTTCCGTGATGACGACCTGGGGTGGCGCAACGAATCAACTATGCACGCGACGGCGATAGCCGGGAATCGTTTCCCCAACGCCTCCGTGGTGGTCGTACCGGATACGGTGGTTGCATGAAATTTCGATCGACGCTCGCGGCGGCGCTTTTGCCCGTGGCCGCGGCGGCCGCGACGCAGGATCGTCTTTCCGACTCGGTGGCGGCGGTGGTCGCCGGCTATGAGCATCTACGCGCTTCGGCCGCGGTCAGTGAGACCGCGTTGGGTGAGGTGTTGCTCGGCGAGCTCAACTGCCTTTCGTGCCACACGGTTTCTGACCACTCGCGAAACGGGATCGCCGACCGCGTCACGACGAAGCCGGCACCCGACTTGTCCACTATCGGCCGGCGTGCAACGCCTGGGTGGTTGCTCAGCTTCCTGAGCGATCCACACGGGCAGAAACCAGGCACGACGATGCCGGATCTGTTGCACGACTTCCCGGCCGCAGAGCGTGCGGCCATCGCGGAGCGGCTCGTTCATTTTCTCGTCGACCAGGGCGGTGCCATGCCGTCGCCAAGCTTCGAGCCGTTTCGCTTCAGCGCCACGGTGGAACGCGGCCGCGCGCTTTATCATTCCATCGGCTGCGTTGCCTGTCATGCTGGCGAGGGCGAAACGAGTGCTCCGGCAATCCCAGACGTGCCGCTTCCGGACCTCGCCGCCAAGACGTCCGTGGCGGCGCTCGCGGAGTTCCTTTTGGATCCTATGAGAGTTCGCCATGGAGGGCGCATGCCGTCCCTCTATCTGACCAAGGCTGAAGCCCAGGACGTCGCCGTTTATCTGCTGCGCGAACAGGAGCCCGACGTCGTGCGCCGCCTCCCGGGGTTCGAGTTCGAGTACTTCGTGGACCCGATGCAAGACGAGGACGCCGAAGAGTTCTTTAGCCGGTCGCCACCCGTCTTGGATACTTTGGATGTCACGGCGTCCGGACGTATCGACGCTTTGTCGCTCGATCTACCGATTCAGGTGCGACGGGGCAACCACTTGTTTCGCTTTAGTGGGCTGCTCCCGATCGAGGCGGCGGGCCTCTACACGTTCGTGCTCCGATCGGATCGCCCATCCAGGTCGGAGCTCCTCATCGATGGGCGCGTCGTGGCGACCAAAGATCGCGATACCGGGCGTGAGATTCACATCGAGTTGGAGCTCGAAGCCGGCGACCACACCGTCGCGATCACGTACTACATCCGCGGCGATACCGGGGAGCCCTATCTAGAGGTGACGATTCAGGGCGCCGTGGCGCGACCGATCCCGATCGATGAAATGGCGGTCTCCAAAGCCGTGCGGCTCGCGCCGCCGAACAGCTCCTTGGCCGTTGACTCACAGCGCTCCCGTGAAGGCCGGCGCGCTTTTCGCGAGCTCGGCTGCGCCTCCTGCCATGCTTTTCCGGCCTCTGTCACCGGCGCCGCGCCGCTCACCCGTGCGCGCTCGCTCGACGCGCTCGACCCCGTCACATTGACGGCGGAAGGTCCCATCCACCAGGGCGCCGGCGAACCGCACTACAACTTGGGCGCACATCAACGGCGCGCCCTCGGCGCAGCGCTCACCAATCTCGACGCGTTGACAACGCCGCGCGATGCGCCGGGCCGGATCGTCCACGCGCTCGCCACCTATAACTGGCCTGGCGTGCCACCAGCGCGGCGAGGCGGGCGGGCTCGATCCGGTGCGCCGTCGCCATTTCAAAGTGGTCGGCGGGATGGATCTAGGCGACGAAGGCAGGATTCCGCCGCGGCTCACTGGGATCGGCGGCAAGCTGAAGCCCGATGCGTTGGACTCGGTATTGCGGGAAAGCCGACTGCATGTGCGACGCAACTATATGGAAGCGCGCATGCCGCGCTTCGGCGGTAACCTCGTCGGCGGTTTGGCCGCGGCTTTCGAGGGTGTCGATGCCACGCCAGGGGATCTGCGGGAGCCTTCATTGTCTTCCGAGGCGATCGACGACGGTAGAAAACTCGTCGGGTCTGACGGCATGCGCTGCATCACTTGTCACGATGTCGGCGCCAACTTGGCGCAAGGAATCTCCACGGTCAACCTGGCCTCGGTCTACGACCGTTTGCGACCGGGATGGGTCCGCCAGCTGCTCGTCGATCCGCATTCGCTCAACGACGGCACGCGGATGGTGCCGTATTGGAACGACGAGATCGTGCTCTTTCCCGACATCGCCGGCGGCACTGCGGACGGCCAAGTCGACGCCATCTTGAGCTATATGTCGCTCGGCGCGTCGATGCCGGCGCCCGCGGGCACGAATATCGGCGACGCCATGGTGCTCGTGCCGGAAGACGAGCCGATCGTCTTTCGAACTTTCATGACCGGGGTCAGCCCGCGAGCGATCGTCGTGGGTTACCCCGAATCCGTTCACGTGGCGTTCGACGCCAACGTCATTCGGCTTGCCAAAGCCTGGCGCGGTGGTTTCTTCGACGCGCAGGGAACGTGGAGCGGTCGCGCCGGTCGCTTTTTCGAGCCCTATGGCGACGATGTCATGCAACTCCCGCCGGGCCCAGCGCTCGCCTTTCTCGATAATGCCGAGGCGCCGTGGCCCCCTGTGATGATGACGGATCGCAATGTGGGAGGACGCTTCATCGGCTACCGTCTCGATGAGGGGCGGCGGCCGATCTTCATGTACGAGCTCGAGGGCGTCCTCGTCGAGGAGCAGCCGGTTCCGGTCGTCAGCGCTGGCGGCGCAAATCTGTTGCGGCGCTTCTCGCTCGAAGCGGCGAGCCCCTCTGGCCGGCTCTATCTTCTCGTCGCTGAGGGCGATGAGATCCTCCAAAACGACGACGGGTCGTGGACCCTCGACGGCAGCGCGACGGTGACCCTTCGTGGCAACGTGCCGCTTTTACCCTTCGTTCGCACGTCGCAGGGCGTGCGCCAACTCTTGTTGCCAGTCGAGTTTTTGACCAACCGCAACGTCTCCTTGGAAGTGAAACTCTCATGGTGAAATCTTTGCCGCTGTACCGCTCGAGCATCGGCCTCCTGACCGCCCTCTTCGTGATTCTGTCCCCTGCTGCAGCACGAGAGAACCAGAGCTCGAGGGCGAGGGAGGAGCAAGAGCGTGCTTTCCTCGAGCGACAACAGGGCTCGCTCCCGGCGCAGATCGAGGCCGAGAGCCGCTATTACAAACTGATGACGATGCCCTTACTGGACGATATGGTGATGGAGGTCAGCGGGCTTTTGAAGCTCGCCGACGACCGCATCATGGTCGCCACACGACGCGGCGAGGTATTCATCGTCGAGAACACGGACGCGGACCCTCCAGCACCGGTCTATAAGCGTTATGCCTTCGGCTTGGCGCAACCGCTCGGCCTGCTCGAGCTGGACGGCTGGATCTACTTTGCCCAACGGGGTGAGCTGTCTCGCATGAGGGACAGCGATGGCAACGACACTGCGGATGTCTTCGAGACGGTCACCGACGACTGGGAGCTGAGCGGCAACTACCACGAATACGCCTTCGGCCCACGACAGACCGCGGACGGCAAGCTCTGGGTTTCGCTGAACATCCCTTTCGACGAGGAGCCCTACGGCGCCGCCGACTGGCGGGGGTGGGCTGTGCGGGTGGATCCCAAAACCGGCGCGACGGAATACGTCGCCGCGGGTTTGCGCTCGCCCTCGGGGATCGAAGTGAGCCCGTGGGGCGACGTCTTCTACTCCGACAACCAGGGCGAGTGGAACAACGCTTCGAAGCTCTCGCAGATCGAAGTAGGTGACTTCCATGGCCACCCACACGGGACGGCGTCGATCGGTTTGCCCGGCTCGCTCGTGGAGCCGATCGAGAAGGGGCTGCCTCGCCGTGGCACCTGGATGAAGGACCTGCACGAGGAGATACCGAGCTATAAGATGCCGTCCGTCTGGTTTCCCTACGTCAAGATGGGGCAATCACCGAGCGGCTTCAAGTGGGATACCACTGGCGGCGGGTTCGGCCCCTTCGCCGGGCAGATCTTCATCGGCGACCAGCACCACGCCATGGTGATGCGCGTCTTCCTCGAGGAGGTCGACGGCCACTGGCAAGGCGCCGCGTTCAATTTCCGACGCGGCCTGCAAAGCGGCGTCATACGGCTGGCCTTCGGGGCCGATAGCTCGCTTTTCATCGGCATGTCCGCACGTGGCTGGGGAAGCGTCGGGCCGGATCCGTACGGCTTCCAGCGATTGGTCTGGACCGGTGACATGCCATTCGAAGTCCACGAGATGCACGCACGCCCCGACGGCTTCGAGCTCACCTTCACGAAGCCGGTCGATCCAGCGACGGCCTCCGCCCCGACCTCGTATTTCATGGAAAGCTACACCTACCGGATCAGCGAGGAGTATGGCGGTCCCGAAGAAGACAAACGGACGGTCGCCATCACCTCGGCCGAGGTGGCGCCGGACGGCCGAAGCGTGCGGCTCCGCGTCGATCCGATGCGGGCTGGCTACGTTCACGAGTTGCATCTGAACGGCGTTCGTGCCCAGGCGGGTGAGCCGATCGTTCACCCGCAAGCGTATTACACGCTCGTCAACATCCCTCGAGCGCGTCCGTGACACCGAGAACCCGAGCGGAGCGAGCCCGGCCCAAATGGGCCCGTATCGGAAGACGGCCTTTGCGACCGCTGGCCCGACCGGATTGATAATGATGAGAGACAGGACGGAGATGCGTATGAACGAAAATGTGGTCGCCGCTCGCCCTCAGCCCGCTCGCTTCTCCCACTCCGTCTTCATGAAGGCGAGTCCGTCGCGGGCCAGCTGCTCTTCGCTCTCGAACATCGGCCGCCAGATCTTGGTCGCCGCTGCGAGGTTCGGGAGGAGCGCACCGAACGCCTCGATCGTGAGCCAGCCGTCGTAACCGATCGCGTGCAGGGCATCGAAGCTCTCGGCCCAGCGCACCTGGCCGGTTCCCGGTGTGCCGCGGTCGTTCTCGGAGATGTGCACGTGGGTGATGGAGGCTTCCGCGGCGCGGATCGCCGCCGCGGGTTCCTTCTCCTCGATGTGCGCGTGGAAGGTGTCGTAGTGGACACCCACGTTCGCTGCGCCGATGTCGCTCACATAACGATCGGTATCCGGGGTGGTATTGAGCAGGTAAATCTCGAAGCGGTTCAGGAACTCGATGGAGAGCGAGACGTCGGCCGTGGCTGCGTGCTCGGCGACGGTTTGCAGGACCTCGACGCTGCGTTTCCACTCGTCGCCCGTCGGGCCCCTCCCGCTGAAGACGCCGAGGGCGGCGTAGAGAGGTCCAGCGAGTACACGTGAGCCTGTCGCTGCCGTGCAATCGACCGCGTTCTTCAGTGTGTGCACCGCGGCCGCGCGCACCGCGGGATCGGGCGAAATCGGATCCGCGTCGGGTGCGCAAGCCGCCATGCAGGTGCGTTCCATGCCCAAGCCGGAGATCTGCTCCCCCAACTTCGCGAACGCAGCAGGATCGGGCGCGGGCAGGATGATCGGGAGCTCGAGGCCGTCGAAGCCCATATTCCCAAGTCGCTCGTAGAGCGGAAGGTGCTCCACGGCCGTGGGGTCGTCGGTCCAGAGCATCAGGTTCATGCCGAATTTCACGGGTCTCTCCTCGATCGCCAGTGTACCGCCAGAGCAGGCAAGGGTGGCATGATTCGGCGATGTGCCCTCTCCTCCTCGCCTTGCTCTCTCCGCCTACAGTTAGAAGATTCTATCCTGGGACGCAGACAAACACGAGAGGAGTTCTCTCCAAGGAGGTGGACAGAGGCACATGGAGGTTCGGCTGACGACAGCGTTATGTCGCGAAGAGCATCGGTACAAAGACCGATTTTTGTCGCCCGACACCATGTGCATTTGCGATTGCACCGCTTCTCGGGGCCGGATACGATCCCCCTGCGCGGGGAGTGAGCGGCATTGAGCACGACGAGTGAGGTTGGCCAGGGTTGACCGCGTGAAGCTTGATCTCGCTCGCAATGGTCCAGGCGTTCGACCTGTGTTTTGAATTTTCCCTACACACACTCTCGATAGTTGAGAATTTTGGAGATCCGGGGGTCTGGAATGGCAGGGCTGCGCGTTTTCATGCTGGTCTGGGGTGCCGTGGTCGCTGTGTCAACGCAGGGGCAGGCGCAGGGTACTCGTTTCACCACGCTCCCCGGATTCACGATTGAGCGGGTCTTGCCGGCCGAAAAGACCCACTCGTATATTGTCCTGACGTTCGACAGCCTCGGCCGGCCAGTGGTCTCCAGGGAACTGGACCATCCGCGCTTGCTCATCGATAACGATGGCGATGGCATCTTCGAATCCGAGAAAGTCTTCTCTGATCGGGTCAGGAATTGCCAAGGTCTTTGGTTTGACGCCCGCACGCTCTACGGCGCCTGCGCACCTGCCGACGTGCCGGCCCAGGACTCGGATAGTGGCGCCCGCAGCCGGTCTGGCTTGTACAAGATGGAGGACACCAATGGCGATGATGCAGCCGACACATTCGAGCAGATCAGCGTCTTCCAGCGCGGTATCGGAGAGCACGGCCCACATGCTATCCGTCGGGGACCCGACGGCGCGCCCACGATCATAATCGGCAACTATAGTTTTGTGCCTGATGAGATGATCGACGCCTTGTCGCCCTTTCGCAACTACAAAGAGGCGCAATTTCTTCCAGCGTTTCCGGACGCTTGGGGCCTCCGCGATGCCACGAAGGACGGAGCTCACGGCACCGTAGTCCGCCTCGACCGGGAACGGAAACAATACACTCTAGTTTTCGGTGGAATCCGAAATGCGTACGACCTCGCCTTCAATCTCGCTGGCGAAGCCTTCACTTTCGACAGCGACATGGAGCTTGACCTCAACCTACCTTGGTACCGCGAGGTGCGTTCCATCCATGGCATACCCGGAGGAGACTACGGACACCGCAATGGTTCCGGAAAGTTTCCTCCTTACTATATTGACTCGCTGCCGCCGGTGCGCGACGTCGGCCGGGGCTCGCCGGTGGGGGTGGAGTTCTACCAGCACAATGTCTATCCTGCAGAATTTCACGACGCGTACTTCGAAGGCGACTGGTCGCGCGGCCGCGTGCTGTATACCGCGCTTCGGCGGGATGGGGCCAGTTACAAGGCTCGCACCGAGCAGACCGAGTTCGTCCACGGTGAGCCGCTCAACATCACCGACCTCGAAGTAGGGCCGGACGGGATGCTCTATTTCTGCACCGGGGGCCGTCGTACCGGCGGCGGGGTGTACCGCGTTCGCTACCAGTCAACGACCTCCGCGCCGAGCCGGCGGCCCACAGGCGTGCAAGCGGTTGTGCGTCAACCGCAGCCGCTGTCGAGTTGGGGCTGGGCGGCGCTGGAAGAGACGAAAGCCTCGATGGGCGATGCCTGGGGAAGCGAGTTGGAGCAACTCGCCCGAGACCGCGCCGCGGAAGGCGAAGACCGCGCTCAAGCCATCTACATGCTGCAACGTCACGGCCCCCAACCTCCTGATGACCTTCTCAGCGCCCTGACCACCGACCATGATGCGCAGGTGCGAGCCGCGGTGGTCTATGTTGCGGGCCAGCAGTTTGGCGACGGGGCCAAGGCCGTCGCGGCAGCTGCGCTCAAGGATGCCGACGCACTCGTCCGCCGCCGCGCAGCCGAAGCGTTGGTCCGCATGGGGCTCTCGCCAGACCGTCCCAGCTTGGCCCCGGTCGCCGACATCTACAACCTGCTGAACGACGCCGATCGTTTCGTCCGCTACGCCGGCCGGGTGGCCCTGGAGCGCACGCCGCGAGCCCAATGGGCGGACAGAGTGCTGAACGAGATCGATCCGTTAGGCACCATCGAAGGCATGGTCGCGCTGATCAACACCGCGCGTTCTGAGGGCGATCTGGATCCGGTGTTTGAGAGGCAACTCAGCCTGATGCAGAAGACCGATCTCTCCGTCGACGATAGGTTGCGGCTGCTACGCGCCTTCCAGCTAGCGGCCATCGAGGCTGGCGACAGCGTGCGGCCGGAGCTGCGCCAGCGAGTGTACCGTCTGCTGATCGAACAGTTCCCCACTCGGGATGAGCGACTCAACCGCGAGCTGGCGCTGACGCTGGCCTACTCTGGACAGCCGAAGGCAATCGGCAAGATTCTGACCGAAATGCCATCGGGGGACACGAACCAGCCTCTGCAGATCCACTACGTTTATGCCTTGCGTGAGATCAAGGAGGGTTGGACGAGGGAGCAGAAGGCGCAGTTGATAAACTGGTTCGGAAAGGCCGCCACGTGGCGCGGTGGGGCCAGCTTCAGAGGCTTCATCAACGCGTTGTTCGATGCCAGTCTGGATTTCTTCGATGAAAATGAGAAGGCGCTCGCCTATCGACGGATCCCACAGTTTGCGCCGCTGACGGAAAGTGAGCTGGAGACTGCAGCGGAAAGGGCGAGCGGGGCTAGCCCGAGCCTTCCCGCGAATCAGCGCGCGCGAGGCGTCGAGGCGCTCACGCGGCAGGAAATTTACGAGTACCAGCTCTTCGTTCCGACGAGGGAACGCGCCGACGCGGCAGCCGGCCGGGCAATCTTCGAATCGACTTGCGGCGCCTGTCATCGGTTTGGGAAAATCGGCGGAGACTTCGGCCAGGACCTGACCACCCTCAAGGGCCGGTTCCAGAAAAGGGATGTACTGGACTCGATCCTGTGGCCCTCCAGGACCATCTCCGACCAGTACGTGGGCACGATCATCGAAACCGATCGTGGCATCATCAGTGGCCTGGTGGAGAGAGAAGACAGCGAGACGCTGGTGGTCAGGACGGCGGGGGAAGTAGAGCGTCCAATCGAGATTCCGAAGGCTCGGGTCAAGGAGCGTCGCCTTTCGACCATCTCGCTCATGCCCGAAGGGCTGCTCGATGAGTTCAGTCAACGGGAGATCGCCGACCTGATCGCGTTCCTGCAGGCCGCTCCGCCTAGATAATCTCGTGACGAAACGGGGTGGTCATTCTCTTGACCGAGTCCGCGAACGGCTGATATCCTCCCGCCAAAGAAGAGGGCCTAACCACTAGCAGCATCGGCACCGAACCCTGACTGGGACGTCTTGACTCCGATCTCGGCCCTGACGCGGGAGATCGCGCCGACGCCGCGAAGCACGGCCTGTACTACAACATGCTCACGTTTCCCAGCACGTGGTACTCGGACGCGGAGTAGCACCTAAAAGGAGGCTTCCATGCGAATCATGATCGCCACCGTCGCCCTGTTCGCCGCCGCCACCATGGCGCCGGCGCAGGAGGACGGGTTCACTTCGATTTTCGATGGGAAGACGCTTGAAGGCTGGGACGGCGACCCCGATTTCTGGCGCGTCGAAGACGGCGCGATCACTGCCCAGACCACGAAGAAAAAGCCGCTTCAAACCAACACCTTCATCGTCTGGCGCGAGGGCGAGCTGGCCGATTTCGAGCTGAAGATCGAATACCGGATCTTCAGCGGCAACAGCGGCATCCAGTACCGCAGCTTCGAGGTCGAGGGCCAGAAGTGGGTCATCGGCGGCTATCAGGCCGACCTGGATTTCTCCAACGAATGGTCCGGCATCACCTACGGCGAGAAATTCCGGAATGTCCTGGCCAAGCGCGGCGAAAAGGTTGTCATCGGCGAGGACGGCGAGCGAGAAGTCGTCGGCTCGGTCGGCGACAGCGAGGAGCTCCAGTCCGGGATCAAGAAGGAGGACTGGAACGAGTATCACATCATCGCGAAGGGGAACCACTTGGTTCAGAAGATCAACAGCGTGGTGATGAGCGAGCTGACCGACAACGACAAAATAGCACGCGCCAGCGGCCTGCTGGCGCTGCAGCTGCACACCGGGGCGCCGATGAAGGTCCAGTTCCGCAACATCCGCGTCAAGCACCTCGGCAAGTAGGGCGGCCGCGAATCTAAGTTGGACCCGTGGCGTCCAAAAACTCGATCTCAACGCACATAATCAAGCGCAAGATGTGGTGAACCTCTTCATCCGTGAGCGACGCGGAATACGGTACGAACTTCGGTTTCAACATCTCGTCGTGGGACCGGCTGCTCGGAACATATCTGCGCCAGCCGGCAGTGGGCCACGAGCGGATGACCATCGGCTTGCCGAATTTCCGCGAAGCCAAGTGGCGCACGCTGCCACGGTTGCTTGTGAGGATAGGAAGAGGATAGAGGATAGGATTTCAAAGCCTGCTCGGAGGCTTCCACTGGAATTTCTCCAGCTTGAGAGGAAGTACGACTACAAGGACTACATGAAGACCGGTGTCTCGAACCGGGTACCGCCTCTAATGGTGAAGACGAGCTATCTGTGGACGACGTCGGATCCGACCTACGCCTCGGTGAACGGTGAGGATCTTCTTCCGGATCTGGCCATCGGGCGTTTGCCCGCGGCGACGGTGGACGAAGCGCGGGCGATGGTCGAGAAGATTGTCGCCTACGAGACGGGAGACGTGAGTCTCGATGGCCCGGCGGTGTTGATAGCGAGAAGCCGTTTCCCCTGGCGCAACGCTCGCTCCGCTCGCACCAGAGTTAACCGCGTGGTTTCGCTCCATCAGTGACCAGGAACGTCTTGCGATCGTTGAAGCGTCGAGGTTTGTTCACCACAGCTCATCCTCTTGACAACTCGCCGACGATTAAAGTACGTTTATCGCTTGTGAATAAGTCCTGTTATTTTGGATAGATCCAAGGAATTGAATGCTACTGACGTCGGGGAGAATGAGCTCTCAAACGATTGCAGATTCAGTAGATTCTCAATCGAACTAGCAGGGGCTGGTAAAAGTGGGCAAGTCCATCAAGAAGCATTTTTATCTGACTAGCAGTTAGGAAATCATGGAGGGGACGGCGATGACGTGTAGGCATTGTTTAGTCGCATTTGTAGTTTTCATTGTGGTCATTTCGGCCGCCTCGGTCGGTATGGCGCAGACGTCTGATCGCGGGCAGATCGAGGGCAAGGTTTCGGACGAGACGGGCGCGGTGCTGCCCGGGGTCACCATAACGCTTACGAGTCCGGCGCTTCTGACGCCACAACTGCTCACCGTCACGGACCCCGCGGGACGCTACAGGTTCACCGCGCTCCCGCCGGGAACCTATGCCCTTGCGACTGAATTGGCAGGCTTCGGCCAAAACAAGCTGGAAGGTGTCCGGCTCACCACAGGATTTGTAGCCCGGATTGACCTGGTCATGCCAGTGGCTGCCGTCGCGGAGGCGGTAACGGTGGTGGCCGAGTCGCCGGTCGTAGACGTCCGTACCACGGCCGTCACGCCGACCTTCACGCGTGAAGAGATGGAGTCGGTACCGACGGTACGCCAGATCTGGCAGATCATGGATCTGTCGCCGGGCGTAAGAGTCAACGGCGGATTCAGGAGCGACACGCCTGATGTCGGAGGGAACACGGCGGGCCTGCAGCAGCTGTACCATGCCTACGGCTCATCTCGGGGAGGTAACCGTCCCACCCTGGAAGGCGTCGACATGCACGAGCAGACCGAGCGGTCGCCCTTCTACTTCGACTTCTCCTCTTACGAAGAGATTCAAATAAAGGCCATGGCCAACGATGCCGAAGTGTCCGCGTCCGGGCTGAACCTGGTCGTGGTCGTGAAGTCAGGAGGCAACACGTTTCACGGTGGAGGCCTGTTCGATTGGGAAGGGCCGGACCTTCAGAGCACCAACATCGACGACGAGCAGAGAGCGAAGGGTGTCACGCAGGGCAACACTCTTACAGAGTATTCCGACTTCGGCCTCGAACTTGGGGGTCGGATAGTCCGCGATCGCGCCTGGTTCTACGGCGGCACACGGCGGCAGCGCGTCGGGAGCACACGGGTCGGCTTCAGCGAGTCACCGGGACCGGACGGTATTTACGGGACCCCCGACGATGTGGAGGGCGAAGCCAAAACGATAGTCAATATGTACACTGGGAAGCTGTCTTTCCAGCTCAACCCGGACCACAAGCTCATTGGGTTCTATTCCCGCAGCCACAAGGCGAACCCGTACTCCGGCGGTAGTTCCTTCCGTCCGGGGGAAAATACGGTCGAAACCAATTTCGTCAATAACGTCGCAAAGGGCGAGTGGAACTGGATCCCGAACGAGAACTCCTTCGTCAACTTCTTCGTGGGGCGCAACTGGTGGGCCAACGACTACGTCCCCTACACTCAGAACGACACGACCTTCGACACCGTGACGCGGCAGTGGCGGGGCATATCGGTGGCCTCCTCTGGCCTGTCCCCCGAGCCCTACGCGCCATCTCGCCAGCGCACGATGTTCACCGGCAGCTACACCCACTACGTCCCGAACTTTCTCAATGGCGACCACGACTTCAAGCTCGGTGGTGAGGTCATCAACGAGCACTACCAGACGCAGACCTTCGCCCGAGAGCGCGGCAACGACTTCCAGCTGCGACTGCAGAGCGGAGCCCCCTTCGAGGTGATTCTCTACAACACGCCTTTCTCTAGCAGGGCCAGCATGAGAACGACATCCTTTTACCTGAAAGACTCGTGGCGGCTCGGGGAGAGGCTGACAGTGAACTGGGGGTTTCGGTTTGACCACTATGACTCGTTTCTGCCGGCACAGTCGAAGGAAGCAGGTAGGTTCTCGGAGGCAGCGGACATCGCCAAGAGGGACATAGTCACCTGGTCCGGAGTCGTGCCGCGTCTTGGCGTCGCCTATGCGCTCACCTCCGATGCGAAGACGGTCCTCAAGGCGACTTACGGACGCTTCAATTTCCTCCTTTCACCTGACATCGGCCGGCCGTTCAATCTGAACGACCATGCTCAGACAGTGTATCGGTGGAGCGATCCGAACGGTAACGGCACGTACGACGACGGTGAAGAAGGCGCCTTTGTCAGCGCCACCTCTGCGAGCAATCGCGTGCTGAACCCGGACCTTAAATCGCCGAAGGTGGACGAGGTGACCTTGACGCTCGAGCGGGAGGTAATGGCGAACTTAGGGGTCCGGTTTAGCTACATCTTCAAGCGAGAGGACAACCTCTTCCAGCGGGTGAACCTGGCGCGTCCCGCCAGTGTCTTCAACATCCCTATCTCGGCCGTGGATCCGGGACCGGATGGGACAGCAGGGACTTCTGATGACGGTGGGCAGATAACCTATTACGATTACGACCCGGCCGTCGCCGGGCGGGATTTCGAGCGGATCGCCGACCAGAACACGTCCGGCTACTCGGATACGTTCAACAATTACGAGGTGGGAGTCACCAAGCGGCTGAGCGACCGCTGGCACATGATGGGGTCGTATCTGGCGACGAAGCGCGATAAGTGGCGCGGCGGAGTTTTCAGCGGCCGAGACGGGGACTTGGGCGTCCCTCTGGATCCGAACGCTGAGAATTTCTTCCCGAGGGACAAGACCTGGGAATGGAAGCTCGCGATATCAGGTGGCTATCTTCTGCCGTACGATGTCCAGTTGGCCGGATCCTTCATACAACAGAGTGGGGGGGCTTGGGCGCGGGAAGCGCGATTCACGGCCGGTCTGGAGCAGTTGTCGTCGCTGGTTCTCCGGATGGAGCCTTTCGGGACACGGCGGCGGGAAGCCGTCAACCTAGTGACCTTTCGGGTGGAAAAGCGGTTCCAGCTCGGGCCGGGTCAGGCAGCGTTCCATTTCGACGTGTTCAACACGCTCAATACGAACGCGGAAACCGGCATCAACGATCGCTCAGGGTCGAGCTTCGGAAACATCACGGCCATCGTCCCGCCGCGCGTCATACGCTTGGGCGTAAAGTTCGATTTCTAGGTTCGGGGTGCGTCCCCCGGACGTGAAACCGCGCGCGAAACCGCGTCCCGTTTACAACGGGACGCGGTTTTCGTTCGCTGTTCGTTGCACCCCCTCGTGAGGGTCGAGCCAGATCCAAATCTGTAGGTCTTCCGGCAGACTTGCGTGCACGCGAGAAGCTGACCGGGTCGGGAAGGAGCCCTGTCTATGCGAGGATCATGTTGTTGCGTGGTGCTGGCGGCAGTGCTGGCGTCCGTCGGAATCGAGGAATCGGCTGCGCAGCGACCGATCCCGACTCCGGAGTCCGTCATCGGGTTTCCAGCCTGCGCCGACTACAAACTGGCCAACTTCGATCAGTCCCTGACGTATTTCCAGGAGCTGGACTCGGCAAGCCCTCGACTCCGGCTCGTCGAGATTGGCAAGACGACGGAAGGTCGGCCCCAAGTGCTCGCCATCATTTCCTCCGAGGAGAACCTCACGAATCTCGAGCGCTATAAGACTATCTCGGCCCGTCTCGCCCGAGCCCGGGATCTCACCGACGATGAGGCCCGAGCCTTGGCCCGCGAAGGAAAGACGGTGGTCTGGGTCGATTTCGGGCAGTACTCGAGCGCGATAGGGACGGCCCAGGCGGCGCCCGAGCTGGCGTGGCGCCTGGTCACCGACGAGAGCCCGCGCATGCGGCTCATTCGCGATCACGTCGTCTTCCTGCTGATGCCCAACCTGAACCCCGACGGCACGCAGCGCGTCGTCAATTGGTACAGGGCGCACGGACAGCAGGGATACGAACCCACACAGCCGCCGGAGCTCACCGGGATCGAGAACAACCGCGACTGGTACATGTTCAATCATCAGGAAACGCGCAATGCTGGCCGGCAGGTGTACCACGAGTGGTTTCCACAGATCGTTCAGAATCACTCGCAGGCCGGCCAATTTCCGGCGCGCATCTTCGTCCCGCCGTTTGCCGATCCGATGAACCCGAACGTCCCGCCGCTCGTGATGCGGGGGATTAACATCGTCGGCGACGCCATGTCGCAGCAGCTCCTGCGCGAGGGGAAGACTGGCGTCCTTTCACGCGTCCGATACGACACCTGGTGGAACGGCGGCATGCGGACCACGCCAAACTTCCACAACATGGTAGGCATTCTGACCGAGACGCATCACCCGTCGCCCTTTCCCGTCACCTACGATCCGGACGCGTTTCCCGACACCTTCGTCGACGGTACGTCGACCCGAACGCCAAGCACCCACTATCCAAGTCCGTTTCTCGGCGGCGAGTGGCATCTCAGGGACTCGTGCGAGTACATGATGTCAGCATCGCTGGCAGTGCTCGACATCGCGGCCAAGCGGCGGGAGGAGTGGCTCTACGGCATCTACAGCATGGGACGTGACGCGATTGCCGCAGGCACCGGCGAGCACTATATCGTGCCGAACGAACAGCGGGATCCGGGCACGGCGGTGAAGATGATCAACGTGCTGCGGCTGGGCGGGGTCGAGGTCGAACGGGCGACGGCGCCGTTTGCGGCGGGCGGCCGGTCGTACTCGGCGGGGACGTTCCTAATACACGGGGCGCAGGCGTTTCTGCCCTACACTCGTGACCTCCTCAACCCGCAGGTCTACACGTATCGCACGGCGCCCTACGACATCTCGGGCTGGACGCTGCCGCTGCAGATGGGCGTCGGGATGGACAAGGTGATGGACGAGGCGATTACCGGCAGCTTCGAGCCGGTGGCGGTGGCGGCGGTGCCGGCAGGGCGCGTGACAGGGCGGGCGCGGCTCGCCTACGCACTCGACGGGCGCGTGAACGATGCCTTCCGGGCGGTCAATCGGCTGCTGAAGGCCGGCGAGACGGTGTACCGGACGAAGGGCGCGCTGGCCGTCGGCGGTGCCACTTGGCCGGCTGGGACGTTCCTGGTAATGGCCGGGGAGGGCACGCACGCGCGGGTGGAAGACGCCGCGACGTCGCTGGGCCTCGAGGTGGCCGCCCAAGACGAGGCGCTCGACGGCGAATTGCTGCGTGTGAGGGCGCCGCGCGTGGGCCTGTATCGGGCTTGGGTCACACGAGGCAACGCGGACGAGGGATGGACGCGATGGCTGCTCGAGAAGTTCGAGTTCGCGGTGGGCAGCATCCGCGACCAGGAGCTCGAGGCGGGAGACCTGCGGGCTAAGTACGACGTCATCCTCCTACCCAACGCGCGGATCGAGTCGATGCTTCACGGGAACGCGCCTGGCACCGTGCCTCCGGAATTTGCCGGCGGAATGGGCATCGTGGGGGCGGCCAACCTCTACAAGTTTGCCGCGGCCGGCGGGACGCTCGTGGCGATGGGCCATGCGACCGAGCTCCCGGTGACGTCGTTCGGGCTACCGGTGCAAAACGTGCTGGCGGGGGTGCCGGCCTCGGATTTCCTGGTCCCAGGCAGCATCTTGCGGGTCACCATCGACACGAAGCATCCGATCGGGTTCGGGATGCCGGAGGAGGCTGGAGCGTTTTTTGCGCGCGGCCCGGCGTTTTTTGTCGGCCGCGACCGGACCGATTTCGAAGACGACATCGCGCGGGACCCGGCGCCGCCGGAGCACGTGCGGGTAGTGGCACACTATCCTGAGAAACCGCTGCTGCTTAGCGGCTGGACGCACGGGGAGCAAAGGCTTTATGGGCGGGCGGCGATCGTCGAGGCCACGCTCGAGCAAGGCCGCGTCGTCCTTCTGGGCATCCGCGCGCAGCACCGGGGCCAGGCGCACGGCACGTTCAAGCTCCTGTTCAACTCCGTCTATCTCGCGACATCGGAGACGGCAGCGACAATGTCGCATACGTCTGCGTCGCAGGACGGGGAGTAACCTATAGGGCCGCTGAGCGGCTCATTTCGTCATGACTCTTCCTTTCCCCTTCGTGTCCATTGGCTCTCGCGCACGACGGCTCCTCGCCGCGCTCACCGTCGTGATGGGAGCCGGCTTCACCCCCGTCGTGTGGGCGCAGGGGTTCGATACCACAGTGGTGACCATCGAAGACCTCAACCAGGCGTTCCACGCAGGTACGCTGACGTCGGAAAGGCTCGTCGAGCTGTATATCGCTCGCATCGCGGCCTACGACGAGGCGGGACCAATGCTCAACGCCGTCATCGCCATGAACCCCAAAGCAGTGGAGGCGGCGCGAGCGCTCGATGCGGAGCGGAAGGCCCGAGGCCCCCGCTCCCGCTTGCACGGCATCCCCGTGGTTCTGAAGGACAACATCGACACGGCGGACATCCCGACCACAGCCGGCTCCATTCTGTTGGAGGGGTCTCTTCCACCGGACGACGCCTTCATCGTGCAAAAGCTCCGTGACGCGGGGGCCATCATTCTCGCCAAAGTCAACATGAGCGAGTTCGCGGTAGGTGGCGGTTTGAGCTCGCTTGGTGGAACGACCAAAAACCCTCACGACCTCGCGCGATCTCCCTCGGGGTCCTCCGCAGGTACGGGCGCGGCCATCGCGGCAGCCTATGCGCAGCTGGGTCTGGGCACGGATACGGGCGGCTCGGTACGAGGCCCCTCGACGACCCACGGCATCGTCGGCCTCAAACCGACGCACGGGCTTCTGAGCCGCGACGGCATCATTCCGCTCGCCCTCTCCTTCGACACGGCCGGTCCCATGGCCCGACACGTCTACGACGTGGCTGCCGCGCTCGGGGTGATGACCGGTATCGACGACGCCGACGACGCCACGCGGAAGAGCGAGGGACGTTTCGAAACGGACTACATACAGTATCTGGACGCGAACGCCCTTCAGGGCGCCCGCATTGGCATCGCGCGCGATTTCCTCGGTTACGATGCTGACGTGGATTGGGTCATCGAAGCCTCTCTGGTAAGCATACGAGACGCCGGTGCCACTGTCGTCGACGTGCGCCTACCGCAGTGGCTGCTCGACTCGAGCAGGGGTTTGTTCACGGCGCTCCGCGCGCGAGAGTTTCGCGTCCAGATTTCGGACTATCTCGCCACGCTTGCGCCCCGCTTTCCGAAGACCCTCGGCGAGCTCGTTCAGCAGTCGGTTCTCATGACCGCTCCCACCGATGGCGGTTGGCCGAACCCGGCCCGTTGGAGCCTGATGAGGCGTGAAGAGGACAGTGGCGAGCTCTCCGATCCCGAGTATCAGGCCGTCCACGAGCATGGCTTGCCGATGGTTCGTTCGATCGTTTTGGGCTTGATGCAGTTCGAGAATCTGGACGCCATCGTGTATCCAACGTCGCCCCGCCGTCCGCCTCGGATCGACGCGGACCCGAGTCGGGCCGTCACGACTTGGCAGGACTCACCACTCAGATTCGCCAACCTGACGGGATTCCCGGACCTCGTCGTGCCGGCTGGCTTTACCGGGAATGGGCTCCCGGTCGGGATCTCGTTCCTGGGCACGGCGTTCAGCGAGCCGCGTCTGCTCGCCCTGGGCTACGCGTTCGAGCGCATCACGAAGGCGCGCCGCCTTCCGGTCCACACGCCGAAGCTGCCGACGGCGCGCTAACGCGGGCTTTGGGACCATCAACGAACAGAAGTACTCTGACTAACCTGGCGAGACAGCAGCTCGATCCCGGCCTCCCGTGTGACTCGCCGAAACTCGGCCACGTCGTCCTCGAAGATTTGGTCGACGTATTGCATAGCCTCATCGAGGCGATCGTGGGCCAGCTGCATGTAAGCCCGGTCCGCGGAGCTCGGCGCGTCCCAGGAGGAATACAGCCGACCGATAGCATCACCGATCTTGGCGAAGGCGTAGGTGGAGGCGCTCCTGCCCTGTATGTCGGTCCGTGGCCAGAGCCGAGCCTCGAGATCGGTCAGCTTGCTCTTGAGCTCCCTTGCGGCGCCTAGGACACCGACCAGCCGCGGATCCGACTGGGCTACGCGCTCTTGTGCCGCCCGGCACTTTTCGACCACTGCGTCGATGTCCGACTTGGTGTCGAGAATGCGGACAATCGCCTCGGTGGCGGCATCGTGGAGCTCACCCATCTCGAGAATGGCCTGCCACTTCGCCCGTCGGTCGGCGTCCGTGACCTTCGAACGGGGGTCGGGCAGGATCGTCAGGCTACCCTCGGCTCTGTGGTCTTCGTAAGAGACCGCCACCGTGTAGTTGCCGGGCGGTACATGGGGCCCACCGAAACCATAACCGACCAGGAAGCCCCGGTTTCCAGGCGGCTGCTTGAAATCGTCGCGCCGCAGATTCCAGGTGGCGCGGTTGAGGCCGGGGTTGGCCGGGGCCTTCAAGGTGGTGAGCGTCGAGCCCGAGAAGTCGGCGATCTCGATCTCCACTTGCGGCGCCCGGCCCCCCGCATCGCCTTGCGGCAGACCCTCAACGTTCACTGAGTAGGTGATGAGAGAACCGTAGGGCCGGTTTTCCCCCTCGAAGTCCCCGTGCCCGAGGTAGACGCCGCCGGGGGACGCGAAGGCCGTGTACTCCCAGGCGTCGGCGATCTCGAAAAGGTGCAGCGGCTCGGCCAGGACCTCGGCGCTGAGCCCCCTGAGCGGACCGATGTCGTCGATGATGTAGATCGAGCGGCCGTGGGTACCGACGACGAGGTCGTGATCCCGCGGATGCACCACCAAGTCCATCGCAGAGGCGGTCGGGAAGCCGTGGGTCCACTTCATCCAGCTTCCGCCGCCATCGAGCGAAACGTAGAGCCCGAACTCGGTGCCCAAGAACAACAAATTGGGGTCCACCGGGTCCTGGTCGATCGCGAGCGCATAGCCCCAGATCTCGTCGTTCGCCAGGTTCGTCCAGGTGGCGCCCCAATCGTCGGTGCGCAAAACGTATGGCGTCCAGTCGGAGCGGCGGTGGTCATCGAGCACGACGAAGGCGCTGGCGGCGTTGAACTTCGAGGGCTTGATCTGCGAGATCCAGCCGTAGGGCGGCACGCCGGGGAGATTTTCCTCGACGCTCTCCCAGCTTTGTCCGCCGTCGCGCGTGACGTGCAGGCGGCCGTCATCGGTGCCCAGCCAGATCGCTCCGCGCTCCAGCGCGCTTGGGCCGATCGCGGTGATTGAGGTGTAGTTTTCAGCGCTGCTGACGTCGCGGGTGAGGCCGCCGGAATCGGCCTGAAGCTGCCACTCGGGGTTGTCGGTCGTCATGTCGGGGCTGACGATCGTCCAGTTGTCGCCCCGGTCCGTGGATTTGTGCAGGTACTGGCTGCCGAGGTAGACGGTGCCCGGGTCGAAGGGGTCGACGGCAAGCCCGGCGTCCCAGTTGAAGCGCAGCTCGTCGTCGGCGGGGCCATCGGGCATGATCGACTTGCCTTCGCCCCGGTGCAGGTTCCAGCGCACTAGCTCTCCACCCTGTGCCATCGAGTAGCCGACCATCGAGTCGTCAGGGGTGGGCGCGGTGTCGAAGCCATCACCGAAGCTCAGAATCTGCCAGTGGTGGTTGCGGATGCTGCCGCCGTAGAAGCTCCGGCGGGGAGGCGTTCGGGAGCTCCCCTCCCGAACGGCGCTAGGGCCGCGCCATGAACCGTTGTCCTGAAGCCCGCCGTAGACGTTGTAGGGTACGTCCATGTCGACGGCTATGTGGTAGTACTGCGCCAGCGGCAGGTTACGAACGAAGCTCCAGGTCTTGCCCGCATCGCGGCTCTTGTAGAAACCACCGTCGTTGCCGTCGAGAATGAAGTCGGGGTTTTCAGGGTGGATCCAGAAGGCGTGGTGGTCGCCGTGCACCTCGCCGACGGGAGTGAGCGGCGCGAAGCTCTTGCCGCCATCCCTCGAGACGGTGACGCTTCCGGAGACGTTATAGATGACGTTGGGGTGCTGGGGATCGACCCGGATGTCGCCGTAGTAGAAGGGCCGCGAGGCGACGCCCCGCTGGGAGTTGACGATGCGCCATGTGCGGCCGCGGTTCTCAGACCGAAGAAACGCGCTCCGTTCAGCTTCCACGAGGGCGTAGACGATCTCAGGATCGGAAAGCGAAAAGGCAATACCCATCCTTCCGAGCTCGCCCTCGGGCAGGCCGTCGTCGGGCGTTACCTGCTTCCAGTTCCTGCCACCGTCCCAGGTGGTGTACATGCCTGACCCCGGTCCGCCCGACTTGAAGAAGAACGGCCACCGCCGGAACTCCCACATGCCAACGATCAAGTGGTCGGAGTTAGCCGGATCCATGGTCAGCTCGGTCGCGCCTGTGCGTTCATCCACGTAAAGGGCCTTCGTCCAGCTCAGACCGCCGTCGGTCGTCTTGAACACGCCACGTTCCTCGTTTTCCCCCCAGGCCTGGCCGAGAGCCGCGACATAGGCGACGTTCGGATCGGTGGGGTGCAGGACGACGCGGTGGATGTGCTCGCTCGCTTCGAGCCCAAGGTGCGTCCAGGTTTCGCCGCCATCGACCGACTTGTAGATGCCGTTGCCAACCGAAGCCGAGTTTCTCGGGTTGCCCTCGCCAGTGCCGACCCAGATGACGTCGGGGTTGGGCTCGAAGAGGGCGATCGCGCCGATCGAGTGGACGGGCTGGTCATCGAAGATAGGCTTCCAACTCATCCCGCCGTTCGTGGTTTTCCAGACGCCGCCGCTGGCCCCGCCGATGTAAATGATTCTAGGATCGGCCGAGACCGCGTCGATCGCCGTGATTCGGCCGCTCATGGCAGCCGGGCCGATCGACCGGGCCTTCATGCCGGCCAGAAGGGCGGGGTCGATGCGGTCGGACTGCGCTGCGGCGCGTCCTGATGATCCGGCCAGTATGAGGATGGCGATCAGGAAAAAAGAGTAGCGGTGACTACAAGACTGATTCATTTTGCCTCCCGATAAGTTGTGTAACACTATCTGTTGCGTTGGTGACGTCAAGCAAACTGTGCAACGATTCAAGAGGGACGGGTAATCACCCATTCGGTATCAACTTTGGTCCCCGCCTGCCTGATCATCTTGGACACGGGGCAAAAACGCGGCAGGTCGCGCTTGAGTATCTCCATTTGTTCTTCAGGAGCATCGGTGGTCGCCTCGATACGCAGTTTGATATCGGGAAAGGGCAGGTCGACTTCCTCCTGTAGCGTGACCCCCAAGCGGTTGAAGCCTGCGTCCAGTGAAATTTCCAGAGACTCCAGCCGGATGCTGTTTTGTTTGGCGATCTTGTGAGAAATCACGTTGCTACACGCTATGAGCGCGGACAGGAAAAATTCAGTGGGCGCCAGGCCTTCGTTGGTGCCGCCGCGTTCTAGTGGTTCGTCGGAAACGTCCACCAGGTCACGGACTTTTAACAACGTCCGGCTGTGACTCTCGGCGAAGCCGGATAACTTGTAGCGCACCACGGTCTTGGTCTTTGTGTTGTTCATTTGTCCAGTGAATGCCCTGTTTACTTGCTGAATGGTCAGGCGACAGGTTTGCCGCCCAGCCGTGAAAGCACGGCATACAAAGCGCTCAGGAAAATCAGAATTATGCTCATCGCGACCCAGACTGCGGTCGGGTTAGCCGGGTCGACAAAGGGCTGTACGAGGATGGGCGCGGAAAACTGGCCCAAGAACATCGCGGTAGTAACCAGACCGACGCCGAAACCGCGCCGCTTCGGCGAAACGATCGACAAGATCCAGCTGCTTTGGTTGGGCACATAAAGCCCAAAGCCAAGGCCGGCCACCACCATGCCCACCAGAGCGATCGCGTAGCTGGATGCCGAGGCGACGACGAAGTAACCCAACGCCATCGACAGGAAGATAACCGCATAAATGGCGACGAAGTTCATGTGGCGCTTAAACTTGTGATAGACGAGAGAAATCAGCGCGCCCACGGTATTGCCCAGTGCGATCGCCGCACCCATCTCAAACGGCGAAGCCGTGAACGCGTTGCGCAGGTAAAACGGCAACTGTACTGGAGTGATAAAGAACAGGCCCGAGGCCAGGAACGCGGACACAAATACGTAGGCCGAGGGCCAAAACGGAACTTCCGGCGGCCGTTCACGTGCTTCCCGCGCCTTTGTTACTTTGGCGGCAGGCAGGCCTTCGCTGAGCGCGATCAGCCCACTGGGCAGGATGGCAAACGCCAGAATGTAGCCCAGGAACGGCACCTGCCAGTTGAAATTGGCTAGAAAACCGCCAAGCAGCATAAATACCACGCCGCCGAGTTTCATAGCCGAGCCCTGCCAGCCAATGATCCTGTTACGCTCCGGGCCCTCGTAATAATCACCAACCATGGCCACGGTAGCGGTCTTGATGCCTGCGATTGACAATCCGAGGATGGCACGGCCCATGAACATAAGAAAGAAACTGTCGGCGAAATAGCCAGAGGTACCGCTGATGCCGAAAATCAGCAGCGAAGTATTGAGCAGTCTTGTCCTGCCGACGCTATCGCTCAACCAGCCGACCAGCGGTGCGGCCAGGATAATGAAGAGGGCGGGAATCGATAACAGGATGAACTTGACCAGGAAGATTACGCTGGGATCGCCGGGCAGAATGCTGATGGCATTCAGGATGGCTCTTGCAAAAGGCTCGTCTTTGGCTTTCTCGGCAAAGACTCTGGCGATCTCGGGCATCGCCGGCGACGCCAGCGGTGTTGCCAGCAAGGCAACGGCAGTTGCCGCCAGAATAACGAACAACCCGTGTTTGCTGATTACAACTTTGGAGCCGGGTTCAAGCGCTTCTGGCGGCATAGAAAGTTCCCGTCTGGCATGTCGCCGCGATCTGGCGAACCCGGACGCTGCAATCAGTTGCAGAGTGTGCCGGACTGGCGCACAACGGTCAAGTGTTGGGCCGTGTAAACAAGGTAGGCGAGCTAGCTCATGCGTTTGAACACTCTCGAACCTTCTGCTAGGGTCACCGCCGTGATCCAAGCGCAGACCCCGTGAAGGAGGTTCCTTATGGCCCGCTTTCTAGCGGCTCTTCGGAGAACGAGTGTCGCTTTCGTTCTTATCGCCTCGGCATCGCAACCTGCCGCGCAGGCCGTCGAATCGGCGAGCAGTCAATCCGCACAAAACCAGCAGCAAGCGCTTCTCAAGGCTTTCTCCTGGCGTCCCATCGGTCCAGTCAACACCGGTGGTCGGGTCGCCGTCATCGCAGCGGTTGAGGACGACCCGTCTATCGTTTATGTCGGCGCCGCAACGGGGGGCGTCTGGAAGACCGTCAATAATGGCACGACGTGGGAGCCGGTCTTCGATCAGGCACCGTGCATCGACGTGGGCGCCATCGCCATCGCGCCGACAGACTCCGACATCGTCTGGGTCGGTACCGGCGAAGCGAACAATCGCCAGAGTACCTCGTACGGCTGCGGTGTGTTCAAGTCGACGGACGCCGGCAAGACCTGGGCCTCGATGGGTTTCGCCGACAGCGGTCACATAGGGCGTATCGCGATCGATCCCAGAGACCCGAACGTCGCCTACGTTGCGGCGGTTGGGCACCTGTTCAAGGCGAGCGAGGAGCGCGGTCTCTACAAAACGACCGATGGTGGACGGACGTGGGCGAAGAGCAAGTTCATCGATGCCGATACGGGCTTTACGGATGTCGTCGTCGATCCGACGGACAGCCGGATTGTGATGGCCGCCTCGTATCAGCGGCGGCGAACTTCATGGGGTTTCAGTGGCAGCGGTCCGGGGAGCGGGCTGTGGAAGACGACCGACGCGGGCCGGACTTGGCGTCGCATCACGGCGGGACTGGGGGAGACCAACATGGGACGCATCGGCCTCAGTGTGTTCCGCAAGGATCCGCGCATCATCTATGCGCTGGTTGAGAAGGGGCCGGTTTTAGGCCCATCGCGACCGACTGCCGATGGGCCCGATCCCAATCGCACCGGCCTCTGGCGGTCGGACGACCGGGGCGATACCTGGCGGATCGCAAGCAACTTCATCGGTCGCCCCTTTTACTCGAACGTTGTCCAGGTCGATCCCGCAGACGCGCGCGTCGTCTACTTGCCTGGTCAGGGCAAGGCAATCGGGAAGTCGATCGACGGCGGCAAAACCTTCGCCGTCCTCGGCCAGCTGCCTGACCGCAAAGCTCCCTACTTCGGATATAGAATCATCGACTCGCACGCGTTGTGGATTGACCCTGGCAACCCGAAGCATCTCATCTTGGGTCATGACGGCGGCGTGCAGTTCTCCTGGGACGGCGGTGATACCTGGCAATTCCAGGACGCGCTCCCCCTAGGCCAGTTCTACGAAATTGGCACGGACATGCGCCGCCCGTATTACGTCTACGGAGGGACACAGGACAACGGGTCCTGGGGCGGGCCGAGCCACGTGCGGAATGCCAACGGCATCACGAGATCGCACTGGTTCCAGCTCAACGTAGGTCCCGGCGACGGCTTTGGCGTGAAGGTCGACCCCGCCGACTGGTCCACCGTCTACGCGGTCGTCTTCACCGGCAATCCGTTCAATGTCGGCAACGTATGGCGTTACGATCTGAAGACTGGCAAGCGGACGCTCATCCGCCCGATGGGCCCCGCGGGCAGCGGTGATCCCGATCCGGTCGTCACGCCCGTCGGCGTGGGCACGACCGCAGGCACCAGCAACATCGTGCCAGAGCCGCCGGACAACGAGACCTACCGCTTCAACTGGAACCCCCCGCTGCTCATCTCGCCGCATAACCCGCGGGTACTCTATTACGGCGGCAACAAGCTCTTCCGCTCGCTCGACCGTGGTAATACGTGGACGGAAACGGCGGATCTCACGAGAGGCATCGACCGCGAGACGCTGTCGATCATGGGCCTCCCCAACAGCGGGCCGATCGCCCGCAAGAATGACGGTGTCGCGTGGTACGGGACGATCTACTCGATTGCCGAATCGCCTGTCGTGCCGGGCGTGCTCTGGGTCGGTACCGACGACGGAAACCTGCAGGTCTCGCGCGACGGGGGCACCAGCTGGACGAACGTCGTCGATCGCGTCAGCGACTTCGACGCGAGCTACTACATAGAGTCGATCGAGGCGTCGCATTTCGACGCGGCGACCGCATACGTGGTCTTCGACGGGCACCGGAGCGGCGACTTCCGGCCGCACCTGTTCAAGACGACCGATTTCGGTCAGAGCTGGACGAAGATCAGCAGTAACCTGCCAGAATTCGGGCATATCAACGTCGTCAAAGAGGATCCACGCAATCCCCGGCTCCTCTACGTGGGTACCGAGATGGGCTTCTTTATCTCGATCAATTCCGGGACGAACTGGGTCAAGTTCATGAACAACCTTCCGGCGACGATCTGCGACGACCTCGTCGTCCATCCACGCGACAGCGATCTCGTCCTGGGCACGCACGGCCGCAGCGTGTACATCCTGGACGACGTCACACCACTCCAGCAGCTGACCGACGAAGTGCTGCGAGGCGACGCGCATCTCTTCAAGCCGCGGGCCGGCGTCCTGTGGAACGAGGACCGGACAGAGAACAACGGCGGCGGGCTTTCGATCTTCCGCGGCGAGAACCCACCCGACGGCACGTTCATCAGCTACTACCTGAAGACCGCCGCCGTCGCGCCCCAAAGCATCCAAATCGTCGATGCCTCCGGCGCCGTCATCCGCGAGCTGAACGGCCCGGCCGAGGCCGGGATCAACCGCGTCGTGTGGGATCTGCGGAAAAACCGCGACCCGACGCAGTTGGAGCTGGCGCGGCGGACCGAGGACCGGCGACTCCAGGCCGAACCTCTGCTAGGCGCAGCCGACCTGGTCCAGCCCGGCGACTACGGCGTGAAGCTCACGGTGAACGGCACGAGCCTGACCACGACGGTTCGCGTTGATGCAGATGCAGACCCAAACCCTTCGCGTGATTGAGAAGGCAGTCGTCTGGATCGACTTCGGCCTCAACGGTCACTAAGTCTAGACCGCCGCTTTGTATTTCGAGGCGTTCTCGGCGATGTACTTCACCACCCCAACTGCGGGTACGCCCTCGATGGATAAGGTCGTGAGCCCGTCGCTTAACTCGGGCGACATCGGAGTCCCCACCTTGACACCGGGGATCTCCGCGAGCCCGTTCTTGAGCCGTGCCGCCAGTTGCCGGATACGCGCCTCGACGTTCTGCTTGCCGATCGCATTGTGGAAGTCGATCGCGTCTCCCATGCCTCGGAGCGAGGGGATGTTGCGTTGGCCCGACCGTTCGAACTTGCTGGCGCGCATATTGGGGTCGTCGTTCTCGACGACCGGTGAAAAAGGAGAGACAGTCATGTCCGACCAGACCTTGGGCAGGAGGTCGCGCTTGAAGTAGGCGACCCCGGTGCCAGTGCCAGCCATCAGCCACTTCTGCCCCGAGGCCGCGTAGAAGTCCACACCCAAGTCGTAACCGTGTTTTCCGAACCTATCACGACTCCGGCGGCTTCAGCTCTGGCCGAAGGTAGATGGAGTTGAACAGGAACTTGAACGTGCCATGGGGCTGGCCTCGAAAGGTGATCTCCGGCCCGAACAGCACGACTCTGCCGTCGCCGAGGCGGGCCTCGATCGCGGCGACGCTGCCCTCGAGGAAAGTCTCGCCCCAGGCCCAACCGCTGCGCAACGGATTCTCCCCGAACCAGGCGACCGCGCGAACACCTTGCGAGGGGGCGTCGGGCCGCAGCCGCCAGGCCGGACTGCGGTGCGAAAAGACGTCGGTGTGTTCCCGCAGGCCCCAGGCGACGGGGTGATCGGTATCGACCTGCGCCTCGAGGACCGAGCCGGGCACGTAGAACTTCTCAGTCGGTAGAGGCCCGACCTTACCCTTCGGGTCACGTTCCACCAGGGAGCTTTCGATTGGAATTGCTAGATGAACCGCGAGGTTGGGGGCGGTACTTCCGATGGCGACGATCGTTCCTCCGTCCTCGACGAACTGTTTGAGCGCCGGGATGGTTTTGTCGACCGTCGCGCGCCCGAGCCGGTCGTGGTACTCGGCCGGGACGATGTCGAGGGGCGGGCCGGTGTTTCGGGGCGGTGCCCCGTCGCCGACCAGCGGCCCCTTCTCGATGCCAGGCACGGCTTGAATCTGGCCGGGGCGCGGCCGGCCCGCGGGTCCAGGGGGATCGCCCACGAGGACCAGCACATCGAACTCCGCCGTCAGCTCCCCGGCGTCGAGCCGCGGCGGGTAGACGAGCTCGAACGGGAACTCGAACTGCTCGAGGATCCAACGCGTCCAGCCGGACGCCACGGAGCCGCCGTACCGGTCCCACAACCCGAGGCGGACCGGTTGAAGCTGTACCCTCCCGCCCGCGGGCGGGGCCGAGGTGCCCTCGAAGCTCAGGCCCTTCTCTTCCGCCAAACGCCGCAGCATGGGGACCGCAGATGCGCTGGCACTCACATAGATGGTTCCGGCAGGGTAGGGGCTGCCTCTGGCGGTGAGGGCCTCGGTGTATCGGTGGACTTCCTCGCCGCCGGCTAACAGCCGATTTATGGCGATGAAGGCATCGTTCGCCCGCGGGCTCAGCAGGAAACCCGTGGCGCCCTCCTCGTCAGTTACCGAGCCGGGCGGCGGTTCGGCGAATCCTTCGATCTTCTCGAAGGGGCCGTCGAATCCGTCGAGGATGCGATCGAACTCGACGCCCATCTGGTAAGCAACCGTCCAACCGGCGATGTCGTAGGGAGGCGTCGGAGGCGCACCCGGGTAGGCAAAGTCGTCGGGGTGAACCTGTGGCTCGAACATATCGAACACGAAAGGCCGAAAGGCCTGGGCCGACTTGATCACGTAGGATCCCGCGGCGTAGCTCTTGCCGGCGATCTCGAAAGCGCCGGTGGCGCGATGCGCGGCGACGCCGTTTTTAATCAGCGTGTTGACGAACTTGGTGGCGGTGAGAAAGTCGTCCTGGTCGGAGGGGATGATGAAGCCGCGCGGGTCGCGCGCCGCGGGGTCGAGGAGGGTCTCCTCGTAGTACTCGAGCGCCGCCCAGCTCGTTTCTTCCTCGGGCTCGAGGCCCGGGTTGCGCACGAGCGGGCTCTCGAACTGCTCGGCGGCCGAGCGGCCGCTGCGCTCTTCTTGCGCTTCTTCGCCGCCGCGCTTTGCTCCCACTTCTGCGTCGGCGGCCATCGCCGCTTCAACGGCGGCGACTCGCGCCGGGTCGAGCGTCCAGTGGTCTCGGCCGCCCCGCTCGATCGAGTTCTTCCCCATTCGGTAGATATTGAAGAGAAAGTCCTCGCGCAGCTTCGATGCGATATCGAGCACCGCTCGGTTGGAGGTCATCGAATACTCGATCGACTGCCGAAAGTGCCACAACTGCGGAGCAATGGGGGCCGGCAGGTCGTTGCTGGGAAGCTGTTTGTGCGGAATAAAGGGAATCCAGATCGGGTTCGGGCTGCCGTTCATCTCGGTAAGGAGCCCTACCATGTTGTGAAAATAGGGCGTCGTGCGTAATCCGCCGTTCCACCAGGTGTTATAGGTGCCCCCGTGCCGCATGGTCGCGCCGGGCTTCCCTTCCCGCAAGAAGCGGCTGTGCATCGCGGCTCCCACCGCATCGATGCTCACCACCAATAGCGGGTCGAGGTTGTAATTGAACGGGCCGCGGTAGGGCGGGGCGAAGAGCACCACCCCCGAGGGTCCGCTCTGGTGATGGTTGTACACGATCTGTGGAAACCACTGCCGATACAGAATGTCGTTCATGGCCGTGGTTTCCGACTGGGTCGACATGTAGAAGTCGCGGTTGTTGTTGCCTCCCGCATACTTTTGCCAGAGCCGCGGGACCCACCGCGTGGTGCGCTTTGTGGGCTCTGGATTCTTCATGTACCAGTCCGCCACCAAGTCGAGCCCGTCGGGGTTTGCACAGACGGCCAGCAGGATCACGTCATCGAGAAACCGTAAGGTTTCGGCGTCGTCTCGGCTGACCATTCGGTAGGCGAGCTCGATGAGCTGCTGCGCCCCGAGGACTTCTGTGGCGTGCAGGCCGCCGTCGATCCAGACAACCGCCTTTCCTTCTGCAGCCAGTTGTCGGGCCTCGTCATCGGTTAGTCCTTCGGCCAAGGCCAACCGTCTGGAGATTTCCTTGTAGCGGTCCAGGTTCCGGTGGTTTTCGGGCGAAGTAACAATCGCCATCACCATGGGCCGGCCTTCCTCACTCGTACCGATTTGTTCGAGGACCATTCGGTCGGATTGCTGGCTGAGCTTGCGCCAGTAGCCGACCAGCTGCCGGAAATTGGCGAGGTGGTAGTCATCGCCGAGGTTGAAACCGAATTCCTCCAGCGGGGTCGTGATGCGACCCTGGGGAGACGCCTCGCGTGCCAGCGCCAGCGTTATCCCGACCACCGAGACCGCCAGCAAATACGTCGACAGGCAAGGATTCTTTCGTGACATCTTTCCTCCCGCTAAGCTACGCGCCGAGATGATCGGCCGCGTCTTCCGCCCTATGAGGGCCGGAAAGTAGCACATCCATGCTCGTGGTGGAAAGTGTGGGGGCTCGCCACGATTCGCTCGTCGCGCGGTCGAGGCTATTTCATCGCTCGCCGAATGGCCTCGACCGTCGCTTCGGTCCGGAACGCGATGATCTTCTTCCCGTTCGCGATCGTCTTCTCGGCAGGCGCCAGGCTGACACCATTGATTACGAACTTCCCCGCCTTGACGCGCTGCTCGATGCGGACCGAGGTGGGATCGGCATTCATCATGATGGAGCTGATGTAGTAATCGTCATGCAGACCCTCGAGAACTTCGTGAATGCCTAGCTCCTCCTCTTCGAACTTCCGCACGTCGTCATAGTTGTAATACTCAGGAGTGAATGTTACCCGCGCGGGACCGCCGTGCCACTTGGCCGCGAGCTCCTCCGCGACTTCCTTCATGGGGGTCTGATTGCCGCGACTGTCACCCAACAGGAAGATATCGGTGAAACCCTGTGTCTTGAGGCTGGTCGCCATGTCTCTGAGAACGGCCTTGTAGGTGTCTGTGGAGAGGTACACGGTTCCGGGCGTGCGCACGCGCTCGGGATCGCCTGGCCCGAGCGTCACGATGGGAGCAATCAGCGCATCGCCGAGCTCCCGTGCGATGGACTCGCCCATGACCTGGAGCACGTAGTTGTGCTTCCCCGTCGCGAGATACGGCCCGTTCTCTTCGATGCCGCCCGTTAAGATCAAGCCCGTCGTCTTCCCCTCCTGGATGGCGTCTCTGACCTCCATCATCGTCAGCTCCTCGATCCAGACGCTGTCCAGGGCCTCGATCGGCCGCGGCATCTTGGACACGTCCAGGCGCCCGCTCCCAGCCTGGGCCATTGCTGGAACGTCGGCAAGACTCAATACGCTGGCCACGATCAACGCACGACCAGTTGTGGTTTTCATAGCACCCTCCGAGACGCTGGTTCGGGCGCATTCTACAGGACGTCATTCCTTCTTGCCGGTGCTCGATAATAGAGCTCCTCGGACTCGACAAGCCAGCGACTGGGAGCTAGTTTCCTGAGACTTGTGCTACAGTCCGCCACCATAAGGGGGTGGAAATGCTGAAAAAGAAGACCCACTTGTCGGGATATTCGTTGGCAGCATCGATTCTGGGGGCAACGCTGGCGCTGGCGCCCGAGGCGTCTCCCCAGGGCCGCATCACGACCCCGCTGGAGGAATTCGGTTTCAACCTCGGCGATGACTACCACCTCGCCAATTACCGGCAGCTGGTCGGCTACTGGCGCAAGCTCAGCCAGCAATCCGACCGAATGGTCCTCGAACAAATCGGTACGAGCGAGGAAGGCCGGCCCATGGTGATGGCGATCGTTACTTCGCCCGAAAACCACCGGAACCTGGACCGCTACAAAGAAATCTCCAAGCGGTTGGCCTTGGCCGAAGGACTAACCGATGACGAGGCCCGACAACTGGCTGCAGAAGGAAAGGCGGTCGTCTGGATCGATGCTGGTCTGCATGCCACCGAAGTCATCAACGCGCCGGCGCTCACGGAGTTCGTCTACCAGATGGTTAGCCAAGACGATACCGAAACCTTACGGTTTCTCGACGACGTGATCCTGCTGGCCGTCTGTGCAAACCCCGACGGCCTCGACTTGGTGGCGGACTGGTACATGAGCAACCCGGAGCCCATCGAGCGCACCACCCGGAGGCTGCCGCGCCTCTGGCACAAATACACGGGAGGCAACAACAACCGCGACTTCTACATGTCGACCCAGTCGGAGACCACCGCCATGAACGACATTCTGTATCGGCAGTGGTTCCCCCAGATCGTCTACAACCACCACCAGAGCGGACCCTCCGGAGTGGTGATGTTCGTGCCGCCTTTCCGCGGCCCGTTCAACTACAACCTCGACCCGTTGGTGATCTTGGGCATCGATACCGTGGGAGCCGCGATGCACAGCCGCCTCGTGCGAGATGGAATGCCAGGTTCGGTGATGGGAACCGGGGCGTCCTATACAACCTGGTGGAATGGCGGCCTACGCACCACGCCCTACTATCACAACATGATCGGACTGCTTACCGAGGTCAATGGCAGCCCAAACCCGATCTGGATTCCCTTTATTCTGCACAGACAGCTCCCCAGCAACGACGTGCCGGCTCCCGTTGCTCCGCAGAAATGGCATTTCCAGCAGGCGATGGAATACGAGCACACCGCGAACCGAGCGGTGCTCGATATCGCCTCGAAGCTTCGTGAGGACTTTCTGTTCAATATTTACCGAATGGGAAAGAACTCGATCGAGCGGGGCAGTCGCGACCACTGGACGCTCAACCCGACGCGAATCGCGGCCGTTGAAGCGGCCGTAGCCGCCAACCCCGAAGAGCGGCGAGACGAGGGCGGAGTCAGTAGCGCTGCGGTCACGCAGTTCGAGAGTAAGGTGTCGCTAAACCCGGGCCTCGAGCCCGAGGAACAAGAAAGCTGGCTGCCGTTGGAGTATCACGAGAATCATCTCCGCGACCCCGAGGCGCGCGATCCGCGCGGCTTCATTGTGCCCTCCGACCAGGATGACTTTCTGACTGCCACCAAGTTCGTCAACACGCTGATCAAAAACGGCATCGCCGTCCATCGCGCTACCAGCTCTTTCGAGATCGCCGGGAAGTCCTACCCTGCGGGATCCTACGTAATCAAGTCGGCCCAGGCTTTTCGGCCGTTCGTACTCGACATGTTCGAGCCACAAGTTCACCCCGACGACTTTGCCTACCCGGGTGCGCCTCCGACGCATCCCTACGACATCGCCGGTTGGACGGTTGCCTACCAAATGGGCATCGACTTCGATCGAATCCTCGACGGCTTTGACGGTCCGTTCGAGCCGATCGAAGGTTTCGCCGCGCCACCGACCGGCTCGGTGACCAACGAGGAGGGCGCGGTAGGCTTTCTCCTGAGCCCGCGGGTGAACGACGCCTTCGTCGCCATCAATCGGCTGTTAGCGGGCGGCGAGGAAGTCTACCGATACAGCGAGCCCCTCACCGCCGGTGGCAGCCCCTACCCGGCCGGGGCCATCTACGTTCGTGCCAGCGCATCTGCGGTGCCGAGGCTCCAGCAGCTGGCCGCTGAGGCGGGCCTCCACTTCGAGGGAACCTCAATCACGCCCCGCGGAAAGATGGTACAGCTTCGGCCGACCCACATCGGCCTGTGGGACCGCTACGGCGGCTCGGTACAGTCCGGCTGGACACGTTGGCTCCTCGAGCAGTTCGAGTTCTCATTCGAGGTCGTCTACCCTCCGGCGCTCGACGCCGGCAACCTGGCGGCCAAGTTCGACGTGCTGGTTTTCGTAGGCGACGCCCCCGGAGCCGCCTTCCGGCAGCGATTCGCCCGAATTCCGGCCGCCGGACCCGAGGATCGTCGACCCGTCATTCCACCGGTTCTCGAAGATGAGTCCAAGCTATTCCTAAGCCTCCCCATCGACGCCGCTCCGGTCCCCGACTCCATCGCGGCCGAGTATGGCGACCAGTTGGGCTACGTTTCGGTTGAAAGGACCATCCCACAGCTGCGGCAGTTCGTCGACGATGGAGGAGCGATCCTCGCGATCGGAAGTAGCGCCCGCAGACTCGCGCCTCACTTCCAAATCCCGATTCACAACGCCTTGGTGGAACGCGACCCGGAGGGCACGGTCACGCCTCTGCCGGACGAGAAGTTCTATGTCCCAGGCTCGGTCCTCGAGGTCCACGTCGACACCGATCATCCGATCTCCTGGGGCCAACGGGAAAAGGTCGATGTCTTCTTCGATCGGAGTCCAGCTTGGCGGCTTCCGCCCAATGCTGGCTCGCTGGGAGTGCGTCCTGTTGCCTGGTTCGGCAAGAATCCGTTGCGCAGCGGTTGGGCCTGGGGCCAGACGTTTCTCGAGGGCAGCGTCGCCATCGTCGAGGCACGCCTCGGCGAAGGCAGAGTGGTGCTCTTCGGGCCAGAAGTCAGCTTCAGGGGTCAGCCCCACGGGACCTTCAAGTTCCTATTCAACGCCCTCTACACGGACACTCCCGAGAGTGCCCCGAGCGAGTAAGAACTAGCTGAGCTCGTTCAATAACGGTCCAGGCCTTCGGTCAACTCGATGGATGTCCCCCAAGGATCGGTAAGAAGAGCTGTTGCAACACCCGTCGGAAGTTTTTTGTAGGGTCTATCAAGCGTCGCTCCGCTCGCTTCCAGCTTCTTGCAGAACGCCTCGAGATTCTTGACCTCAAAACCGATATGGTCCAGCCTCCGCCCCCTGGTCGGGGCCAAGGCTTCTGGTTGCTCCAAGAAATTCAGGTTCATCCCCGGCAAATCGACGGCTTCGTAGTTCCACCGCTTTCCGGATATGGAACCAAACATCTTGACGTACCACGCTTTGGCTTCCGCCATGGAGCCTTCCGGCACATACAAATGGATGTGGTGGGTCATGATCGGAACCGTCATTTTCCGGCTCAGCCTATGGAGATCGTCTCGGCCTTCATCGGGATGAAAGGGCACATTCTCCGATCCGTCCTGGAAGAGCTCGACCCTGTCACCTTCCGGAGTGAATACATAGCGCATTGTTGAACCGGGACGACGAGGAAGTTGCACTTTTATGCCTGCGGCCGTCAACCTGACCATCGTTTGGGCGGTTGACGGCACTCGGAACGCCACGTGATTCACCACCGATCCCTCGCTGCCTCCCGAGGGCTCACCTGGACTCAGGAAAATCAGGGCCTCGGGGAGTTTCATGACTTCATCCGTGCCCACCTTGATCGGTGTCGCCCCCAACTCGATCCAAAACCTCTTGTTCGCCTCTATGTCCTTTACAAAATAGTGTAGATGGCCCATGGCCACGCCCATTTCATTCGGAAGGGACAGTTGTGCCCACGACGCGCCTAAGGGCCATAGAACGATGAGACTTAGAATCAAAACAAGCCTCTTCATGGGCCCTTCCTCGAGACAGTCCACACACCGCCGCGTCAACGCGGCAGATTACCCACTTCTGTGAGACGGATCAAACGAAGAAAGGAGCGACCGCGCCCCCTTGGGGCGCTTTTTGGCTGTTATCCGCCCGCGGTTGATAGTAACCTCACCGGAATGCCTCGCCTCCTTCTGCGGTCATTGGCGATCCAGCACGCCGACTCTGGTGTTCGACGCCCAGACCTCGAGGAATAGTTCTTGGCTACCGGCACCCTCGCACCGCCGCGAACGCTCGGGGAGAGGCTGCGGTTCGTGGGGCCCGGGATCGTCTTCGCCTCTCTCGCCGTCGGGAGCGGCGAGCTGATCCTGACCCCGCGAGCCGGTGCGCTGTACGGCTACGCCCTCGCTTGGGTGGCCCTGGGGACCTTGGTGTACAAGGCTGCTTTCACCGAGGGCCTCGCTCGCTGCACGGTAGCTACGGGCAAGGACATCTTCATTTCGTTCAACTCCGTTCCCGGACCTCGGGGTTGGGTGAATTGCCTCGTCGTCGCCATCTTCGCCCTGGAAGCGCTCGCCTATGGTGGCATCGCTCTCGCTGCCGGCACGGCCGTCAACGGCCTCTTCCCTGGGATAGAGATGCGGCAGGCAGCCGTCGGCATCGTCCTCCTCGTCCCGTTCGTTCTTATCTCGGGGTCTTACCGATTCCTCGAGAAGGTCGTGCTCGCGATAGCGGCCATCCTGGTAGGAGGCGTGCTCTACGCCACGTGGAACGTCACGATCGTCCCCGGCGAACTTCTTGCGGGCTTCGTGCCCACCATCCCCGACGGTTCGACCTTGACGATCATGGGGCTCATGGGATGGGTGGGCGCCGGGCCCACGACGCTGCTCTATTCGTCGTGGCTCAAGGAGAAGATCGGAGGGGCGCCCGACGAGCCAGAGTACCGCGGCTGGATCACGACGGTGCGGCTCGACTGTTTTTGTGCCTACACCCTGATCTTTCTGCTCTCGGCGTGCTTTCTCGTTCTCGGCGCGACGATCCTGCACAGCCAGGGCCTCGAGCCCAAGCGAGAGGAGACCATGGCGGTGCTGTCCAACATGCTCGGCAGCGTTCCCTACGGGAGGACCGTCTTCCTAGTTACGGCATTCTTCACTTTGTTCAGCACGGTGCTAGCGGGCGTAGACGGCAAGGGTCGAGCCCTTGCTTCGATCGTGTCCTCAATGACCACCCGGTTTACTCGAATCTCGATCTATCGGGCGACCATGGGCGTCTACCTGCTGATCATGCTGTCCGCCATCTTGCTGGGCCAGCCCGTCGTTCTGATCGCGGTGATCGCGGCGGTGGTATCAGTCGTCTTTGCACTGCTGGGGTTCATCCTCTTGTATCTAGACACCACATTGCCCCGATACGCGCGCGGATCGACGGCCTGGCGAGCCTTGGTTCTTGTCGGAAACGTGGCGTTCCTTTCCATGGCCGTTTACAAGATCGTCACGTGAGCCGCCGAGCCACGCTCAGCACGGCCTCAAAATCACGCCGGCCTGGCGCACGCGTCAGGTCGAGCACGCGCATCCCGGAGAGGGCACCCTCCTCACTCACGAGCCCGAGTCCGTGAGGCTGAGCTTCGGCTCACGACGCGGCAATACCTCCGTGCGCAACACTTTGAGGGTTGCCGCTTCCGGCGCCGGGAACTCCTCCACGTCTTCCAGCCCGATGGGCTTCCAGGGGAATCCCTCGATACCAAGGCGGCACGGACGTCCCCGCTGGGCAGGGAACAGGTGCCGTACGCCCTAGGCGTTTTGTCGCTCGAGTTCAGAGTCTAATTCTTCGCTATAGCGCTTCGTAGAATCGCCCTGCATGTCTCGCCAATCGAAGGGTAAATCACGCTAGTAGAACCCGGACAAGCGAGTCAAGGCGCTCGAGGCATGTCTTTCGTCGGAGGGCGTGGAGTTAAGAACTCGTGCGGCTTCCCGATGGTAGTATCGGAGCAGTCCGCCGGGCTCCCCCGGCTTAGAGCTTTCGTCGATGCCGCGGTCTATTAGTGCGACGAATTAGGGACTGCCGCCCGTCGTTTCGAGCGAGACGAGTCGCTCCTTGACGAATAGCTGCTCGGGGTCGAGGGCAAGCGATCTCTCGAATGTCTGACGCGCTTCCTCGATTTTGCCGAGCCGCTGGTAGCTTTCTCCCAGAGCATTCAGCAGCATCGTATCGGGAGGCCGCAGCAGGATGGCCCTGGCGAAGTAGGACGTCGCTTGCTCGAAATCGACTTTCAGATAGAAACAGTACCCCAGGCCGGCGACCACTTCGTACTGTTTGCCAAATTCCTCCTCGAGCGGCGCTAGCAGCTTCAGGGCATCGTCCGGTCTCTCTTCGCGCAGGTACGCGTTCGCGAGCATCCATTGAGCCTTTGGGAGCCGTGGGTTCTCGGCGACCGCCTTCTCGAGCGCCGTCCTCGCTTCCTCGAAGCGTCCGGCACTCCATAGCTGGTCGCCCAGCATCGCGCTCAAGAGCCCCGGCATGTTCGTATTGACCCCCCGCCGATGGACGAAGGAAGGCCTGGCCGCGACCGATCGCGGTGACACAGTCAACGAGGTTTCCCGCGACGATAGCGTCTGTCCATCCGGCGAGACGAGACTCGCCTTCAATGGGTACGTGCCGCCAACCATATCGTTCAGTCGCAGGTGATCGAGCACCGTCCCGTCCGGCGCGATCGAGCTATTCAAAGCCACAAGCACTTGCCCGTCCGCTCCCGCGAGCTCGAACAGCACCTGGTGATCCGGCGAGGCGCCGTAGGCTTGCGTGACCAAATGCACGGTATCGCCGATCACGAAAAGGTTCTCCGCGGCGGGCTCGAGGCGGAGATCACCGATTTGGTAGGTACGGATCTCGCCCTGGCGAAATTCGCCGGCCACACCGTTGCTGTCGAAGGCGAGAACCAAATCCGAGAGCGTGGGGGCTTCTCTCGAAAAGTCCGGCACGTGCAGCTCTCGCTCCGCGACCGTATACTGCTGGGCCACGCGGTTGCGCAGAATCACGGTTACCGTGAAGTCGCCGGGCACCAGCGGGAAGTTGTCCTGAAACGCGAAGGGAAAGGACCGCGCCTGCTGGATCTGGCTCGGCGAAAGCTCGAAAAAGAGTTCCTTCTCGTTCGCCACCAGGAGCACGCCGTCGCTCGTGCGTGCTTCGGTGGTGATGTCGAGCGTCGTATAGTAGCTCGTTTCCTCCCCATCGGTCGCTAGCGTGAAGTTCTGAGGATCCAATTCGATGCTGTACTGGACGATTGCCGTTCCGCCCGGCTCGACGAGAACCGAGAAGACGTTCCTCGACGGAACGTAGTTGAAAGAGTATTCGGCCGACACTCGATTGCCGTAGCGCATCCAAGCATCCGCGTAGTCCGTGCGTATCATCCGCTTGGGAGAGTCCTCGATGCGCGCCATCATCATGGGCGTCCCGAGTGTGGGCTGTCCCGAGATGAAATCCGGAGGCTGACTCGTGTCGAAGGACAGCGATGCCCTGGCGAGCTCTTCAGAAACGTTCCGGAGCGCATTCACGGCGGCAAGGGCGTCCGAGCTCGCCGAGTATCGCGTCCCCGTCAAGAGGGCCTGGGGGCCGTCGATGACCGGGTCGTAAAGGCGGTACTCGCCGACGTCGCCCCTCTTGAAGAAGAGTAGGTAAAAGAACGCCGGAAGGCCTTGCACCGGCTCACTTTGATAGAACCAGAGCTCCGTCGGCACGGTCTCGCCATAACCCTCGTTACGCTGGATCTCCCGCGGCTCGCCGAGAATGATGTAGTAGCGCCCTCGATCGGTCTGCCATCCCTCACGGAAGCTATCTCTCCCGAGGACCCCGTTGGCGTACTCGAGACGCCGGTAGTGCTCGTCTTTGAGCTCGTTCGTTGGCGTGGCGAGGTTGGGATCGCGCTTTCGCCAGAAGGCGCCAATCAACCGATTACGCTCCTCTTCGGTCTCGAGCGTCAAGAAGACCTCGCGCTCCCGGTCGGTGATGATGAGGACGACGTCCCGCTCGAGCCACGTCCGATGCTCCTCGGAAAGCCGCTCGACGCGGTCGTCCGCCGATTCTGCAGGGGGTAGTGAGACGAGCACTACACAGATCCCGATCGCAAAAGAAACCTTCGGCCCCATCCAGACCTCGCTCCAGTGCTCGGGCCTTCTACGGCCCATTTATTCGCACTTCGTGCTCGACAGGCTCGCTGCACGAAGCGGTCGCGCAGGGTGCAGATGACTTTTTCAGCACCCTGATAGTGCGTCGAAGAGGACTCTTTCTTCTCCAACGAGATATTATAGCGCTTGAGCATCTCATTGAGCGTGGTGTTCGAGATTTCGAAGCGACGACCGACGCCGCCGCCGACAATTACTCCAGGGACGGGCTCTTCGCTGATCTGCGGGCGCCCGTCCCCGACTCGCTTGCGTCGTTTAGGAGGTCAAAATGAAGCCTATGTTAAAAGCCCTGGTGATCCTGGCCGCGCTCACGAGCGCCGCATGCCAGAGCGCCAACGATCCGCCGTCGCCAGAACCCGAGCCGGCGGAGACCGAGTGGGTCACGCTTTTCGATGGCAAGGACCTGAGTCAGTTCAACATGGTGGGTGAAGCGGAATGGAACATCATCGACGACTACGTGGAGGCGGACGGGTACAAATCTAGCTATCTCTTGACCAACGACTCCTACACTGACTTTCATTTGAAAGTAGAGTTCTGGCCAAGTCCAGACGCGAACAGCGGCGTCTATATACGTTGCCAGGACCCAGATGAGATTACCCCCGAGACAGGATATGAGGTCAACATCTACGACCAGAGCACCAATCCCGAATATCGGACCGGAGCCATCGTGCGTTTCACTCCGCCGCTCGCGAGCATCGAGGCCGGAGACCAATGGAACACGTATGAGATCACGGCCGAAGGCTCGCACATTGTCGCCCGCTTGAACGGCACACTCGTGGCAGACCTTGAGGATGAAAGCTATTCGTCTGGACCGATTGCCCTGCAGAACAACGGGGGGCTCATCCGATTTCGCAACGTGCAGATAAAGCCGCTTTGACCGAACTTTCCAGAATGGCTAGGCTACGGTTCCTCGCCGGCCACCCGGAGCCGTCGTGAAACCTAATGTCAGGCGATTCCTGTTGGGGCTATCGGTGTGTATTAGGGCGGCGCGTTTTTATCGGGGAGAGCTTTAGTGCGTCCGGGGATGGAACGGGTCGTCGGGGGAGGGTTTGGACTCGTAGAAGAGCGTCTTGGAACCGGGCGTCCAGTGAATGCGCGACAGACTCAGCGTCCAATAGGCCGGCAAATTCGATTTCGTCTCCCGAAGGATCTCCCGAATCGCGGTCCGGTTTTCGGCGGAGAGGTTGGCGTAGTTCCCCTCCGTCTCGCCCGCCAATACGTCAAAGAGGCGCCGGAGCACCGGTTCGCGAACGCTGTCCGGCAAGGCGTCGAAAGCCGCGCTATAGACCATATAGCTCAAGGGATATCGAAAGAGTCGGTCTCGAAGGTCGAAGTCACGAAGAGACCGGCCCTTCGCATCTCGCGGTCCTCGCCGCGCAAAGCTTTCGGTAAAGGGCGATACGCCTTGGATCGGTTCTTCGAGTGCTATCTCGTCGGCGAAAAGCATGTAACGGACCACTTCGTCGATGCGTGCGTCCAGGCGGTCTCTCGCGGTAACGACCTTGGCGGCGATCCTGGCCTCCCAATGGAGACGAGTAAAGAGATTTATCATCTGAGTTTGGTGCTCGAGCGTCATGAGCGCAACGATGTCGCTCGACGGGGCTGGATAACCGCTTGCGTCGAATTTCTTGACGAGACTCGTTAGATTTTGCGTCTCATGCGTCGCCATGACACCGACGTTCGTGGGATCCAACGCGACGGCGTTTCCTCTGTGTACCTGTCCGCCATGCGTTCCGGTGACGTACCATCCGCCCCAACGATCTTCCAAAGGCGTACGGTGATCCGTCACCACGGTGCCCAGGTGGAAGTGGGCCCGTCCCGACGGGCTCGTTGCCACCGAGCCCACATACATGCCGGGGATGCCGAGGGTTGCGGGTCCTTGGTGACATTCGAGGCAGACGGAGGGACGCACGAACCGGGGCCGGTTGGGTTTCTCGGCGCTCAGTGTGTAGAAAACGACGCCCTGTCTCGGATCGACGGCCGCCAATTCGATGACGCTGCCGCCGGGAACGAAACCGATCGCAACTTCGTCGCTGAAATAAATGGCACGGGGAGTCCGTGGAGAGATGCTCGTCTTTTGAAGGCTGGTTTTCGAGAAGACCAGAACCTGCGAATCCGTGCTCACTCCGAGATGCTCGAAGAGGCTCGGCAGGTACGAAAGCTGTTCTCCATGGAAAACTAGCTCCAACTTTCGATTCTCGAACCGTTTGACGAGGCGCGTGACCGGGTCGTCGAGATCCGTCCGCCAGTAACGGATTACCGGGTGGCCGGTCGGCAGGGTTTCTTCGTAGACCTGAGCGGCCGAAGGCTGGGCGGCTGCGGCTAGAAGCGCGCCCCACCACAGGCTCCCCAGCTGCCTTGACAGTCTCATGATACATTATTATAAGGCGTGTGCTGCGGTCCCCGTGGGCGGTTGCAAATCTGGATCGCGTCTACTATAGATCTAGAGTTTGAAGGGTCGGGGTTCATGAAGACGACGTTCTTCCTTGGGCTCGTAGCAATCCTGTCGGCTTCGGCTGCAGAGAGCGCTCCGAAACCTCCGTCTGCCGCAACACATCGCGCCCTAGTCAGTGATTACTGCTCCACCTGCCATAACGACGACCTCAAACTCGGCAATTTCTCGCTTCAGAACGTAGACCTCACCGAGCCCGAACGGCACGCGGAGTCGCTGGAAAAAGTCATTCTGAAGCTCCGCGCCGGGTTTATGCCGCCAGAGGGAATGCCCCGGCCGGCCGCGTCCGAGATGGATGCTTTCGTCCACGATCTGGAGAAGGGCATCGACGAGGCGGCCGCCGCCGACCCGAATCCCGGCCGCCCCAGTCTGCACCGGCTGAATCGTCCCGAATACGCCAACGCGATCCGCGATCTGCTCGGGCTCGAAGTGAACGCCGAGTTGCTTTTGCCGCCCGACGATATGACACAGGGCTATGACAACATGTCGGACGTCTTGAGCATCTCTCCGACGCTTCTCGAGAGCTACATCAGTGCGGCCGGAAAAATCAGCCGCCTGGCAGTGGGAGACCCCGATGCCAGTCCTCTCGTCGAGACCTACGTCGTACCGCAGGCCTTCTCGCAAATGCGGCACGTGGACGGTACGCCCTTCGGGACGCGCGGCGGAATGGCCGTGCGTCACAATTTCCCGGCCAACGGCGAGTACATCTTCAGAATCAGCCTCTACTTCAGGAGCCTCGGACAGCTGTTCGGTGACAACAAGCCTGCCGAAGAGGAGCAGCTCGAGGTGGCCCTCAACGGCGAAAGAGTGATGCTCTTCGACGTCGATCGGAAGATGAAGGAGACCGCGGATCTGAGGACACCACCGATTCACGTTCCGGCGGGCCCTCAAACGATCTCGGCTTCTTTCATTCAGAGGGGCGAGGGGCCCGTTCAGGATTTTCTCAGGCCTTTCGACCAAACGACGGCGGACCTCACGACGGGCAACGTCCAAGGACTGACAGGATTGCCTCACCTGAGGAATATCGGTGTCGCCGGTCCCTACAAGGTGACGGGAGTGAGCGATACACCCAGCCGCCGCAAGATTTTCGTCTGCCGTCCTGCCGAGTCCAGCTCTGCCGAGGAAGAGCGTGCCTGTGCCAAGCAGATTCTCTCGCGGCTAGCGCGATCGGCCTTCCGGCGGCCCGTGAACGCCGAGGACTCGAAGGCCCTCCTTAGCTTGTACGAGTCCGGGAGGCGGAGCAGGGACTTCGATGCCGGCATCAGAACCGCGATACAGGGAATTCTTGCCGATCCCGAGTTCATCTTTCGCTTCGAGCGCAAGCCTCCCGGCGTCGCTCCCGGTGAGAACTACCGGGTCAGCGACCTGGAGCTTGCTTCGCGGCTGTCGTTCTTTCTTTGGAGCAGCATCCCCGACGACGAGCTCATCACCGTAGCTAGCGAGGGCGAGCTTAGAGACCCTGACGTCTTGGAGCAACAAGTGCGCCGGATGCTCGCGGACCCGCGCTCTGAGACCCTCGCGACCAACTTCGCCTCTCATTGGCTGCATCTGCAGAACTTGAAGGATGCCCACCCGGAGGTCTTCGAGTACCCTGACTGGGATCACAATCTGACTCTCTCGATGCAGCGCGAGACCGAGCTCTTCTTCGACCACACCGTTCGTGAGGACAAGAGCATCCTCGACCTCCTGACGGCGGACTACACCTTCGTTGATCAGCGTTTGGCGGAGCACTACGGGATCCCCAATATCATCGGGACCCGATTTCGGCGTGTGACGATTCCGGATGAGAACCGAAGGGGCATCCTGGGACACGGGAGTATACTGACGCTGACGTCTCTCGCCAACAGGACCTCGCCCGTGATTCGCGGCGCTTGGATCATGGACGTTCTCCGCGGGACACCGCCTCCGCAGCCTCCCGCCAACGTCCCTCCCCTCAAGGAGAACGAGTCGGGCGAGGTGCATCTGTCGGTACGCGAGCGCATGGAGGCTCACCGGACGAATCCCGCGTGCTCGTCGTGCCACAACATGATCGACCCGATTGGCTACACGCTCGAGAATTTCGACGCTATCGGGGCTTGGCGCATCAAGGACAGTGGCTTCGTTATCGATCCCTCGGCCAGGCTGTTCGACGGAACGCACGTGAGCGGCCCTCGGGATCTGCACGCCTATTTGCTGAGCTCGGAGACCCTGTTTCTGAGAAACTTCGCGCGGAATCTTCTGATGTACGCCATGGGGCGCGTCATTCGGCACTACGACATGCCCGCGGTTCGCTCGATTGCGATGGACGCGGCGCAGAACGACAACCGAGTCTCGTCGTTCGTCCTGGGTGTCGTGAAGAGCACCCCGTTCCAGATGAGAAGGGCAGAGGAGAGCGAAGCGGCAACCGATGCGGTCGCCATGCAGTAAGAGTCAAGGAGGAGAGAGTACCGTGTTCGTTACGAAGAAGCACATTTCCAGACGGGCGGCGCTTCGCGGGATGGGCGTCACATTGGCCCTGCCGTTCTTGGACTCGATGGTGCCGGCGATGGCGGCAACGAGCAAGAGCGCGGCGGTCCCGCGCACGCGCCTGGCAGCGCTCGAAATGGTGCACGGCTCTGCCGGTAGCACCGGGGACGGTACCGCCAAATGTTACTGGTCTCCCGCGGAAGAGGGCCACGATTTCGAGATTACGCCCATCCTGAGCTCACTCGAGCCCTACCGGGACTATCTGACCATCGTTAGCCATACGGATATCGCCCTGGCAACGGCCCAAACGGCGGTCGAGGCCGGCGCCGACCACACCCGCTCCTCCGCGTCCTTTCTGACCTGCGCCCACGCGAAGAGGACCGAAGGTGCGGATTTCTACAACGGCACGTCGATGGATCAAATCTACGCGCGGCACGCCGGTCAGGACACGCCGTTGCCGTCGATCCAAGTCTGCATCGAGGACGTGGGCTCTCTGACCGGCGCCTGCGGTTACGGCTATAGCTGCATCTACGCCAATACGATTTCTTGGTCGTCGCCCACGACGCCACTTCCCATGGAGAGGGACCCGCGGGTGGTCTTCGAGCGGCTCTTTGGTGATGGTGCGACACCGGAAGAGCGGCTCCGCCGCCGGGAGACCAGTGCCAGCATTCTGGACGGGATTCTGGACAAGGTATCGGCACTGAAACGGGACCTCGGTCCGAGTGACCAGGCGCGGTTCGCCGGCTATCTCGAGAACGTCCGCGAGATCGAGCGGCGGATCGAGAAGGCGGAGCAGCGCGATGACGCCGAGCAGACGGAGTCGCTTCCGTCCGCCCCCATCGGCGTCCCGGATACCTGGTCCGAGCACGTCAAGCTCATGCTCGATCTGCAAGTCTTGGCTTTCATGACGGATGTCACGCGCGTCTCCGCGTTCAAGATGAGCCGTGACGTCAGCTCTCGCGTCTTCGAGGGAAGCGGCGTCAAGACACCTTTTCACAGGCTGTCGCATCACCAGAACAAGCCGGACAAGCTCGCCGAGTTCGCGAAGCTCAACGAGTTCCATGTGAACCATGTCGCCTATTTCCTCGAGAAACTGAAGAACTCCCCCGACGGCGACGGCAACTTGCTGGACCACTCCATGGTTCTCTATGGAAGCCCGATGGGGGATGGAGACGTGCACAACCACTTGCGCGTTCCTCTGTTCCTGGCCGGACACGCCAACGGGCTGCTCGAAGGCAATCTGCATCTCCGTTGCCCGGACGCAACACCCATGGCGAACGTGTTGCTGACGATGCTTCGCAAGCTCGGAGTCGACATAGAGAGTATTGGCGACAGCACGGGCGAAGTCGCGATCTGAAGGGAAACTAATGCTTTTCGAGAGCTTGATCGGATTGAGCGTGGCGGCGCTCGCTTCGGCCGCGGAGACCAACGTGCAGCTTCCCGTCCTGGCGTCCCAGGGCGACGTGGCTGGGGTGCAGGCCTTGCTGCAGAGAAACGTGGACGTGGATTCGATGCAGGGCGACGGCATGACTGCGCTCCACTGGGCCGCGTTCCGGGACGACCTGGCGATGGGTCGACTTCTTCTCGGTGCCGGGGCCAAGGTGAGCTCGGCGACGAGGATCGGTGGCATCACACCGCTTCATTTGGCGAGCAAGAACGGGAGTGATGCTTTCATCGAGGCCTTGCTGAAAGCGGGTACCGACCCGAACCGATCGACCGACACCGGGGCCAGCCCGTTGATGTCGGCGGCGATGTCGGGCAGCGTGGACGCGGTGCGAGTGCTCCTGGACCACCAGGCAGACGTCAATGCCAGGGAGTTTCGCCACGGTCAGACCCCTTTGATGTTTGCCGCTTGGGAGAACCGCTCGGAAGTCATCAAACAGCTCACCGAGCGTGGTGCGCACCCCGAGCTCTCTTCGTACGTCCTTGCCCTCAACGAGGACCGGAGCGACACGGACGCGAACTCCAACGAAAAGCGAAAGGGCCGCATGAAATCCGCGCAATCCGGTGCGAACTCCGCGATGGGTGGGATGACCGCTCTGTTGTTTGCCGCTCGCGAAGGCCACTTGGAGTCGGTCCGCGCACTCTTTCAGGCGGGTGCCGACATCGACCGGGTGAGTGGGGGAGATGCCTCGAGCCCGATGGTGATCGCGATTGGAAACGGTCACTACACGGTGGCGAAGTACCTGCTCGACCAAGGGGCGGATCCGAACCGTGCGAACCTCGACGGCCTGACCCCCCTTTACGCCGCGGTGCACATGCGCTACGCACCCGTATCCTGGGCGCCGAATCCGAGAACGGATCAGCAGGTCGTCGGTTCTTCCGAATTGATTCGATCGCTACTGGAAGCCGGAGCGAACCCGAACGCACGGGTCAGAGGCAAGCTTTGGTTCAGCCCCTCCTCGCACGACCGAGGGTGGGTCGGGCACGAGGGAGCGACGGCATTTTGGCGAGCCGCCATGTCGAGCGACGTCGAAGCCATGCAGTTGCTCGTGGCGAGTGGTGCCGACCCGAAGCTGAAGACGGACGGAGGGGTCACCCCCTTGATGGTGGCGGCAGGCATCGGCTGGGTCGGCAACCTCAGCCAGAACGCCCCGGACTCCTTCCTGGAAGCGGTGAAGTACTGCATTGAGATCGGTAACGACGTCAACGCCGTGGAAAAAGATGGGTTCACCGCACTACACGGAGCGGCAGCGATAGGCGACAACGAGGTCGTCCAGTACCTCGTGGGCCACGGAGCGCGCGTGGACCTCATCAACGGGGACGGCGACTCCGTCGCGGATATGGCCTTCGGCCCGTCCAGGTTCTTCATCCCGCAACCCGACACGGTGGATCTTCTCGTGAAGCTGGGCTCGCCTTTTCAGGACAACTGCCGCTCCGACCAGTGCGTGGACGGGAAGTTTCTCGGCGGCGCCGTCGCCAAGTAGAGCAAGCTACCTTCTCAGCACCGTCAGCCCCGGCGCGGCATCAGAAGATGGCGGACGTCCAGGCCGAACTCTTCCGCGTCTCGATGCGGCTATCCATCATGATCCTTGGCGAAGGGTAGGGCCGAGTGGCTGGCTACAGGAGTTGCTGCTAGACTGAGTTCTTTGAAAGGCCGGCCCAAAGACGTGGGAAATTGGATTTTCTCGAGGAGGGAAAACATGAAAGGTTTCAAGGCGATTTGTGTCGCGTTCCTCGTAGTCGCGGTCAGTGTGGGTACGGTGGCAGCTCAGGGCGATGACGTCGGAACGCTCGTTTTTCCGACATCGACGAAATCACCCGAAGCCCAGGCGCGGTTCCTGCGTGGCGCGGCCATTCTGCACAGCTTCGGATGGAAGCAGGCCATTACCGAGTTCCAGGCGGCACAGAAGCTGGACCCGGACTTCGCCCTGGCCTACTGGGGTGAGAGTCTCTGCTACAACCATCCGCTGATCGGCGACAGGGATCTGGATTCTCCTCGTGCGGTCTTGAAGCGGTTGGGAGCAACGCCTGAAGAGCGGCTTGCGAAAGCGCCGACGGATCGGGAGAAGGGTTTTTTGCAAGCGGTCGAGCTTCTGTGGGCCGAAGGAGATATCGCCGAGCGCAAGATTGGCTACATGGAATCCATGCGCCGTCTGTACGAGAAATACCCCAAAGACGACGAGGTCGCTTCGCACTACGCGCTGGCGACGATCGCCGCCGTGCGCCCCACCGGTGACACCACCTTCCGGATGTACGTCGAGGCCGGGGCGATCGCGCTCGAAGTGTTCGGGCGGAATCCGAATCACCCCGGTGGCGCTCACTACACCATTCATGCTTTCGACGACCCGTTGCACGCACCGCTGGCGCTTCCCGCCGCCAATCGCTTCGCGGAGATTGCGGAAGTCGTATCGCACGCGCGTCATATGCCATCGCATATCTTCATTCAGCGCGGCATGTGGGAACGGGTCTCGATGTCCAACCAATCCGCTTACGATGCGGCCATCAACCTGTGGGAGCCGGGAGACACCATTGGTAGTGCCGTGCACGCACTCGAGTGGGGGCAGTATGGCGATCTTCAGCGTGGCGACTACGCCAAAGCCAAGACCTGGATCGAAAGGCTGGAGGAATTGAACGAGAAGAGCGGCTCGCAAGCTCGCGGTGCGTCGAGCGTGCCGCTGGTGAAAGCGCGCTATGTTGTGGAGACGGAAACGTGGGACGTGAAGCCGGTGACGGAGAAGTCGTCCTCACATGAGCTTCTGGCAACGGGTATCAGCGCCTACCATACCGGAGACAAGGCGACGCTCGGAAAAGCCGCCGGTCAGATCCGTGTCGTAGCCGACAAGCAAGCTGCGGACTTGTCGATATACAACCGAGAGGCGAACCCGACGCGCGTCGCGCAGCACGAAGTCGAGGCGCTCGACGCCCTGGCAAAGGGTGACAAGATGGGCGCCGTCGAGCACATCAAGAAGGGCGTGGAACTGGCCGAAAGCATGGGTCGACCCAATGGGCCTGCCACCCCGTTGAAGCCTGTGCACGAGCTCGCCGGAGAGATTTTCTTGGAGATCGGCCAGCCGGAAGAGGCCGTGCCCTTCTACGAGGAGTCGCTCCTGCGCACGCCCAACCGGCCCCTGTCCGTTCGTGGACTGGCGCGCGCTCATGCGGCGATGGGCAATCGCTCGCTGGCCAACGAGCAATATCGGAACCTCCAGAACATCTGGAGTGGGTTTTCTGTGCCGGGTCTGAAAGAGGTGTCGGACTATCTCACGTCCAGACTTGGGACGCTAGATCCATGATGCTGCTTGGAAACCATCGGAATTGCGCTTTCTCAACGGGATTTGCAATCGTGCGCGACATCCGGTCAGTGAAGAAGAAAGAGGATTCAAGCCCGCCGGCAAAATAGTCGAAGGTTCCTACTTCGCGCGCGATTTGGGCGAACAGCCCGACGGGGATCCAGCCGGACGTCGCTATGTCGAGGCGATGATTCGATCGCTCGGTACCTGACGGGTGTCAGGCCAACCGGCCAGAACTTCCACGGGCAGCCAGGATCTCCTCGTAGAGCGCCACCAACTCGTTGATCCGCGTCTTCCACGAGAAGACTTTGTCCACGAGACGTCGTCCTTCACGTCCCCGGTCGGCAAGCTCCGCGGGCATGGTCATTGCGACTTCGATGGCGCTCGCGAGCGCCTCGACGTCTGCGGGCGATACGAGAATCCCCGTGGCACCGTCCACCTGTCCTTCATCATTATTGATCCAACAGGAATGGTACCGCTGGTGGCCCTACGACGACGAACGAAGAAACAAGGACTAAACATAGACCTTACAAAATGCGTTAAAGTGCTAGATCTCCACATGATCTTCTCGGGGGTCTTGTGAAACACATCCGAAATTCAACACCTGTTTCTGATTGGGTAGCCTGCCATTGCGCAGACTTCATCGATCTCTGAAGACCTTCGGGGTTACGGTGGCTCCTTATCTGTTGTTCCCGCACATGAACGGTGATGTGACCGTACGAGCTGCTTCAGCCGGTGTTGACGTTGGTTCCTGCGACATCTTTGAGAGTCTCGACTTCAGGGGATGCTTTATCTGGAAATGACCAACCCCAACTGGGCCATCGAGAGGAATAAAGAATGCTCAGAACCTCAAAACTCGGAAGTTCAGCCCTGACCGCTCTGGTGGCAAACTGTTTTGCCGCCGGACTCACTCTGGCGCCACTTGCGCGGGCGCAGGAAACACTGCCCCGAGCGGAGGACGCCCCTGCCAAGATTATCGAGTACTCGCCCTACGTGGATCAGCACTTTCCCAATCGTGTGTTCTGGGGCGATACGCACCACCACTCCAACTTGTCCTACGACGATGGATTCATGGGCACTAGGCTTGGGCCGGAAGACTCTTACCGCTTCGCGCGAGGCGAGGAGGTGTTGTCGAACACCGGCTTGCGCGCGAGGCTCAATCGGCCGTTCGATTTTCTGGTCGTTTCTGACCACGCGGAGATGATGGGCCTAGCGGACCTGATCTTAGGAGCTGATCCCGCCATGCTGGCCACGCCTGAGGGCAAGCGGTGGTATGAAGGGGTCCAGGCCGGGGGCGAGAAAGCTCTCTTGGCAGCGTTCGACGTTGCCAAAGCGATCATCTATCCGGGCACGGGAAAGGAATTGGACCCAAAGACGAGGCGCTCCATCTGGGAACGAGTAACGGCCATCGCCACCAATTACAACGAGCCCGGGAAGTTCACCGCTTTCAACGGCTTTGAGTGGACCAGCTTTCCCGGTGCCAATAACCTCCACCGCGTCGTGATCTTCCGTGACGGCCCGGACCGGGTGAACCAGGTCCTGCCGTTTTCCGCCATCGACAGTGCCGATCCCGAAGACCTGTGGAAATACATGGATGCCTAGGAGCAGAAGACGGACGGGCAGCTGCTCGCGATCCCGCACAACGGGAACATGAGTAACGGGCGCATGTTCCAGGGAGAGACGTTTACGGGCAAAGCCCTTTACCCGCGCTTACGCCGAAGAGCGGGCGCGGCGCGAGCCGTTGCTCGAAATCACGCAAAGCAAGGGCGACGGTGACTCATCCGTTCTTGTCTACCGACGACGAGTTCGCTGACTTCGAGACTTGGGATTTCGGCAACTTCAACTCGCCGAGCGACCCGAAGGAAAATGAGATGCTGCGGACCGAATATGCGCGCTCGGCCCTCAAGCTCGGGCTGCAGTGGACGCAGACACTCGGCGCCAACCCGTTCAAGTTCGGCATGATCGGCTCGACCGACACGCACACTTCGATGTCAACCGTCGAGGAAGACAACTTTTTCGGCAAATGGGCGGCCGACGAACCGAGCCCGGTTCGCTGGAAACACGTCTTCATGCGCGGCCAGGACGGCGAGGTTGTCGCGGCCACCTGGAATGTCCAGGCCGGGGGCCTGCTCGGTATCTGGGCCCGCGAGAACACACGGGAGTCGCTGTTTGACGCGATGGCGCGCAAAGAAGTCTATGGCACGACTGGCACGCGCATCACGGCGGGTCTTTGCCGGCTGGGACTTCCAGCCGGAGGAGGTCCAACGGCCCGACTTCGCGGCGCAGGGCTACAGGCGTGGCGTGCCTATGGGGGGCGACCTGAGAGAAGCTCCTGCCGGTAAAGCGCCGACGTTCATGGTACGGACGCTGCGCGATGTTGACGGCGCGAACCTCGACCGGGTGCAGATCATTAAGAGTTGGCTCGACAGCGAAGGCGAAGTGCACGAGCGCGTCTACGACACGGCCGTGTCTGACGGCCGCGAGATCGGTGCCGAAGGGCGCTGCAAAACCCCTGTTGGCTCGACGGTTGACGTGCCGAACGCGACGTATCGCAACTCGATAGGCGACCCGCTGATGGCGGCCTACTGGAAGGACCCGGACTTCGACCCGAAACAGGGCGCCTTCTACTACGTGCGCGTGCTTGAGATTCCAACGCCACGCTGGACGGCGTACGACAGCAAGCGTTTTGGCGTGACGATGCCGAAGGAAGTCCCGATGACACTTCAGGAGCGCGCCTATACCTCGCCGATCTGGTATACGCCATAGTTAGTATCGAGCGATTCTCGACTGCAATTGGAATGACCGTCTATTTTCTGTTGCTCGGATTCTCCGAGATGGCCGCGGGGAAGATAATCCGGAACTCTTCACAGGCGATCGCGAAAGACTGAAGGGCCTCCCTCTCGCCAGGAAGGCCCATGCGGTTTCGAGCTCAACATCGCGACCTTCCGAAGGGTCTTTCCCCACGCCGTCGAGGCGATGATTCGATCGCTCGGTACCTGACGGGTGTCAGGCCAACCGGCCAGAACTTCCACGGGCAGCCAGGATCTCCTCGTAGAGCGCCACCAACTCGTGAATCCGCGTCTCCCACGAGAAGACCTTGTCCACCAGACGTCGTCCTTCACGTCCCCAGTCGGCAAGCTCCTCGGGCATGGTCATCGCGACCTCGATGGCGCTCGCGAGGGCCTCGACGTCTGCGGGCGGTACGAGAATCCCCGTGCCACCGTCTACCACCTTGTCCGGGATCCCTCCGACACGAGTAGCGACGACAGGTTTTCGGTGGGCCATGGCCTCGAGGGTGACCATCGAGCTTCCCTCGTAGAGGCTTGGATGGACGAAAAGCTCCGCGCGCTCGTAGAGGCCGGATAGATCCGCGTCCCCGATCGACCCCGTGAGCGTCGTGTGCAGCCCGATGCCCTGCGCTTCCACTTCCCGCTCGATGGCGGCATGCTCGGGTCCCTCCCCGACGAGAACCCATCGCCATCGATCCGGAAGCCGGTCCTTGATAGCTCCCAGGGCCCGAGCGAGGATCGTGAATCCCTTGTTCGCTTCGAGACGACCCACCGAGAGAAGAACGCGCTCGCCCGCTGCGCTTCCGAAGCGTGACGGCGCCACATCGTCTTTACCGCGGTCGACGTCTTCCAAATCGATCGCATTGGGTAGCAGGGCGAGCCGAGCGTCATCGACCCCGAGGTAGTCCGACACGTCCTCCGTCATCGAGACGTCGGGCACGAGGACCCGCGCCGCACGGCCCGCCGAGAACCGAATCGCCTTTCTCAGAGGCCAATAGGCGAGACGCTTCCCAATGGGTGCCTTGAACTCCTCCATTCCATGAGGGTGGAGCACGAGTGGCGGCGAGCTCTCTTCTCGGTACCAAGCGAATCCGAACGCTGCCCCACCATCGGCTTGCACGATGTCGGGGCCGACGTCGGAGAGGACCCGGCGAGCTGCCCGGAGGCTCCAGAGAAGATAGTTCGAGTTGCGATCGAGGACGACGAAGCCCCTGGCGCGCGGCCAGGGGATGGTTCGATAGGCTACCGTGAGAACACCAGGATCCTCGGTGGGAATCGGCGTCGTGATGACTGTTACCTCGCAGCCCGCCCGTATGAGGTACTTTCTCAGAGCCGCGACATGACGCTCGAGGCCGCCGTGACCGTGGTGCGGAGCGAGTGCACGCGACATTAGAGCGACTTTCACGGACGCGTGACCTCTTCGTAGAGAGCTACGACCTTCGGGATGACGCGCGCTTCCGAGAACTCGCTCTCGGCCCGCGCTCGCGCTCCGTCGCGGAGACGCGCCGCGAGCGCGTCGTCCTCGAGCACCTGCGCGAGGGCACGCCCGAGCTCGGCTTCGTTTCGGCCGAGAAGCCCGCTGACACCGTCGACGATGAGCTCCTCGGTTCCACCCGTCGGCTCCGCAACCACCACCGCTCCGAGTCCGATCGCGTCCAGGAGCACGCGAGAGAACGGCTCGTGCCACCGCGAAGGAAACAGGACCGCGCTCGCGTGGCGCAGAAGCGTCGACACACGCGCTTCGTCGACCCAACCTAGAAATTCCACGTCGTGGTTCCTTCTCCCCGCCTCGGCCCGCAAGGCCGGCTCGAGCTTGCCCGTTCCCGCGATGAGCAGGGGGAGCTTCACCCCGGCGTGCTCGAGGATAGCGAAGAGCTTGTCGGGAGCCTTGTTGAGCTCGAGCTTCCCCACAAAGAGGACGAAACGCTCTGGTAGACCCTCGGGACGATGCCGCGATGCATCCTGGGAGCTCGTCTCGACCATGTTCGGAATGACTCGGGCGTCGACAAGAGGGAGCTTGCTCGCAACGTAGCGGCTCACAGCGATGACCGACTTGGCTTCTCGCAACGCCTCTTGCCGGCGTCCGAGATCTCTTCCGATGATCGGCGGAAGCAACGGAGCGGCGAGCGAGAACAGCGGCTTGTTGCGGGCGACGCAGATCACGCGCCGAGCATAGGAACAACCAGGACAGATCACATCGCCCGAGAGCATTGTCGACCAGAGGCAGACCGGCCAGTAATCTCGAACGGTCACAATCAAGGGAAGGCGGGGAAAGGCGCGTCGACTAGCAACCGCCGAGAGCCAGTGCTGCGCGTGGACGAGATCCCAGGCCTCTTCGCCCGCGGCACGTTTCAGGCCGGACGCGAAGGCGCGTTCCCGGTCCCTGGACCCTCCGAGTCGCGAGGGAGGGATTCTGACTTCCTCGACATCGACGCCCTCCCAACTCTCTTGGTCACGAGGCTCAGTTCGCGCCACCGCCACGCGAACGTGGTGCCCCTCGCGAAGGAGCGCCTTGGCGAGCGTAGCGGTAGAGCGGCCGCTTCCGCCGGCACCTGGAGGAAAGACATCCGTCGTCAGAAAGATATTCATCGTGCCTCGACCATCGCCTTCAAGATCGCTTCGAGCTGCTGGCAGTGTCGTTGCCAGCTAAAGTAGGCAACGACACGCTCACGACACGCTCTCCCCATCTTCCGGGACAGATCCGAATCTTTCAAGAGCGCGCCGAGCCCGCGGGCGAGACTCTCCGTGTCAGCCTCTTGGAAGAGTAAGCCCTCTTCGCCGGGCCTGACGATCTCGCGTAGCGGAGGTGTGTCGAGGGTCACGACGGGAAGTCCCGTCGCCATGTACTCGAAGATCTTGAGGGGCGACCAGTAGAAGCCGAGCTTCATCTGGTCGAGCCGGGACGGCTGATAGGGCGCGACGCCAATATGCGCGGCTCGAAGGTAGGACGGCATATCTTCGTAGGGCACCGTGCCCACGAATCGGCTCTTCTCGATGACACCAAGACGCTCGGCGAGCGCCTTCGCATCTTGCCAGGCGGGCCCGCTCCCGAGGAAGAGAAAAAACGCCTTGTCGCCCGCTTCACCTTCGAGAACGCGGGCGGCGGCGCGAACGAGCAGGTCCGCGCCGTGCCACGGCCGAAAACTTCCGGAGAAAACGACGACGCGCCCATCCTCTGGAATGTCGAGTGAACGCCGCTCGACGTCGGGGCGGAACTTGTCGACGTTCGCACCCCAATTGACTTTGTGGACCTTCTCGCGCGGCACCGTTTCGGGAACGATCTCCGGAAGCGGGGTGACGAGCGCGGTCGCCTTCTCGCAAATCTCGCGCCGCCATCGCTCCATCGGGCGAAAGAGCGCCAGTTGGTCGAGAACATCCTTGCGAGAGCCGGGGCGCTCGACGATAGGCGAGTTCACTTCGAGCAGAGATGGGACGGCGTGCTCGTGAGCGCCTCTTATCCCTTCCCCGCCGAAGTTGTAGTAGCGCTCAATGACCGCGTCGATCGAAAGCTCCTCGAGAAGCCGCCCGACGCCCCGCTGCGCCGTCCATCGAAATAACCGGTGCTCGATGAGCACGGGGCTCGGGTGGAGCTTCAGGTCGGTAGGCGCTTCCCCCGGAAGCGCCATGACGTGGACATCGTGGCCCAGTGCGGTCAGCCCCCTCGCGACTTCTTCGACGTGGACCGAGCCGCCGGTCGAGCCCGGAACCCTCTGATCGCTCGCGACGTAGAGGAGCTTCACGTGTCAGATCGCGCGAAGGAGAAGAAAGAACGGACCCGTGCGTACGCGACTGAAGAGCGCAACGTCTAGCTTCATGAGATAGGTCGCGACGCTCAGGGGCGCGTGGGCCCATCCGCCGACGTCCGGTTTCGGGGAAGCGTGATGGTCGTGGTCGTCGGGATGATCCCCTCGTTCGTGATCCGGCGCGGCGGCGGCTGTCTTGGGAAAGAAGTTGTGCTCGACGACGGGTAGCAGCAGATCTTCGAAGATAGCCTTGAAGAAAACGTTGTAGTAGCGGATGTCGTCGATGGCGAAGCCCGTCCTCTCGAGAATTCGGTCTAATTGCTCGTAGCTCGCGAGCGCGTTTCGGTGATCCGATTTCCGCTCCCGCTCGGGCTCGTTGTTCAGGATCCCCCTGGCGTCCAACCATCGAACGAGCCGGTTGACAACCCGTTGAAACACCGCGAGGCGCGAGCTCATCATGACGTGCGAGTAGACAAAGAGGGTGCCACCCGGTTTCAAGACCCTTCGTGCTTCCGAGAGCATTTGAACGACGCCCTCTTCCGTGAGGTGCTCCAAAACGTCGAGGGAGTACGCCTTGTCGAAGCTTTCGCCGGCAAAGGGAAGGGAACGGATGTCTCCACGAGCGAGGTCCACTCGCTTCAGCGCTTCCTCTGCGAAGTGCGCCCCGGCGTCGATCCCGACGGCGCTCCTGCTGCTCGGCCCTTCGAAATAGATGAACCGGCCGTTGCCGCAGCCGATATCGAGCACGCGGTCCTCCCTGGTGGGAGCGAGCATGCGTTTCATCACGTCCATCTTGATGCGTGCGGACAGGAACAAGGGCCTCAGCGACCCGGCGCGGCGGTGGAACTCCTTCTCGGCGTAGTCCGTGAGGTCCTTGAACGAATCGTTCGGTGGGCGTAAGTCGAGGTAGCCCCTCGCTCCGAGCGCCGGGTAGTTTCTGCCGCAGGCGGAGCAGCGAAGCCCCTCGCCTTCCGCATCGAGCTCCTTCTCCGAATCACACGCAGGACAACGAGCGACGGATTTCAGGAAGTCGGAAATCATCGCCCGTCGTCGCTCCCGCTCCCGGCGAGCTCGCCTCGCGCCGAGAAATAGCGTCTCGCCACGCTCAGAAGCCTTGGCGGCACCTCGTAGAACTGATTGTGAACGACGTCGCTCCAGACGAGACGCTGGCGGTCCATGATGCCGAGACCGAATTGCACCATGACGCCCACGTTCCAAAGCATGAAGAGCGCCACCACGGCCGCCACACCAGCCCTCTTGATATGGGGCTCGAGAGCCGCGAAAAGGATAGCTCCCCAAACCGCGAAGATGACGGTGGCACCGAGGAAACGTCTCGAGCCGAAGGCGCCGGCCTGAGTCCAAGAGTCGACGGCGCCGGAGATATAGACTTGTGAGAGAAAGCCCAGCAGTATCGCGAACCCCGCCGCACGATCGCGTCTAAGAAGCACGAAGGCACCCGCCGCGAAAAACAGCAGGATTGGGCTCCAGAGGAAGAGGCCATGCTCGGTCGAGAAAAGAACCTCGAAGAAGTGCGGTGAGAACCAATACATCTTGTTCTGCACGTGAGGCGAGGGTGTGGGCCGACCGTTCAAGATCTGATAGACGACGAGCTGAGGCACGAAGACGAGCAGCGCGGCGAGACCAAAGGCGACGAGCCTTCGGATTCGCTCGACCGGGCTCACGCGGAGCGACGGCGCGAGCGCTGCGACGAGGGCGACGACCGCGAACAGAAGATCCTGCTCGCGCACGAGTGCCATCAGTCCGGCGGAGGCTCCCCACACACACCATCGCCTTGGACCGCTCCCCTCCCTGGATACCCAAGGCCAAAGGCTGAAGAAGAGCGCCACCGAGAAGAGAGAGGCCGCGTGGCTCATGCCTGGCGCGATGTAAAGGTAATAGGCGACCGGGGTCGCCCACCACAAGGCGACGACGGCAAGTGCACATGCGAAAGGCCCCGCCAGGCGGCGCGCGAACCGGTAGCTCAGGAAGAGTCCGACGAGCCCATAGAAAGCCGATGCGATCGAGACAGCCGTTCGGTAGGGCTGCGACAGGCCGTCGGGAAGGACCTCGAGACCGAGAGCTTGCCCCGCGAGAAGCGCTCCGTGCGTCGCCAGATAAAAAGGCGACCAAAGAAGTGCCGTGCCAATGGGGCCGAAGTTGAGCTTCAAGCCGGTTGCGGTCGATCGATCGAGAAAAGTCTCCTTGAAACCGGCGCGCCCCTCCGGGTCCTCTTCGTAGAAGTAGGTGTACTCGTTGGTGAAATCCAGATCGCCGTCCAAGAGGATCGAGGGAAGGTAGGAGAAGTACTCGACGGCGTCGGACTCCGCGATGCGCGGTGTGACGAGCACGAGAGAGCCCAGAAACAAACCCGCGAGCACGAGCTCCGTTCTCTCCCGAAAAAACACTAGGTCGCGCGCTCCTTCTTCGCGAGAAGGAGCTCCAAGTTGCTCGTAATGATGTTCTGGGTAAAACGATTCCGCTCCAGGAAGCGGCGCAGGAAGCCCGGCATGTATCGAGTGAAGAAACCACTGACGTGGCGCTCTTCGCGCAGGATCTCGAACCCGACCTTCGAGAGCCACTCGTGAACACCAGCGACCGTGACGCGCTGAATCAGATCGTCCTGCTTGGTCTCGCCTCGCTCCGCCATGAGCTTGAAGGTGTTCGACTCGCGCGGCTCCTTGAGCCAGCTCGGCCGTTTCCTCGCGATATAGAAGTTCAGACGGAAAGCCCAACTCCTGGGAAGCAGGAGGTGAATAGGGATCGGGATCTTGAGCCGAGAGAGGTGAGCACCCGCGAAGCTCATGTGGGGAGGCGTCTGAAGAAAGAGAACGCCGCCCGGTCGAAGGACCCGATGGCACTCCGCCAGATAGCGCTCGGCTGAGTCCACGTGCTCGATCACTGAGTGGGACAGGACGAGGTCGAAGCTCTCTAATGGAAAGGGTAGCGAGGCCCCGTCCGCCTGGAGAAAGACGGCGTTTGCGATCCCACGTTCGTTCGCGAGCTTTCTTCCCGAGTCGCTGAATTTGTTCTTGATGTCGAGGCCGACGGCGAGAGCGCACTCCTCTGCGAAGGACACGGCGATGCCGCCGGAGCCGCAGCCCGCATCGAGAACCCGTCCCTTCACGGCGACGTCGTCCCACTCGAGACGTTTCAGGATCTTCGCGCTCCGGTAGTACTCGAACAGAGCGTAGTGGTAGTTGGAGCGGAAGCGGATGTCGCCGTGATGGCGGATCGCGTCGTTGTCAATCTCTCGCAACGGCCTCCCCCTCGACCGCGCTCCGATAGAGATCGAGATAACTCTGGACCGCTGCTTCGGGCCGGAACTCGCGCTCGATCCGGGCGCGGGTGAGCTCCGTCGACCATCCACCGGCGCGAAGTGCCTCGACGATCGCCTCAGCGAGAGGCTCCACCCGCTCCTTCGGCACCAGCGTCACGTCTTCCGGAAAGAGGTCCGAGAGCTCGAGCCCTCCGGGATGATCGGCGGACAAGACCCGAAGCCCCGAGGCAAGCGCCTCGGCCGCGACCGTGGGGAAGGCCTCGAGCCGCGACGGGAGCACGAAAAGGTCGGAAGCCTGGTAGTAGCGCGGTAGGTCGCGGTTGTCGACGAGTCCGAGGAGACGGACGGCGCGACCGAGGTCGAGCTTTCCGATAAGCTCCTCGAGCTGGTTGCGCGATTCACCCTCACCCGCGATGAAAAGCTTCGCTCGCGGATGCGCTTCGAGCACGGAGGGCATCGCCTCGACGAGAAAGCGCTGCCCCGCGAGCGGATGCAAGCGCTTGACGTTCAAGAGCAGAGGTCCATCGTCGAGACCGAGCTCCCGGCGCGCCACCCTGCGCTCGTCAGCCGTCGGTGGGCGGAAGCGTCGATCGACGGGTGGATAGACGACGGTAGGCGACGGAGGGACGAGGCCGAGCTCGAGTGATCGGGACATCAAGAGCTTGCTGTAATACGTCACGTGGGCGGCGTGGCGGTTCATCCAGAGGAAGGGGTCGAGGCGGCGCGGCCTGTAGTGCCAGATTTCGGTCCCGTAGTGAGTGAGGACGAACGGCAAGCCCCGGCGGTGCGCCAAGGCGGCGGCTACCTGATTCATAAAGCTATTGCTGTGGATATGGACGACGTCGACATTTCTGAACGCTGTTCTCGCTTCGCTCCAGACGGCGAGGCCGGTCTCGATTTGGGAAAGCCTCAGCTTGCGGCTCCAGCCGTTTCTGGGCCGGCGGATGTAGTGAACGTCCGAGCTCGCGGCGTGGCCCTCACGAGGCTCGAAAGCCATCAAGCGCACCTCGTGCCCGAGCTCCGTCAGGGCGTCGTGCAGCAACTGCGGCAAGAGCGCGTTCGCCGCCTGATCGGGCGGGAGGTGGGGGCTCACCATGCAGACGATCACGCGGCCTTCTCCTCGAGCCAGGCGCGGTGAAACTGACGGAACGTGGTGCCGGTCGCGCCGTTCTCGGAGAGGTAGGCGAGAAGCGCTTCGAGCTCGCGGTAGAACCGTTCGACGTCCTCTCGCGTCTGGTTGTAGGGGCTGGCGCCAGCAAGGAGCTCACTCGAATGAAAAATGATGTTCGCGGGAAGACCGGCGTCCAACACGCGACGCGCGAGGAGCAGCATGTCGTCCTTTTGGGAGTACGAGGGCCTGAGCCAAATGGGCCTCGCGATACGAAGGAGGCGAAGCGCCCGGCGAAACGCATAGGCCGACCGAACGTCCGCGTAGGCCGCGGCAAGCCAGTTGGGCCACCGCCGATCGAGGGCGCTCGTGACTGGAATCTCCAGAAGATTGCTCTCGCCCGCCGTGCGAGGATCTTCGGGGCTGACGAAGTACGGATCGAGGGGGGCTCCCGCGAACGACGGCCCGCCCTTGCGGGTCTCGTTGAAGAAGGGATCGACGCTCGAGTCGACGAGGTACCCCTGCTTCTCGAGAATGCCGACTTGCCAGCCGGTGAAACCGTTGCGCCCGGCGCGATAGGACACGGGTCGCTCCCCCGTGATGCCGGTGACCGCATCCGTCAGGCGCTCGAGCTGAGCCGCGAAATGTTCCGGAGTCAAGTTCAGAGGGTAGAGGTGGTCGTCCACTTCGGGGGGCGTCGACCAGGGATGGTGGTGCGTGGCAATCTCGCACCGCTTGGCCCCAGCAAGCTCTCTCAGCACCCGTTTCGCACCGTCATCGACGGCCATCTCGTGTGTAACGAGGTAGGTCGGTCGAACTCCGTAACGATCGCAGAGCTCCTGGAGTCGCGGTAGCTCGTAGACGTTCTTCACTTCGAGCTCGCTTCTAGCGGAGGCCACCCACTGGTTGTCGGCTTCGGTATCGACCCCGAGGAGGATCTTAGTCGTCATGCTTCGCGGTCCTGATCCGAATCACCGAAGGTGACGTGCCAGCACGAGGTATCACGAAAGAAGGTCTCGTCGACGTGGTCTGAGTGGATACGCAGGCAGAACTGCATCGGGCTTGGAATGAGAAAGAATCCCTTGCTCGAGAGTCGAGCGGCGATACGCCGATCGAAAGTGAAGGTCTGCATGCGGGACGCGCCCTGCTCGCGCGCCCAGTCGAGGGCACGATCGAGCAGGGCCCCGAGACTCTCCCGGTCGTCAGGCTGCGCAAGTAGATCGACGAGCAGAGCGAGCTTGATGCCGTTTCTTTCCGTCGCGCGCAGCACGACGTAGCCCGAAAGCTCGCCGTCGCGCCTGGCTTCGAAGACGTCGTAGCTCACGTGGGGAACTTTACGGTACTTCCACTCGAGGTAGGCCGCGCGTCTCTCCGCGATGAAATCGAATACCGGGGAGACTCGCTCCCAGAGCTCGTCGTAATCCGAGCCGAATGGGCCCTTCAGCGAGGAGACCGATACTTCATTTTTCGTGCGCCGCTGGGGGAAAACGAGCCAGAGGAAGAGCGAGGCCAAAGGAGCGAGAGCCGAGCCGAGCGGGCGCCCGAGTCGGCGGGAGAGAAGGGCTTTCGGATCGAGGATACGGGAATAACACGGGACCGGGCCCACGTCCTCCCACCCGAGCTTTCTGAACAGCGTGTAGGAGGCCATCGAAAGCCCGAGACCGAGCGAGGCCTCGACGTTCTTGTCCCAGTAGAGGAAGAGGCGGGAACCCAAACCCTTTCTCTGGAGGTTCGGTCGAACCATCACGTCCATGCCCCAGGAAGCGCGGACGGTGCGGCCTCGGACCTTCAGGCGGACGGGCATCGTGGCGTATTGACCCAGGATCTCTCCGTCCTCTTTGGCAACCCAAATCTCAGGCCCCTCGGGCGGGCAGTTCGGGTTCTCCTCGTACTGCCAGCGCCAGCGGGCGCGGTTCTCCACGGCCGCCTGCTCGCCGAAAATCTCTTTGTACATGCTCTCGAGCGCGTCGCGGTCGCCTTCCGTGCGGCGGGAGATCGCGATCCCCTCTCGCGGACGACCCGCGGTCGCGGATGAAACCGGGGATGGCATCGACATGATCCGAAGAAAAGGATCCTAGCACGCCGCGGCCACGGCTGTCGTACGAAGCGGCCTCCCCCGCGGCTTGAAAGCGCCATGGGGCGTGGCTTAGGCTGCCCTCCATGGGCTGCATCGTCGGCTGTATTGGGCTCGCGTTTCCGCGGCTCGTTCTCTTCATCGTCTTCTTGTCTAGCAACTACCTCGGCCGGGCTTACGAGACGAACCTCTGGCCGTTTCTCGGGCTCTTCTTCATGCCGCTCACGACCCTGGCCTACGCCTGGGCCGTCAATGCGAACGGCACGGTGACGGGCGGCTACCTCGTCGTCGTCGTGCTAGCCGTCATTATGGATTTGGGCCTGACGGGCAAGGGCGCTCATGACGGCGCGAAACGGAGCTTGGATTAGTTCGCGGGGAAGAACTTCAGGCCGGTCACGACCGACACCACGATCGAGAGCGCCGTCAGCGCGATGCAGATCAACGCAATGAGCAGGTGATCGCCCCGTTCTTTCTCCAGGGGATCCAGGAAGCGCGAGAGGTAGTACCCACCGAGAAACCCCCCGAGATGAGCCTGGTTGTCGACCCCCGAGATCACGATCCCGAATAGCCCGAACATCACGATATAGCTGACCATCTGCTGCCGGAGAGACGTACTGCCGGTGCGATTCGCGTAGTAGAGGATGGCGCCAATGAGCCCGGACACGGACGCCGAAGCACCGATGGTGAGCTGCGCGCCCACGAGTCCCACGGGTGCTAGAAGCCACGCAAAAGGAATGTAGGGATAGAGCTCGAGCGCGCCGCTGCTGAACACGAAGCCCACGATGCAAGACGCCGTATAAATGATGATCATGCGCCCGGCGCCGTAGTACTCGGCAACCGCCGGACCGAAGCGGTTCACCCACATCATGTTGAATCCAATGTGGAGAATGCCGCCGTGAAGCCATCCGGCGCTCAGGACCGTCCACCATCGGCCGAGCTCGAAGACCGGCGTCCAGCCGCTCGCACCAAACAGGAAGAGGGCGCTGGTGCTCGGGCTCATGAAGCGGAAACTGACCCGCGTGTCGATTCCCTTGGGGTCGATGAGGAGGGTCGCGATGAACAGCGCCAATGAGCCCATGATAACGAGCTTGACGAAGCCCATATCGCGGCCGAGAGCGCGCAAGACCCCGCCGTAGCCCCACATCGCCGGATTGCGGCGCCCGCAGTGAAAGCACTGCGCGTCGTTCACCCCCACGAGGTTCCCACAGGAAGCGCAGAGGACGGAGCCCTCCGTCTGTCGTTTCCACGTCATGGGTTCACTCTGCCAGGCATTCTAGCGGATTCCCGGATTCCGGGACTGTCGATCCTTCGCTGGTGAGCCTGGTTACTGAAAGGCTCGAACGAGCGGCTTCATGGTGATCGTCTGCACGACGAGAGAGAAGAAAACGAGGATCGCGGCGAAGACGAGAAACTCCGCGCGGAAGGGAACGTCCCGGGGCATTCCAAGAACGAGCGCGATGGGAATGGAGCCCTTCAAACCACCCCAGACCATGATGTGCGCCCAGCCCAGCGGGAAAGCTTGCCGTGTCCGGCTCACCATCAAGTAGACCGGGTAAACGGTGAGCGCCCGAGCGACGAGCACGATGACGACGACGAGCGCGCCAGGGGCCAGATAGCGCGACAAGTCCGCTACGTAAGCCTTCATTTCCAACCCTATGAGAAGAAACAGAAGAGCGTTGATGATGAAATCGATGGCTTCCCAGAAGGTGTCAATCGTCTCGATGGTCTGTTTCGACATGGAAAAGAGTTTTCCGTAGTTCCCAATGATGAGTCCTGCCACCACCACGGCAATCACGCCCGAGAAGTGAAATACCTCCGCCACGAGAAAACTTCCGAACACCAGAACCACCGTCAAGGTCACCTCCAGTAGGTGATCGTCGAGCCACTTCATCATGCGGTAGCAGAGCGCGCCAAAGGCGAACCCCACGGCCGCGCCACCAAGGCACACTTTCAGGAAATCCAGGCCAATCCCCACGACACTCGGTTCCGCGCCCTCGTATAACACGGCGAACAGGGCCGTGAAGAGCACGACGCTCGTGCCGTCGTTGAACAAACTCTCGCCCTCCATGAGCACCTTCAATCGTTTCGGCGCTCCGACTTCTCGAAAGATCGAGAGCACCGAGATGGGATCGGTCGCCGCCACCATCGCGCCGAACAAGAGACCCTTGAGCCACGGCATCTCGAGCGCGTAGTGCAGCATCGTGCCGACGAGCATCGTGGCTACGATCAGACCAGGAAAAGCCATCGTCGCGATGGGCAGCAAGTTCCTGCGGAGGCCGGAGAGCTCCATATGGAGCGCGCCTTGAAAGAGAAGCGGGGGCAGCACGATCAGGAGCACGAGCTCCTTCGTGAGGTGCACCTCCATGTGGATGGGGAGAAAGCTCACCGCGACGCCGACGAGCACGAGCGCCGTCGTATAGGGAATTTGAATGCGTTTGACGAGGATCGCTACGAAGCAAGCGATGCTCAGAAGCAGGAGCAGGTTCTCGAGAACGATCTCAGTATCCGACATGAGATCAATGATAACGAAAGGGAATAGGATACGCCTAGCCGCCGGTATCTTTTGGACACCAAAACGACTCTATCCCCGGCAGAAGAGGAGAAGGGATGAAATTCCTGAAGCTTATCCTGGTGTGCGCGGTGTGCAATATCGGCCACTCGCCATGGGTCATCGCACAGCAAACGCCCGATCAGATCTTCGTCAACGGCAAGATCGTCACCGTCGACGAGTCGTTCTCCGTGCAACAGGCGGTGGCCGTGGCCGGCGAACGAATCCTGGCCGTCGGCACCAACGAAGCCATCGGGACTCTCGCCGGCCCCGAGACCCGAACCACGGATCTGGGCGGACGAACCGTAATTCCTGGATTGATCGACAACCATAATCATGTGGTGAGAGCGACAGAGTACTGGCCGAATGAGGCTCGCCTCGATGGCGTGACCAGCCGAGCCCGGGTACTTCAGATCCTGGAAGCAAAGGCGGATGCTCTCCCAGAGGGTGAGTGGCTGATGACTCTCGGCGGTTGGACCGAGAGTCAGTTCATCGACAGCCAGACGGACTTTACCTTGGCGGAGATCGATGCAATCGCGCCGGGAAGACCAACGTTTCTCCAGTCCGTTTACGATCATGCATTTGGAAATACGGCCTGGCTCCAGGCAATGGGTATTCCGCTAACGGCTTCGGCCCAAGAACAATCAGCCGCGACGGGGCTCGCCTCGTATGTCGTGCGGGACGAGCGCGGCAGAGCAACGGGTCGTCTGAACGGCGGCTTTGCCATGATCGCGCTTGCCATCGCGCACTTCCCTGCAGTACCCGAAGATCGACAAGCTGAAGCGACGAAAACGGCTTTGTCCTACCTCAACAGTCTTGGTCTCACGAGCGTTTTCGATCCCGGTGGCGTGGGTATAAAGCAGGAGAGCTACCGGCGAATCCACACGCTGGCGGAGACCGAGGGGCTTTCGGTACGCGTGTTTCACACGTTGAACGCCGGTGTCCCTGCAACGCCGGAGGATGCGCGCCGGCTGATCGATAGAATCAATGCGGGTCGCCCGTTCCAGGGCGACGAGACATTCGACCTGCTTGCGATGGGTGAGATCTACTACGGTCCGTTTCACTGGGACAACCCAGTTCAACCCGTGACGCCGAGCCCAGAGGACATCCAGGTCGGGAGGCAAATTCTGACCGCCGCGGCTGCCGGCGCGTGGCCGGTTCAGACCCATGCCATGCAACCCGAGACCATGGATTATTTGCTCGACGCCATGACGGAAATAAATGGCAATTACCCGATCCGCCAGCTTCGTTGGTCGATCACGCACGCCGACAATGTCGGTGCCCCTCAAATCGAGCGGATGCGGCACTTGGGAATGAACCTTCAGATGCGCAGCATTTCCGTTCTCGGAAACCGGGATAAGGTCCTCGAGGCCTTCGGCGATGTTGGTTACGATATGCCGCCGCTGCGCCTCGTCCAGGAGAGCGGAATTCCGTTCGGTTTGGGGACGGACGGTACCAAGGCCAATCAGATCTCGCCGTTTGTCACACTCTGGTGGGCGGTCACCGGTCGGGCACTAAACGGGAAGGTCGTCATGCGACAAACCCTGACCCGCGAGGAGGCATTGATCGCCCACACTCGCTCGAATGCCTACCTGATGTTTCAGGAAGGTCAAGTCGGCTCCATCAAATCCGGTTTGTTGGCAGACATGGTGGTCTTGGACCGTGACTACCTGACGGTGCCCGAGGAGCAAATCAAAGACATCCGCCCGGTGGCGACGATTGTCGGCGGCCGCGTCGTTTACGGCGGGCTGTAATCTCCGGTCTGTTTAGTGGTAGCGAAAGAGGGCGACCTCGTGGAGTGCGAGAACGCCTCGGCCGACGAGGTAGATCGTCGCCGCCGACGCGGCTATTCGGCCGAGCGGACCCCGATCGAGCCTCATTCGAAAGATAGACTCCCGAAAAACGGCGCGGAAGAGCCACACTCTGCCGCTATGCTCCATGTTCTCGTATTCCGTAGGGTCAATAAACTCGAACGCGCTCCCGCACAGCGGTTTCGGCGGGCGAGTTGCTTGGCGGTCGGGTCGCTTGAATCAAAGATCGCTGTCCAGTACTCCAGTTCTCGAGAGGAGACGCGATGGGCTGGAAGACTATGCTGACCTACATCACAGGATTGGTTGACCAAGAGTTGCTCTCGCGGAACGAGTACCTTGTGGCCGAGAATCGCATTCTTTGAAATCAGATCCACGGCCAGTCCGCGCGGCGCTGCAAAGCTACCGTAAGGAAGTTGTAAGAAACGTAAGCCCGGGGTCGATCCCGGGTTAACAACTCTAACGAACTTCTTACACGCTCCTAAAGACTCTCGCGAAGCACCTTGGTACTGTTTTCATCTGGATCGCCGCCGCGCCAACTAACAACCAGGAGAGTGTTCAATGAAGCGCAGCATCCTTATCGTGGCCTCGACGTGGATAGCGTTGCTGATCTCGCCGAGCGTCTACACCCAGGGCGGCGGGACTGAAGTTTTGTTCGGCATCGTTCACACACGCGATAAGCAACCCATCCCCAACGTGCGTGTGACGATTTCCAATCCCAGCGGCTCCAGTACCGTCGTTAGCGGCAGCGCCGGTCAGTTTCAGTTTCACCAACTTGCGGCGGGCATGTATACGATCACCGTGGGAGACCCCGCCTACCGCCTTAAAGAGCCGGTGCGGGTTCTCGTCTCTGGCAACACGCGTTTGAACCTGAATGTGGAACTCAAGGAAGAGGCACGGCGAGCCGCGGTTCCGCGCGGCGCTTTATCCGGCGTGTTGCGCACCGTGGATGGAAGCCCTGCCTCGGGTATCGTGCTCACCATTTCCGGTCCCGCGGGGTCTTACGAGGTCGTGACGACCCACGCCGGTGAATATTGGCTGCGGGAGCTTCTTCCCGGCGTGTACCGTATCCAAATGGAAGAACAAGGTTTTGCGCTGGACGATACCGACGGAATCGAGATCAACCCGGGCGAAGAAACACGCCGTGATCTGATCTTGACATTGCACGAGATGGTGCAAGTCGTGGCGTTCTCGCCCGAAGCCACACTGGCGGCCTCGACACCCGGCATGAGCACCCGTGTGGTGGAAGCCGAAGAGATCGACGAGCGCGAAGCGTCGTCTTTCGTTGCCATCCTGCGTGATCTGCCCGGCGTGGCCGTCAGCCGCGAAGGCGGTGTTGGCAGCGAGAGCTTCGCCTATATTCGTGGGGGCGCCGCCAACCACGCGCTCGTTCTGCTCGACGGCTTGCCCGTCAACGATCCAGGAGGAGCCTTCGATTTCGGGAAGCTTCTCCCTCTTCAGATCGGTCGTGTCGAAGTCACCCGTGGCGCCGCGTCCAGCATTTACGGTGGGGCTCTATCCGGCGTCGTGCAACTCTCGACACGCCAGGCGGGCCCGGATGAAAAGAAGCTTTTCGTGAACGGCGAAGGCGGAGGCTTTTCCTGGAATCGCGTCCAAGGCGGAACATCCGGAAGGACCGATAAGTTCGACTGGAACATGGGCTTCATTCATCTACAGACGGACAATCAAGTTCCGAACAACGCTTTCTCACAATTCGGAGCCGCGGGATCGCTGGGCGCGCAACTCAGCGACGACACTTCGTTGCGATTCATTTTTCGCGGTGAGTCGAGCGAAGTGGGCACACCCGGTCCGACCGCACTCATTCGTTCCGATCTCGACGCGAGCGACGAGGAGGGCCGTGTCGTGGTGGGCGCGACTTTACGCCACCAGCAAGGCGCGACGGAACATATCGTGCGTGGCGGGTTCTCGCGCACCAACAAACTCTCTCTGAACCCCGAGGATTCCGGGCCTATCGACATAGAGCCGCCGGAGGGCGATGCCAGCCAGTTTCGCTTCGTCGTCCCCGACTTCGCCAGTCCCGACGGCCTCGCCAACAACACCCAGCGCTACAACCTGGGCTATCAAGCGGACGTGGAACGCGGCCAGCACTTGTTCAGCTTCGGCGGCGAGGTGGAGAACCAGAGAGGTGAATTCGGCATCGACGCGTCGCCGGCTCCAACCGATACCGAGACACCACAGGGCTTCGGCAATTTTCTGGCCCGCTTTCAACAGTTCCCCGAAGCCAACGTTCCCGAGCGAACAAACGTCGCCGGATTTCTCCAGGACCGCATTATCCTGGGAAGCTCCATGCTTCTCACCGTCGGCGGTCGAGTCGAGCGCAACGGTAGCTTTGGAACCAAGGCGCTTCCGCGCGCGGCCTATGCCTTCAGCCTGGGCTCGGGTACGACGCTCAAAGCGAGCGCCGGCGTGGGGCTCAAGGAGCCGAGTCTGGAGCAGTCATTCGGCGGCAGCTTTCGCATCCAGGGAAACCCCGACCTGCTGCCGGAGCGCAGTCGTACACTGGACGCTGGGATTCGTCAGGACTTCTTCGACGGTCGCTTTTGGACCGAAGGTACTGTCTTCTATCACCAATATCACCAATATCAGGATCAGATCGTTCTCGGCAACATCGATGTGCCAGAGCTTGCCAATCAGTTCTCCGGGCTCGCCGACCTGACACCAGAGGAGCGGCAGGAGATTCGTCGTCAGATCCGGGCAGGTGAGCTGGAGCGATTCGAGTTCGAGGTGGATTTCGATCAATTCCGCCCGAGCTACACCAACTTGGGAAAGACGCGCGGTCAGGGCTTCGAGCTGTCTTTCGGCAGCAGTCCGTTTCGAGCGCTTCGATTCCGTGGCGACTATACGTGGCTCGACACGGCGGTGCTCGAAGGCAACAACCAGTTCGTCGAGGGGGACCCCCTTCCCAACCGGCCGCGTCATCAGATCTCCGTTTCGGCCCAAAGCGAGTTGGGTCGGGTAACCCTCGGCGGAACTTTTCTCTTCGTGGGAGAGCGGCGCGCCGAAGCGGACTTCGTCAGCCTCGCTCTAGGCCTGACGACGATCGACGCTTACTCGCGATTCGACTTTCGCTCGCGCGTCGCTCTAACGCGCGGCCTCGAGGCCTACGTCGTTGCCGAGAACTTGTTCGACCGTCACTACGAGGAAGTTCTCGGATACCCCGCGCTCGGACGTGCCGTACGCCTCGGCGTCAGTTGGGAGTGGAACATGCAATAGCGAGCTCGGAAGCCCCCGTACTCAAGGCTTCATCCCGTATTGCGGAGCCCGGCGGCAATCCCCATTGATCGAAAGGAAAATGGCGTAGAGAGACTCAATCGGACTGCACAGCCCCATCCTGGTGGGGGAAATTTTGCGCGGACCGGGGCCGGACACGCATGAATCTTCCTATCCTTTCCCTACTACTAGCCCCAGCAGGCCCAATGAGACCGAGGCACGTCCCGATCCTGATGATGCTGTGCCTGCTCCGCTGTGGCGGACCGAGTCCGACGGCTCCCGCGCCTGTCCCCCCGTCAGACCCCATCGACACGCCGGCTGGACCGACGGTCGCCAGGCCCGCCTTCAAGGTGATGACCTACAACGTCCAGTTGGCGAACTTTGGTGCGCCTAACTCCGAGACCCGCAAACCGATGATTATCGAAATCATCAGGTCCGAGGCCGCAGACATCGTCGGCCTGCAAGAACTCGGGTCGACCCACCGAGCAGATCTCGAAGCAGGACTGCAGGACCTCTACGACTTCTATGATGGACAGAGCGTGAGGAATGCCGAGCTGATTCTGCTGCGCAAGGACGTCTTGGCGGCCGCTGGAGAAGGCATGGTCATCCTGAACACTGAGTGTGGCGGTTCGTTGGGTGTCACCTACCTGGAATTGCAAAGCCTCCGTGGGATCAATTTCGTCCTGTTCAATACCCACCTGTGCTTCAACAACCCGGCTCAGCACGCCATCCAGCTGGTCGACACGCTGGCAAGCATGTATCCTGGTCTCCCGGCTATCGTGATGGGGGATCTCAACTCGAGGCAAGGCGGCGACACAATGAACTTCCTCCTGGAACAGGGGACCCTGTCGGGTCGCACCAGTCCCGTGCAGCTCTATGACACGTGGGTGCTTGCCGGTTTTAGCCGTGAGTCCGCGCGGGTGGGAACGGGTATCGACTGGATCCTAACGAGCGACGGAACGGGCCAAGACATTGATGTGACGGACGCGTCAGTCGTGGGGAACGCCTCGCTAGCCTCGGACCACGTGCCGATCACCGCGACGCTGTTCTAAGGGTACTGTCAAATTGCGGCCGTCCCTGGCAGACTGGGCCGAAGACTAGCGACAAGCCGAGCTATCGCGGATATCGATTTCCACCTGAAATCATCAGTCACGCGGTCTGGCTCTACCACCGATTCTGCGTGAGCTTCAGGGACGTCGAGGATCTGCTCGTCCAGCGCGGCATCACGGTTTCCTACGAAGCGATCCGACTTTGGTGCATCAAGTTCGGTCCGAAATACGCTCGCGGCCTGAAGCGTCGACAGGGTCGTCTCGGTGACACGTGGCACCTGCGAGGTCTTCATAAAGATACGAGGAGAACGCCAATACCTCTGGCGCGCGGTGGATCAAGATGGTGATGTGATCGATATCCTCGTCCAGTCTCAACGTGATCGGAAAGCCGCCAAACGATTCTTCCGCAAGCTGTTGAAGGGCCAAGGTCGAGTGCCTCGGCGGATGGTGACCCGACAAGCTGAGAAGCTATAGCGCCGCCCATCGCGAAGTCATGCCCTCCGTCGTACACTGCACCGACCAATACGCGAACAACCGAGCCGAGGTCTCCCACGAGCCGACGCGGCAACGTGAGCGGCAAATGCGCCAGTTCAAATCTCCTGGTCAGGCGCAGCGATTTCTGTCCTCTCAGGGGCTCGTCCAAAACCTCTTCCGTATCGGGCGTCACTTGTTGCAGGCGCGTAATCCTGGTAGTCGCCCAGAAGATTTGTGCGCTGAATACGTGGCTTAATCGGGCCTGATGGCCTGACGGGCTTGATGCGGCAGCTCGGCCGTTTCCCTCCCCGAGCAATCTCATAGGCTGTGGCAATTCTGACAGCCAGTGGCCTGAGGCAGCGGGTCGGTGCGATGGCGGTCCTCGACGTAAGGAACGAGACCGCCGTGACATTTCCGTCGGAGTTTCGTCGGCAAGCGACTCGGCGGCTGCAGCCGGGCTGCTCACTCGCGGCCCCGGTTTGGTTTGCGCCAAGATTCAGCGGCCTATACAATCCCTCGCCTCGCCCGTCGAGGCGCTTCCGTATGGAGAACCGCTCGCCTCTTGCCGTCCAAGCAAAGCGAATCGTCTACCTCGCTCTGACTGTGGGCGTCACGATCGTCCTGACCGATCTTGTCGGCCGCGGCATCATAACGGCGGAGGGTCTTGTGGTCCGGCTCCTTTCCGACGATGCCCCCGTGCCGGACATGGACCGGCCGTGGCCGGAAGTCCCGAGGTTCGAACGACCCTTCCCGTCTCCGCAGAGGCCGACGCGATGGTGGGAGGAGAACGTCTCTGGTCTGCAGGATGACCCACGCCCGTTAGCGCGGACCCTGACCATCGGGCTGGAGGAGAACCGGATCGCCGCTCGCTATGACCTCGAGGTCCCGATGGATCACCCGCTGGCAGTGGCCCTGCGGAGCGGCATCGGGCTGGATCGCTCGCTCGAACTTGTCGGGGAGCTGCTGGGACCGGTCTCGGTGGGATTGCTCGACCGAGGGGAGCTGTCCTTCTCCGGCGTTCTCCTCGAGCCGGATCCGGCCGCCGGCAGCCTCCACCTGTGGCTGACCTCGCTTCCCGACGAGAGCCGGCACCGTTCAGATCTCAATGTCATGGCCCACGCGCCAGACCCTGGAGGGCTCTCCTTCGAGCCCGACCGGGTGATCGTGAAGCACCCCGCCGAGTTCGAGGCGCGCCTTTGTCAGGGAAATGTGACGGTGGTGGTGCAGCGCGACGAGACGGGCCTGGTTCTTTCCCGCATCGATCCCAACTACACCCGGTGTGCCGTGAATTTCGTCCGCAAGGGCGCGCCGCCGAAGCCACCGACGACGATGCTGAGCCTGATCGAGCGGCTGGAGCTCAACCCGCTCGTCCTTGGCAGCCTGCTGTTCGCACTGCTCGAGGGGTTGCCGTTTCTGATCTTCCTACGCGTGATGCGGGGCGACGGCGCGGGGGACGAGGCTTTCGGCGGCCTTCGGCGGATTGTCTCCCTGCTCCTGGTCTTCCACTTCGGGCTCTACGCGCTCGAGAGCCTGCGCCAAATACCGTGGGCGCTGGGGCGCCTCTGGCCGGAGCCGTACCGCTGGATCCAGGTGTTGCCTTCCGGCGGCTTCGGATGGGTCGCGGTGGCTGTCCTCCTGGCCGGGGCGGTCTGGCCGGCTTACACGCGTCGGCAGCAGGCTACGAGAGCGGAAGGTCCCGCCGCGGCGCGCACCCACTTCCTCCAGCTCGGCGCCATCGTCTTGATCGGGACGGGGCTCGGCCTTCTTCTTTACGGCCAGAAAGAGCTGTCTTTCGCATGGCTGCTGGGAGTCTGGACCGCCGGAGCATTCGTCCTCCTCGTTTGGGCCGTCGCGCTGATGCTCGCGGTGATCCTTCCCGAGGGACGCCTCCGCGGTCGAACCCTGCTCGCGTCTTTGGTACTGGTCCTCATTCCGGCGGTCTTGATCCTGTCCTGGCACCCCGAGTACTACACGTGGCCGGTGGTCTCGGGACATTGGATCCGACTCGCCCTGCTCCTTCCGCCGGCGGTCTTCCTGTTAGCAGCGGTGCCGTTCCTCTTCTCACTAATCGACGTCAGCCATGCCGCTTTCTGTGGCGGGCCCCTTAGCGAGCGCCGATCGGTTTGGGCCGGTTGGCAGCGTTGGGCGCTCCTTTTGGTAGTGGTTTGGGTCGCCTTCCCTTCGCGGTGGCTTGCCGGCGAGTCGCCCCGTCTCGCGAGCCCGGAGGACATCCTCCCCCTCGCCTACACGCTCGACAACCTGATCGTCTATCCCTTCCTATGGATCCTGCTGGAGATCCTCCGCCGCGAGTCCGCTTCCCAGCCGGGCGCCGAGCTCACTCCCGCCGCACGCTGGTCGGGCGTCCTGCTGGCCCTCACCTTCTTCTTTAGCCCTACCATCCGCTGGCTCTACATTCCTATCGTCTTCCTCGTCGGGTACTTCCTTCTGACCCGGTGGCTGATTCGGAGGAACCCGGAGTTCGAGAAGGTGGTAGACGCGATTCACTCTCAGCGGCGGGAGATCATCGGGGCGCGTGTCGCCCTCGGCTACGCGCAGAAGGCGCTCGGCAAGCTCAAGTCGTCGCTGATCAAGAAGGCCGAGGAGACAGGCTTCGACTTCTCGGCACACGAGAAGAAGATCGAGGCGCTGGAGGCGTCGATCCAGTCGAGCGAGTCGAGTCCGCCGCTCCAGATCGACGGCGTGCCGACGGCGAAGCTGGCGCTGGCGGGTGGACCGACGAGCTCGGCCTGGGAGAACGGCCGGATCCTCGCCGTCTACAGCCTGTTCTTCGCTTTTCCCTGGATCTACCTCTATTTCGACGACCTCATCGTCAACCCGAACCTCAGCCGCCCCTATCTGATCCTCAACTTCCTACAATTGGGCGTCTCGTTCCTCGTTCAGTGGACCCTGTACGGGTTCTTCTTCGGCTACTTCTTTCCGCAGCTCCGGGGAAGCAATGGCCTCCAGAAGGGCCTGAGCTACTTCCTGGCCCTCGCCGTGCCGCAGGCCGCGATCACCTTCTTTTTCATTCCGCTCAACCTGCGTACCTGGGAGGGATTCAGCATCTTCGTGCTCCAGTTGTTCATCCAAACCATGCTGCTCGGTCTGGTGGCGGGCGACTACGAATCGCTGCGGCGGGCCCGTCTGGGCTGGCTCCAGCTCTTCGAGATCCACCGGTTCACGGCCCTCGCGAGCTGGGCTTCCACCACGACCCTCGCCATCGGAGCAGCCGTCACCACTCTCCTCGCCTCCAACGTCGGCGAGCTCATCATGGCCGCCTTCGAGATCATGCGGATGGCGGGGCCGGAGCTTCCCCCGCCGGGCGGGTAAGTCCTGCTCGGGGGCGCGTTCAACTCCTGAGCGAAAGCTATGAAAGAAAAAGGCTGCTATGTTCAGATCGGACCCATCCACAATCGCAACTGAACCAGGCCGGTTAATAGGCGCAGCGATCGTCTCGCCAGCCAAAAGCGCTATCCAATTGAGAAAGGGGCGCGATCACAGGAAAGGCCACACGAGAGGTAGGCTTTGCCGTCGCGTTGGGGGAAGATGCGCGCTGGAGGCCCAATGAGAGCTGGCGCTACGATACTGATTCCCGGAGTTACGGGAACAACGCTCGTCGAGAAATACGGACTCGGATTCGATACGATCTGGTCTGCCATTCAGAAACGCTTCGAGACGATAGAAAGTCTGGCCCTTGACCCTGCAGCATCCCACGATGCGGGCAAGACGAACCTAATCGGCATCGGGCCAGTCGAATCAGTTGCCTATGGAGAATGTGTCGGGCACCTGAGAAAAGGCCTCAAACACCCCGTCTATCTATTTCGGTACGACTGGCGTCTGAGCTGCCTTGCCAACGCCCGCCGTCTCGCTGAGTTCGTGGTGCTGGTGAAGAAGAAATGCTCCTGCCGCCGGTTGAACTTCGTAACTCACAGCATGGGTGGCCTCATTCTCCTGAGCTGGCTCAAGCTCAGCGACCATCACGTTAATGCCGTGGAAAGAGCGATCTTGACGGCACCGCCGCTTCTCGGCGCTCCTATGGCGGCGAGTACTCTCATCCTTGGTGAGGGGGGCCCGCTCTACATGAACAGCAGCACCAAATTCCGCAAGATCGCTAGAACCTTCCCGAGCGTTCACCAACTCGTCAGCTTCTATAGGGGTTCTTTCCTACGGAATGGCACTGCCCTAACCAGGCAAGAGATCTGGGACGTCAACAACTGGCAGACTCGGGTGAAGTTTCATTCGCCGCGTCAGCGCGAAAAAGAACGGAAGAAACGTGAGCTGTTGCGAGAACACTTGCAAGCAGCGGAATCATTCCACGAGAATCGGATCTTCGACTTGGACGGCCTCAATACAACCGACAGGGCCCGTTTCTGTATTCTATATGGAACCGGGGAGAACACACCCCACCACATTACAATAGTGCCTCAGAACGGCAGAGGCGATGTGAAGAACTTCTTCGACTTCGGCGCGTTCAGGCCAGGCACGCGGGACGGTGATGGCACGGTGCCAGCTGAGAGCGTCATGCGCTTCTCGACGATTCCAACGTATCCCATACCTTTGGGAGTTCACACCACATGGTACGACCCAACGACAATCGACGACCTCGCGAAACTCAAAGCGGCAGGTTACCATGCGGTTTTTCTGGGTCTCGATAAGAACATCTCTATCGTTCGAAGCTTCTTAAGCGGCGAGACCGTTGACCCAGGCTACTTTATTGGGCTTCCGCCGTAGGTTCAGCATGATTTCATTTCGTGCTAAGGTGAGCATTCCTATCGACGCTGCCCGGTCAACGCGGCTTCAACGGAATCTCGGTGTCTCGAGACGGCCAGTGGATCTACTACGCGTACCTCGATACGTACGGGAGCGACATCACGCTCGTGGACAACTTCCGCTGATCACATTCCAAGCCACCGCGGGAGTGCGAGCGCGATAGCGGGGAAAAACGTCACTAGCAAGAGCGCTGCGACCATCGCGAGGTAGAGCGGGACTAGCGCGTGGCTCACTTCGGAGATCGACGAGCCTGACACCGTACACCCGACGAACAGCACGCTTCCCACCGGCGGGGTGCACAAGCCCACACATAGGTTCAGCACCATCACGATGCCGAAGTGCAGCGGGTCGACGCCGACGGCGGTCACGACCGGCAACAGCATCGGCGTGAAGATCAAGACCGCCGGGGTGATGTCGAGCACCGTCCCGATGGCGAGGAGGACTACATTAATAATGAGAAGGGTGGCGACGGTGTTGCCCTCGAGGGCAGCGAACGCGGCACCGACGAGCTCGGGGATGCGCTCGTAGGCCAGCACCCATGAGAACGCCATCGAGGTCCCGATGAGCAGGAGGACGATGGCTGTTGTGGTCGATGCCTCGACCAGGACTGTCGGGATTTCCCGCGGGGCGATCTCCCGGTAGACGACGACCGCGAGGATGAAGCTGTAGAGCACGGCGACGGCGCCGGCTTCGGTCGCGGTGAACCAGCCGGCGATGATCCCTCCCATGACGACGACAACGAGGAACAGGCTCGGGAGCGCCGCGAGGAAGCGGCGGACAAGCTCGGCAAGGCCGATGCTCGGATCGACGGGGTAGCCGCGCCGTTTGGCGATCGTTCCGGCGACCGCCATGAGGAGCACGCCCACGAGGAGCCCAGGGAGGTATCCCGCGACGAAGAGCGCGGCGATGGAGACACCGCCCGCGGCGAGGGCATACACGATGAGGATGTTGCTCGGCGGGATGATCAAGCTCGTCGTCGCCGAGGCGACGTTGACGGCGCCGCCAAAGCTCTGGTCGTAGCCTTGTTGTTTCATGAGCGGGACCATGAAGCCGCCCACCGCAGCGACCGCTGAGCCCGAGATGGCGCCGAAGAGCATCCCGGCGCGACGATGTTCACGTAGGCGAGACCGCCGGGGAGCATGCCGACGACGCCCCGGGCGAAATCGATGAGGCGCCGCGCGATGCCGCCCCGGTTCATGAGCTGACCCGAGAGAATGAAGAACGGGATGGCGAGAAGAGTGAATCGGTCCAATCCGGCCGCCATGCGTTGGGCGACGGTGATGGTCGCGGTCCCGAAGTCCATGGTCAGGAGTAGCGCGACGAACGCGGACAGGCCGATGCCGACGGCGATCGGAGTTCCGAGTGCAAGGAGGGCGACGAACGTGCCGACGAGGACGAGCGTGTTAAGAGGATCCATCGTGTGTGATCGCGGCCTCGACGGTATAGAAGATGACGAACAGGCCGGACAACGGGAGCGCGATGTAGACATACCCGCGCTCGAGTTGGAGGGCCGCCGAGGTTTGGCCGAGCGATAAGGTGGCGTCGACGAGGCGGAAGCCGCCGATGACGAGAACGGCGAGCGCGAACAGCACAACCGTCGTCGCGACGACGAGATCGAGCTTTCGGCTTCGAAGAGGGATGAGGTCGATTGCCAGGTGCGCCTTCTGTCCAAAGCCGTAGCTCGCGCCGAGCAGACCGAGCCACATCATGCCGAAGCGAGCGAGCTCTTCCGTCACCGAGCTCGGATCGCGCAACAGGTAGCGGGTGGCGACTTGCCACAAAACCGCGAGCACCATCGCCGCCATGAGCGCGGCGAGGATCGCCTCGAGTGTGCGATCGACGCGACCTTTGAGACCGCTCACTCGACGGCCCGGATGGCGTTGATGATCGCGTTCAGCTCGGGGTCGTTTCGGTAGGGCTCATAGACAGCTTCGACTGCATCCGCGAACGGAGCCTTGTCGGGCGAGACGACTTCGACGCCGGCAGCGCGGACGGCGTCGAGCGCCTCTTGAGTGGCTTCCCGCCACAGTCGCAATTGCACGTCGGCCGAGGCGTCGGCGGCCTCGCTCAGGATCGCGCGCTCCTCGGCGGACAACGTTTCCCAGAGCGTGGCGCTCACTAGAAGCACATCGGGTGTCGCGGTGTGCTCGTCGAGGGAGTAGTAGCGCGCGACTTCGTAATGTCCCGACAGGTAGAAGCTCGGCGGGTTGTTCTCGGCGCCGTCGACGACGCCCTGCTGGAGCGATGTGTAGAGCTCGCCCCACGCGATCGGTGTCGCCGCGCCTCCGAGCGCTTGCACGATGCCCATCGCGAGGCTCGACTCCTGAGTACGGATCTTGAGACCGGTGAGATCGCCCGGAGACAGAACCGGATGGTCTTTCGTATAGAAGCTGCGGCTGCCCGCGTCGTAGTAGGTCAGGCCACGCAGTCCCTGCTCTCGGCCCGACGCCAGGATCTGCTTGCCGATGTTGCTGCGGAAGACCGTTTGGCGGTGCGCTTCGTCGCGGAACAGGTAGGGGAGGCTGAACACCGCGTAACGCGGCACGAAATTCTCGAGAACGCTCGCCGAGACTTTCGTCATCCCCACGGCCCCGATTTGGAGAAGCTCGAGGCATTCGCGCTCGGTGCCGAGCTGCTCCGCGGGGTGGACGTCGATGCGGATTTTGCCCCCAGATTCTTCTCCAACACGCTCGGCGAGAAACACCATCGCTTCGTGAACCGGATGGCTCGTGGGCAGACCGTGGGCGAGCTTGATGACGCGCACGCGATCGCCCCCGCCGCACGAGAGCGTGAGGGCGCTCGCGAGCAGGCAGACATAACGAAGCATCTACTTCGGGGTGACGAGAACGCGCAAGGTCACGCTCGCGCGCACTTCGTCCGAGCCGGGCTCGACTGGCGTCGTGGGGGCGGCCGCTTCCGCTTGCATCATCGCCGCGCGGGGAGCGTACGGACGCACGACCGCGGGCGAGCCTTCCACGACCGAGAGTACTCGAGCAATTTCGAGTCCGAGCGCGTCCGCGAGAGCGTCGGCCTTCGCTCGGGCTTGGCGCGCGGCGTCGATCAACTCGCCGGTGGAGTCGATGGAGACCGCGCTCGCGCTCACGATGTTCGTCGCCGTGTAGCTCGCGATCTCGGCTTGATCGGGCGCGACGTTGAGTGTTGCTTCGCCGGCGACCCGGATCTCGGGGGTTGCATCTTCCTGTGCGCTGCTCACAGCGGCGCAAGCTAACGCAGTGAGGAACAAAATCGAAGAACAGTTAGGTCTAGTCTCCATTCGTGAGCCACGACTCGGCTCTAGCGTACTCCGCCAAATTGCCCACGTCGAGACGGCTGCCTTGCATCTCGTGGGTGAACACTGGGACTCTCGGTGCTAGCCGGGCGATGAAGCTTCCGAGAGCGTCTTCGGGAGCGCAGGTAGGGAGCTCCGCGAGAGCCTCCGTTTCCAGCATGTAGAGCGCGGGGCACGCCCAATCGGTCGGTGGGCTCGTGGGTTTCTCAACGAGGCGGACGAGTCGGCCGTCCGCGCTGATCTCGGCGACGCCGGTTCGCTTCAACTTGTCCTGGTCTGGCTCGCGGTAGCAAGCGATCAAATTTCGCGGGCGTCGGCGATAGTCGACCACGAACGGCTCGATGACATTTCGGAACAAATTGTCGCCGGCTGCGACGAGGATGGGCTCGTCGATGCGGCGCTCGTGGATGGCCCACGCGAGGTCTTGCACAGCGCCGAGGCGGTTGTCGTTGTCAGTCGCTCCGTCGTTGAGGACGGTGACGCGGTCGTCACCCCATTCGACGAACTGATGGTGAAACCGCTCGTTGGCGACGATGAGGATTTCATCGAAGCACGCGCACGCGTCGAGCTGGTCGACGAGGTGGCCGACGATGGGTTTTCCGGCGACGGGGAGGAGGGGCTTGGCGCGATCTTTCGTTAGAGGATACATGCGCGTGGCGAAGCCCGCGCACAACAGAATCGCCTTCACAGGATGCGCACTCCGTCGTCGCTCTCAACGATGAAGGCGTCGACCGGAAGCTCATTGGCGTCGCGCACGAGGGCGATGACGCAACCTCCGAAACCCGCGCCGCTGAAGCGAGAGCCGTAGACACCCCTCGTGCCCTGGAGTTTTCGCTGCAGCTCGCTGAGCTCGAGTGAGCCCGCTTCCCAGTTCTCGATCGAGCTTTGACACGACGCGTTCATGAGCGCGCCGAAGCCTCCGATGTCGCCTTGCCGCCACAGCTCCACGCCCTGACGCACGCGAGCGCGCTCGGTAAAGAAATGGCGCGCGCGAAGAAACTCGGTGCGCGGGGCAATCTGTCGCCGAACTCTTCGAAGACCGCGTCGTCGAGATCGTGGAGTCCCGCGGCGGCGTTGCGGCCAGCGAAGTCGGCGAGCTTCTTGCACGCAGCGAAGCATTCCTCGACGCGATTGTTGTAGCCCGTCGCCGCGAGGTTTCTCGTCGTGCCGGAGGCGACCACCGCGATCTGGAACGGCGGTGCGTCGTCGCCGAGCGGTATCGGCTCCCACTGACGCGCGCGCGAATCGATCGCGAGCAAATGTCCGCGTCGGGCGCCGACGATAGCGGCGGGGTCGAGAATGCCGACTTTGATGCCGACGAACTCGCGCTCGGCCCGGAGCGCGAGCTCGACTTTGTCGGCAGGGGATAGGGTGACGTCGTTGACGTCGGCGAGCGCGGTCAGATACGCGAGCAACACCGATGCCGACGAGCTCAGCCCTCCGCCGGGGAGTGTCCCTTGGATGCTGCCTCGAATCCCCAATGGTGTCGAGGGCAGCCGGTCGCGGAGCACGAGCGCGGCGGCTGCGACGTAGCGCCCCCAGTCGTCGTGCTCGTCGATGCTCTGTAGCGTTTTCCAATCGATGTCCACCTCGCCGGGAAAGTTGTCGCTCGTGAGGTGGATGGACGGCGCCGCCGTGAACGTCAGCACCGAATGAGCGCTCACAGCCATCCCGAGGGTCGGGCCGCCCTGGTGATCGCTGTGCGCCCCGATGGGGCACACGCGGTACGGAGAGATCACGACCCGCATCCGCTCTTCGTCGTCCCGTTGTATTGTCGCGCTCAAGAGGATCGTCATGATTTCACGAAGAGACTTTCTTGTCACCAGTGGCGTTGCGGTGTTGGGGCGTCAGGCGCCCAGGAAGACCCGAGTCGCGCTCGTGGGGACCGCTATTCGCGGCGTGAGCTTATGGGGGCGGACCCTCAAGCGGGATTACGACGTGGTCGTCGAGCTGTGCGATATCAACCCCATATGAACGCTGAAACCCGAATTCCGCCACGACAGGAGCAGGTCGATTGCTCCTGGGAGATGCGCTCGCGGTCTCGGAGGAGTGTCAGAACTTTGTGCCGAAAGACGAGCTCGGCCTTATGAGAATCGACGTAGGGGATGGGTTGCCACGATCCGTCACCGAGGAAAACTCCGCGTGTGACGATGGCATGGATGTGCGGATTCCACTTGAGCGAACTTCCGAAGGTCTTGACGACGGCGACCATGCCGGGTCGAGCATCGGACTCGTCGACGGCGGCGGCCATCATCTCGCGGACGGTTTCGTAAGCGAGTCGGGCCAGCTCTCCCAGAATCTCTCGGTGGTAGAGGAAATAAGGTGGGTCGAGTGCGACGCAACATGTCGGACCCAGTGCCGATCATGCTGCTTGCCAGGCTCGCGATCAACGGTTTTCCTGACCTGGACCTGCAGATACTGCGGTGAGCTTCGACGGAAGACTACTTCGTTTCCGATGGCTCGGGAACGACGTAGACGACGACCGTCTTTCGCGTGTTCTCGATGGCGGTCGCGATCCGGTCGATGCTCGAGCCGACGAGCTCCACGGCGTTCACGTAGTAGCCGTTGCGGAGGTGCGCACTCGATTTGTCGAGGCCTACGGGCGCCGGGGCGACGGACTCGTAGTAGCCCTGAGGGGTGCTCGAGCTCGAGAGGGACAGGGCGGCGCCCACGCCGACGGCGGCACCGGACACCGAACGGGGAAAGCTCCGGGGGAACCGCTCCACCAGTCGAACGTCGTATCGGGCGATAGTCTTCGAGGCGTCGACGAGCTCGAGCTTGAGCTCGAGCTCCGAGACCGACATCACGTGCCCGAAGAACCGCTCGCCGTCCTTTTGCGTAACGCGCACTGCCCCACCTTCTTCGAGCTTCTGGACGTTGTTCCAGTTGTCGAGAGCGGCGTCCGTATTCGGCGCCGACGCCGGAGCGGCCGCGCCGGTCGAGGCGGAGCCGGACACGATTACTAACGCTGCCAAAAGGACCATCGAGCTTCTCATCGCGCGGAACCTCCTATCGCCCATCATGCTCCGATTCTTGCCGAAGCGCAACCAGAGGTTGCGACTAGCGCAGTGTCTTTCTCGGCAAGTCCAATATCTTCTCCGCCACCACCGTGAGCATGTCTGGAACTCGACCGCTCTCGATGCTCGCAGTCATATTCCGTTCGAGTCAACAGGGCCGTGAAATCGTTGCCCACGCGCCACGCCTCATCTATCGGAGGAGCGAGGGCCAGCGAGGGAGCCGCGAAGCCGGCAGGCCAGGGAATCGTCCGCATTCGGGCTGCTTCGAAGGAATAATCCGGACGTTGGTAGGAAGGTCGGTGGCCTCCATCATTACTAAACTAGACTCGCTGCCTGACTTCGCCGCAAGTAGGTATTCGCCCAACGTTGCTCCCCAGTGCTCCGTCAAGGTACGCTTGCGACGACCGCGAACAGAACATTCGTGGATTGTCCGCAGGCCCCTTCGGTCCCGCGCATCCTGAGAATCGCGCGATCGAGTTTATGGAAGGGACAGGCAAAGCAATGTACTATGAGCGTACTCAGAACCCCAATGTCCCATCCGTCGCCCGACGCAGGACAATTTCAGAAGGCTGCCCCTCGCGGCTCTACGTTTGAGCTCGTCGCCTCCCTTTGCCTCGTTCTCGCTTGCAACGTCCTCTACGACCTGGTGGTAATCCGAATGTTCCACTTGCCCCTCGTTGGTCTGTGGGATCTCAATCACTGGGAAGCGGTCGGCTATTTCTTTTCCGAGCATCTACGGGTCTTTCCATTCCCGAGAATAGAGTTCGCTTCCGATCAAATGCTCTTCCCATACGGAGGCAATTTCGTATCGCAGTCATGGGGGCTAGAGCGGGATTCATTCTTTGCCTTGTTTTTCAGGACGGTCGGACCAGGTCCTTGGCTCCAGTGGTACTACATTCTCAGCGTCGCGATAGCTTCCTTTGGTGTTCTGTGGATGCTCTGGCGACGGTGTGGGCCGGTCGCCGCAACGGCGGGCGCGGTTATCGTTCCTTTTTTCAATTTCTACGCGGCCCACAAGTTCCCCCAGCACATGCATATGGCCGTCATTCACTGGACGACGCTCAACATCATCGCGGACTATATCTTCGTTCAGAAGATCGTCGCAGGTGAGCGGTTCACCTGGCGCCAGGTTCTCGCCCGAGGGCTTCTGCTTCTCTTGCTACTGGGCCAAGAACTCGCTTACGTAGCGGCCGTGGGGCTAGCGTCGTTTTCTATTTGCGCGCTGTTCGTTGTCGGGTTTACGGTTGTGCGCGCCCGGCGGCGAGGCGAGGGGTGGTTCGCGAACGGTCGTGTCCTGTTCCTCCGATTGTGCAGGGAAGCATGGTCGAGGGATGCCGTCGCCTGGTCGCTTCTAGCAGCATCGGTGTTCGTGGGTGTTTTCTACTTGCCATTGGTAATGAGCATCGTCCATCACGCGAATCTACAGGGAACTCCTGCTATGGCTCAGGGGCCAAGGGGTCTGAGCGAGCTCCGTTTGTTGATCCCGTACCTTCCAGGCGTTCACCCCAGCCAGACTTTCTGGTCTCAGACGCTCGGCGACGCCCCCGAGGCCGACACCGTGGGTGGGGGGAGCATGGGTTGGTTTCTTCTAGCAATTGGCGGTATCGGGCTGGCGTACGGAAAACAGCGACGTCTGGTGATGGTGCCGTTCGTTCTACTTTTCCTTCTTTGCTTCAGTCACGACCCGAAGAGTTTTCCAGTCTTGAACCTCTTCCCCTGGTTCGCGTTCTCCCGCACGGTGGGTCGAATGACGATCGTTTTTCCCGTCCTCGCGTTCCTGCCATTGTTAACGATGAACTTCCGCGAGCTCTTAACGAATCGGCGCCCGCTTGTCGTAGGACTCGTGGCGCTTGGAGTGGCGGAGCTCGTGACGGCCTACGCCATCCCGTGGGGAAAGAGAGAGGTCGAACGACTCGACGCGAGTTTCTTCCAGTACATGGAGGCCGTTCGCCGTGCCCCGGGGGAGGCGGTGCTCGACTGGCCCCTGTGCATCGTCGGTGGCAACGGCGTTGGGTGGCCCGATTTCTGCCCCCACGCAGCGGTCGGTGACTCGCGGGAGACCTACGCGCGGTTTCACGGGAAGAAGGTGGTCGGAGCTCACCTGACTCACTTGACGGAGGAGCATCTCCAGCTCTTTGCGGATTCGAGCATTCAGGAGTTGTTGAGGCCTCTGGATGCGGACGCCTCTCCTCTCGAGATGCATCGGTGTCCTACACCGGAAGAGTGGGACTTTCTCGAGCGCTTCTACCTGTCGAACGATTTCGCAGGCCTGAGCTTGGCGACTTCACTTCTACCTGGCGAGTGCGTGGATCGTTTCGTTCGGCGTTTTGGCGCCCCGGGCGCGCGAACGAACCTGGATGGGATTGGTCCGGTCATGTTTATTCCGAAAACGCCGGAACAGCGACGACGAAGGGCGGGCATGCGTGGATCTCAACCGCGATTCGAGCCCGCTGCCCGCTTTCCCTTCGATCTGGTGGAAGGGAAGCGCCCCTACGGTCTACATGTCCGGGGCTTCAGCGATCGGGAACAGACCGGTAGCAGGCGCTGGCGGTGGACCGTGGGTCCGGTTTTGCGGGTCGAGTTTCGAGGTGGCGCCATCGCAACGGCCGAGTTGTGCCATGAGCTCGTCGTCCCGCGAACCAACCAGATTGTGACACTGCGCATCAATGGGGAGGTCGAGCGCGTGCTGCGCCCGACACAGAACGACGAACGTGCTTCGGACTGCTTGAGGTTCGGGTTGGTGCCGGGCGGCAATGTCATCGAGTACCAGGTCGGCGTGTGGAATCATCACGGAGCGACCTTTGCCCCCGCGGACTCCCGTCCCCTCGCGATTCGATTCGAGCATTTAGCGGTCGCGCAACTGCCTGATCCAGTTGTTTCCCCGTGAGGGCCAGACGAACACGGCAGACGGGGGGCGCGAGCCGTAATTAATGATAACGAAAGAGTGCGACCTCGTGGAGTACGAGAACGCCTCGGCCGACGAGGTAGATCGTCGCCGCCGACGCGGCTACTCGGCCGAGCGGACCCCGATCGAGCGCCTTCGAAAGATAGATTCCCGAAAAGAGCGCCAGGATCGGCAAAGCCTGGAGCAGGTATCGGATCTCGAGAGCGCTGAGCAGGTCGATAGCGAAAAACAGCAGCGTAACCGCGAACCATATGGCCGCCAAGGTGTGGAAGAGGCTCGCTCCAAACCCTCTTCCGAGCCGCACGGCTCCGAGGAGTGCAGTCAGCAAGAAGACCCAGCCGAGCTGTTCGCCCATGAGCTCCAGATTGAACGAGAGCTTATCTTTCTGCCCGCTGAATGCTGCAGCCGCGGAATCTCGATCCAGAGCGCGCTCCCACTGGCTCGTGAACAGGTCCCAATAGCCCAAGTAGTAGACGCCGGCGACGACGAAGGCGGCGAGCACGGCGAGCGACACGAAGCGTCTTTCGTCTTTCACCGGCACGGGCAAGAGCCAGAGCGCAACGAGCCAAAGGGGGAAGAGCAGCGCGGCCTCGAGTAGCAATCCAAAGTGCGCCGTCAGCGCGGCGAGTATCGTGACCGCGAGCATCGCGGCCGCACGGCGCTCTCCATCCGCGCTCGCCACAACGAGAACCGCAAAGACGAGCGCGAGCATCGACACCGCGAAGAGATTCGTGAAGTTCCCCGCGGACAGGCTGAGAAGATTCATGGGAACGAAGGCGTAAATGGCTGCCGCGAGAAGACCGGCGCGTCGGTCGTCCAGAAAACGCCACGCGAGAAACGCGAGCAACGCAGAGATCAGGACATCGAAGAAGACCGTCGTGATCTCGAGTGCCGAGACCCGATCGAGGCCGAGCTTCGCGAGGGGCGCCGCGACGACGTAGAGCGACACCGGATAGGGAATGCGAAAGGGCGGCTCGTGCTGGGTGACGGAGGTCGGATGCCAGTTGCCGGCGAGGAGCTCGCTCATACGATTGGCTTGAAAGTCTGCGTCAGAGCTGAGCATGAGCGGGTAGGTCACGACGGCGAGCTTCACGAGCAAGAGCATCGCGAGAAGAGCGACCAACTCGCCCCGCTCCCTCCGATGGAGCCAATCGGTTCGGTCGAGAAGATAGAAGGCGAGGCTGATCAGAGCCAAGAGAACGAGTGCGAGAAGCGCTACGTCGCGCGCGTAGTGCGTGAAGCGGACCGCCTGCTGCGCGAGCAAGTAGACAAATCCGAGCACCGTGACGAGGACACCTCCGAGAGCTACCCATGGGTGGACCCGGGTCGCTGCGAAGGCGAGCGCTAGGAGCGCCGCCGCAATCGCCATCCAGAGCGCCGGTCCGACCCACGAGGCGTGCCCGTCGGGAAGCGAAAGCGTGACGCTCAGCACTTGGACACCTAGATCACGGCCCCCTCCGGCATCGAAGGTCTCGGACTCGATACCGAGTGTCAGCCGTGAGTCCGTACTGGGAAAGTCGAAGTGATAGGTGACACTACCCGGAAGCGCGCGGGCCCGATGCACCGTGACGCCGTTCACGGTGAAGGCGAGCTCTGGCAGAGCGACGCCGCCTGGTCGAATGGTCTTGAGCCTGGCTTCGACCGATACCGTGCCGGTGGCGGGCACGTTTCGAAACGCCAGGTAGGACTCGCCCGTCGTCCAGCGAAAGAACTTTCCCTCGGCTCCTTCGCGCGGATGAAAACTCTCGACGAAGGCTCCTTCGTAGCCCCGCTCGAAGTCGACGACGATGTCACGGTGCTCGAGATAGACCGCCGTCGTCGCGACAAAGCCGAGCAGCCCTGCGAGAGCCGCCGAAGCTATGGTGCTCTTAGTGACCAAATCTCGATCTCCGGTCCTTTGTGGTCGAGCGCCGGGCTCGGGGGCCAGTCTTCGTTGTCGAGGTAGGGAGTCGCCCCCGGAGAAACGGCATGAAGGAGCTCACCCTCTTCGCGCACTTTCTGGAAGAGCTCGAGAACTTGCGGGGGAGGCTCGGTCGGGTGGTAGCGGAGTACCACTGTTTCAACGCCGAGCCTCCGTAGTGGAGTGAGATCAGACGCGAGCTCTCCGTAATCCAGATAGATCCGGTTGAGCTCGTCCCCCTTGCCGAAGAAATAAAGGGGGTAGGAGACTGACTCCTGCTCCGCCACGCCGAGAAGGTAGGCGTACTTTCCTCGCCGGTCGAGCTCCGTCAAGCCGTCGTTGTGCTCCAGGCTTCGCCGAAAGTTTTCAGCGGACTGCGGGAGCGGGACGGAGTAGGACTGGAGGGCGACCGGAGCCCCCGAAGGGACGTTCGCCACGATCCACTCTCGAGCGAGCGTGCGCGTGTCCTTCTCAGCGAAGAGGCGATCGACCTGGAGCGCGCCATAGAGCGGTTGAGCGCAGGCGAGCGCCGCGAGCCCGTAGGCAGCCGTCGCACCGAAACGTTTCTCCACCGCCGAGACAGCGCAGGCCGCGGCGACGGCGAGCGAAGGCAGCACAGGGTTCAAGTAGCGGCCGGCAAAGAATGTATAGGCAATGAACCCGATAAACAGCGTGGGGAAGGCGACCCAGATCGCGAGCATTCTGGTGCCCGATTGAACGAGAAGCAAAAGCCCCACGACGACGAGCCCGGCCAGAATGTATCCGAGGCCCTGCGTCAGCAGGAAGTCGAGGTAAAGGTGCAAGCTCGGAAAGAGCGTCGTCCCGCTGTCGAAGCTTCGATCGACGACCACCTGCCGATTGGCCCGCATGTGATCGAGTGCGACGGGCAGTCTCAAAACGACGAAGGGTGAGAGCACGGCGAAGGTGACGGCGGAGGCGAACCCCGCGAGCGCGACCTCGAGAAATCCCTCAAGGTGGCGATGGGCGAGGTGGCACAAGACGAAAGCCGGTGCCAGGAAGATCATGTAGTAGTGAGTCGCGAAACCCGCGCCCATGGCGACTCCTGCAAGAACATAGGCTCCCCCTGTCCTTCGCTCCATGGCCCGGTCCATCGCCCAGAACGAGAGGATGACGAGCAGCGCGGCCGGAACGTCGTGCTTCAAGTAGTGGGCGTCGCGCACGTGGAAGTAGGCGACCGCGACGAAGAGAGCGCTCGCCCGCGCCGCCGTCCGGCCGAAGTGTTTGGCGGCAAGCTCGTAGGTCAGGACGATCGTCGCGAGAGACAGGACGACTCCGGCGAAACGTCCCATGACGTAGAAATCCGTGGGATCTTCGAAGAATCGGGCCTGAAAGCTTGCGAGATCCTCGTAGCGACCCACGAGGCGGCCGAAGACGAAGAGTCCGCCCATGACGGCGAACAAGAAGTAAAAAAGGAAGCTCGGGTAGAGGTAGTAGCCGGGATCGAGGCCACGCGCGACCGAGAGAGAGCGCGCCATGATGTTCGCCTCGTCCGGGTTGTAGACGAAGGGAAGGCCGTGGTCGATGCCATAGAGTCTGAGCGCCGCTGCTGCAATGACCACGGCGATCAGAAACGGATCGCGACGCGCCATCAGCTCGCGGAGAGGTGTTCGATGACGCGCTTCAGAATTCCGTCGAGGTCGATCGTCGGCTCGTACCCGATGAGTTTTTCGAGCTTCGAGATGTCGGGTACCCTCCGAGGCATGTCCTCGAAGCCCTCCTCGTAAGCCTTCTCATAGGGAACGAAGACGATCTCGGAATCGCTCGCCGTCATGGACTTCACTTTCTCGGCGAGACCGAGAATGGAGATCTCTTGTTGCGATCCTAGGTTGAAGACTTCTCCAGTCGCGTCGGGATGGTTTATGAGACCGATCAAGGCGCCCACGACGTCGGTGACGTCCGTAAAACAACGGTTCTGGCTCCCGTCGCCATAAACGGTGATCGGCTGGCCCGCGAGCGCCTGAGCTACGAAATTCGGAATCACCATGCCATAGCGGCTGGTCTGCCGTGGCCCCACGGTATTGAACAACCTTACGACCACGACGGGGAGCTTTTTTTCCTTGTAATAGGCGAGCCCGAGGAACTCGTCGATCGCCTTGGAGCAGGCGTAGCTCCAACGTCCCTTCGTCGTTGCGCCCATCACGAGGTCGGCATCCTCGCGAAACGGGAAATCGGTGCTCTTTCCGTAAACCTCGGAGGTCGAGGCGAGAAGAACGCGCTTCTTCTTTTTGTTGGAGAGCTTCAGGATGGTCTCCGTTCCGTGGACGTTGGTCTCGATCGTATGAACGGGGCTTTCCACGATCAGGCGCACGCCGACAGCCGCCGCGAGATGGACGACGACGTCCGCGCGATCGACTTGCTCGGCGGTCACGGGCTCGTTGAGGACGGTATCGATCGTGTAGTGGAAGCTCTTGTGGCCCTTGAGGTGCTCGATGTTCTCGATGCTCCCGGTGGAGAGGTCGTCGAGCACGTGAACTTCGTCGCCTCCCTCGAGGAGTGCTTCGGAAAGGTGCGACCCAATAAATCCGGCGCCGCCCGTAATGAGAACTTTCATGACAACCACCGTCCTCCGTTCGCGGGGCCCCGCTTTTTCTGCTTCTTCATGACGTCGTAGACTTCCTGCGCCCCTTTCCCGTCGACGAGCCTGGCACCGGCCTCGCTCATGGCTCTCCGCCGCTCGGGATCGGTGAGGAGCTCGAGCGCGGTCCCCGCGATGATCTCTTGTCCCACCTCCGTTCCCAGTCCAAGGTGGAGGATGGTGCCGTATTGGGCGAACCTTTCCATCCTCTTCAACTCCCTCGCATTCTGGCACATCACGATACCGGGGCGGCCGAGCGCCGCGATCTCGTAAACCGTCATGCCTCCAGAGCAGATCACGAGATCCGCCTCGAACAGAATGTCCGCCATGTGCTCGACATTCTTCAGCACTTTCGGCTGCAGGGTAAGTGTCGGGAGCAGCGCCTCGAGCTCCCGGCGATAGCCGAAGGCCGCGCCGACTACGATCGTGACGGAGAGCTCGCGAAGCCCTTCGAGCGCCTGGAGCGCCCTGAGGGTCAAGCCTTGAGGATCGCTTCCCCCGAAGGTGAGAACGACGTGCCCGCCTTGCTCGGCGACGGCGGAACCCTTCGCGATGCGGTCCTGGAAGGAGTCTCGAAGAATGGCAAAGGCCGGCCCACCGTAGTAGTCGTCGAGGTCCGACTGCTCGTCTTGCATCGTGGCGATGATCACGGAAGCGATCTCGTTGGGCTTTTCAATGTCGTCCAGAGAGTCGACGAGGTTGATGGTCGAAGCGCCCAGGCCGGACAGAGCGTGAAGATAGTCTTCGTCGAGTCGCGGCCGGTCGTTCACGATGATGTTGGGAGAGTGATCTTGGATCGCCTCGAGAATGGGCCCTGTCACGTCGTCACCCTTCGGAATGACCCGGACGGCGTAGCCGGCGTTCGAGACATGCTGCACGCCCTCGGCAAAGTCTGCGCTCATCAGAAAACAGATGTCCGCACGCGACACTGAGCGCAGCGCCTGAGCCACTGCGAGGCTTCGGTACACGTGACCCATCCCCATCGTTCCGCCCCCGTCCACCCGGAACAGAACCCGCGGAAGTCGTTCGAGCTTCTCGGCGAGCCAAAAATCGTAGATGTCGTGCACGGTCAAAGCGGACATCCGATCCATGAGGATGTGACCGATGCGCTTCCCGAGACGTTCCTCCGAGTCGAGCACCTCGCGTCGTACCACACGGACGGCTCCGTCCTCTTCGTAAATCGGCTCGAGCTCGTCGCGGCGGCCCGCGCGACGGTAAAGGGGCTCGAGCTGCCCCGCGACCGTGCGCCACGTGAGCGATCGAATCTCCTTGACGGAGATCACTGCGTCGAGGTCGTCGACGAGGAGCCTATCGATGGCCTGATCGATCTGCTCCGCAGTCCGGAATGGCGACGTCGCTTGAAGCGTGACGACGAGGTCGAAACGCGTCGACTCCAGTTTTTCGACTTCGCGCACCGCGTGATCGATGACGACCTTGATCTCTGGGATGTCACTGGCGAGCGCCGATGGTCGGCGAAAGGGCACCTCACCTCCATATTCCTCCGCGACGCGGGCGACCTGGTCGTCGTCCGTCGAGACGACGATCCGATCGATGTAGCGGCTCTTCTTGGCCTCGAGCAAAGTGTGTGCCACGAGCGGAATTCCGCCGAGCTTCTTGATGTTGAGGTAGGGTACTTCGTGATCGCCACCGCGGGCGGGAACGACGGCGATGACTCGGAGCTCGCCTTTCATCAGAGGGTCAGACCATCTTCCATTCCAGCACAGTATCTTCGGGAATGTGCTCCTTGGCGGTGCGACCCACGAGGACGTCGACGAACTTCGGGTAGATCCCGGTGCCGGGGCGTTTGAAGGTCACCATGTCACGACGTATCGCCGTGCCGGCGGGAATGTCGACCGCCGAGACGATGCTGCGACGCGCGTAGCGATAGGCTTCGGACTCCGCCTCGACCGGACCTTTCACATAGCGTCCCATGGCCTGCTCGATCGTGCGGATCCCCTCCATCATCTGCTTCAAGTCCTTCGGATCGACAGAAAGATGGTGGTCCGGACTCCCGGGCAGCGTCTTGTCGACGGTATAGTGCTTCTCCACCGCGACCGCTCCCAGAGCCACCGCAGCCTGGGGCACCGCGATCCCGAGGGTGTGGTCCGAGAGACCGACGGGAACGTCGGGGAAGGCGGCCTTCATGTGAAGCATCATTCGCAGATTGGCGTTGGGCGCGTCACAGGGGTACTGAAGGGTGCAGTGGAGCAGCGCGATCTGCTCGTTGCCACCCTTACGTATCACCTCGATCGCCTCGCCGATCTCGGCGATGGTCGCGAGGCCCGTCGAGAGGATGATGGGCTTTCGCTTGGACGCCGCTTTTTCGAGCAACGGATGGTCGGTGAGGTCCGCCGAAGCGATTTTGAAGCCGGGCACGCCGAGCTCGTCGAGCATGTCGACCGCTTCGTCGTCGAAGGGAGCCGAAAAACAGAGGAGGTCCTGCTCCCGAGCGTAGCGGAAGAGCGCGTCGTGCTCCTCCTTGCCGAAGCTGTCGAGCTTCGCGAAGGTATCGTACTGGGAGCCGTCCGGGTCGTCGGGCTCGACCCAATAGCGAGGCGCCGTCTTGGTCGAAATCTTGCCGGCCTTGTAGCTCTGAAATTTGATCCCGTCCGCGCCCGCCGCCTTCGCTTCACGGATCAGCTTCCGTCCGAGCTCGAGGTCGCCGTTGTGGTTCACGCCGGCCTCGGCAATGACGAAGGCAGGATGGCCCTCGCCGATGAGCCTGCCGCCGAAATCGAGTTCTTTCATGGTTGAGACTCCGACACGTCATCCAGTGCCACCGAGCGAATATTCGCAACGCTGTGCCGAATATGGGCGTTGAGCTCCGCGAGCGAGGGCTCTCGGTCAAGAAGCCGGATCGCCTCGATCGTCTGGATCACCTTCCCCGGTCGGTACAGTCTATCGAAGATACCCTCCATGAGCAGCAGGTCTTCGGGCTCGTCGACCGTGAGACGGTACTCGGGGCGATAGAGCTCCTGTGGAAGCTCCCCGCGGACCACGCGGAACCGCTCCGGGTGCTCCTTTATGTATAAGGTGACGAGCTCCGATCGGTGGCGATCCTCGCCCTCGCGGTGGCTCGTCTCGAGAGCCGGGCGCGAGATGACCTCCGAGAGGATGCCCATCAGGAGCGCATCCCCTGGAACATAAGTGTAGTCCGCCTTCGCTTCCCGGTGGCGAGCGACGAGATCCTCGATGAGTCCGAGATCCGTGAGTGGATTGTCCGCCGTGACCCGTACGACGTGCCCGGCGTCGAAGCGTCTCGCGACTTCGACGTGGCGACCGAGGACATCCTCCTCGGCGCCGCGGAAGGTTCTGACGTCCGACGATTCGGCGAGTCGAACGAGCGCGTCGTTCTCGGGCGATTCCGACGTCGCGAGCACGACCCGCTCGCCCGCGAGTGTCCGCAGCCTCTCCAAAAGGTGCGTGAGCAGTGGTTTGTCCGCCAGTGGCGCCACGACTTTGCCCGGACAACGTGCGGAGCGCATGCGAGCTGAAACCACGACGAGCACCTCGCCGTCCTTCCACGAGACCCGCTTACTCAAAGAGGTCCTCCGTCAGCGGCTCCCAGGCCGGGATCTCATGCCGGGGCTTTCGGCCGAGGATCCTCGTGGCTTCGTAGGGAGCGAGCCCGGTCTCACTTCTCAGAAAGACGAGCTGACTTTTCTGCAGCGGCTCACCCTCCGGGAGATTGACGCCACTCAGCACAGCGCGCCGCATGAGCCGATGATAGCGCTCTGCGCTCGCTCCGCTCGGAAGATCGTGACGCCCGAAGGCTTTCTCGGTCTCTCGGATGAGCTGGACCATTTGAGCGAAGGTCTTCTTCTCCAGAGCCGACTCGTAGTCGAAGCCCTTGTCCCCGCGATCGAGTGTTACGTGTTTTTCGACGAGGCTAGCTCCAAAGGCCGCGGCGAGGGCCGGAAGCGTGGTCGCCATGGCGGTTGCGCCGTCCGCGTGATCGAGGAACCCGACGGGAAGTCCGAAAGCCCGCTTCAAGGTGGCGATGAAGCGAAGATGCGTGTCCTCGATCCGAGTAGGAAAGTTCTGCACCCCGTGGAGGAGCATGATGTCCTCGTTGCCCTCGGTCCGGGCGACTGCGATCGCCGCCTCCACCGCCCCGAGGCCGATCCCTCCCGTCGAAAAGAGAACGGGCCTTCCCGTCGCCGCGACCGCCCGCACGAACTCGGGGTTTTCCATGTCGGTGGAGTGGACTTTGTAGGCGGCAACGTCGGCTCTTTCGGCGAGCTCGAGGCTCGTGCGATCGAAGACTTCGATCAGGATGGCGATGCCCAGCGCCGCCGTTTCGTTCAAGACTTGCTCCCACTCGTCAGGCGCGAGCTCGATCTGGTCGAAGGTCGATCGACGGGGGTCGTTGGGCGCGATGAGCTCGGAAGCGCGGAAGAGCTGGAACTTTACGCCGTCGGCGCCGGCTTCCTGTGCGTTTTTTGCGAGAGCGAGAGCCTGGACGGCCTCGCCCTGGTGGGCCGAGGCGATCTCGGCGAGAACGAAAGTCGGTTCACCGTCGCCGACCGGACGTGGGCCGATGTTCATTGACGAGCCTCCATATTAGAACCTTCATCTCGATCGAGCCTCCGCGGTCTCGAGAATCGCCCCTACGATGCGCTCAGTCGAGCGGCCGTCGGCCCCGAAGGCGAACTCTCGCAGGTAGACTTTTCTCTTCTCCTCGAGCTGTCGGGCCAGACGGTCCTCGAACAAGAGCCGTCGCAGTGCGGCCTCGATCGAGGCTCCGCGCGCAACCCCGAGTGCGACACCGCGATCGACAAGGGAAGCGAGGTTGCTCGGTAGGTTCACCACGACGACCGGTCGTCCCAAAACCAGAGCTTCCGAGGAAGCAAACGAGTCTACCGTTATCAATCCGTCCGAGGCAAAGAGAAGCTCCAGAAGGCTCATCGACGGATCCACGAGCCGTGAGCGGAATGGGGAGAGTCGGCTCAAAACTTCGACATAGGGCGTCGCGGACTCGGCCTGGTGAGGTTTGACGAGCAGCCATAGGTCGTCGAGATGTTCCACCGCTTCGACGAGCTCTTCGAAGACCGGACCGACAGCGCTGAATCGCGACGCGAGCACCAGGAACCGCGCGCCTTCGGGCAGGCCGACGAGGCGATACGTCTTGGCCGCGTCGTAGCCCGCTGCGGCCTCGACCAGGGCGTCGAACTTCGGACTACCGGTGACGAGGATCCTATCCTCGGGGTAGCCGCCGCGATCGACGAGAAGGTCTTTCGCCAGACTTCCGAAGACGGCGGTGCAGCTCGGAATCGGAACGGCCTCACCCTCGTCCTCCCGCTCGAGCTCTTCGGGCTCGTGCTCGTGCGAGTAGTACTGCGGATACATGATGCCGTGCTGAACGGCGAAGCTCGGAATTCCAGACTGCCGTGCTGCCAAGACCGCCGCGCGACCCAGTCCACTCGACTCCGCGTAGAGAACGAGCACGTCCGGCCTCTCAACGGCGAGAACGCTCTCGACTTCGTGGTAGGCGCGGATGGCCCAGGGAATCTGGCGGAGAAAGGTGTCACGGAACGAAGCCAGAGCTTCGGAGCCCAGAAAGACGCCGCGATGAGAGAGTGCGTGCTCGAGTTCTTCCTGCTGACGAAACCTCCGCCAGAAGCCGTGACTCGCGAGAAAGCCCCTTGCGACACGGAGCGTCAACGAGAAGGGGAAATAGTTGCGAATGGACCGATAGGGGCGTCCGTCGTCAGCGAGCTCGAGGAGATCCCGGATCCTTGGGCCGAGCTTTCGTTGCTTGAAGGGCACGGCGGGTCCAAAGGCCACGACGATGGCAGCCGCGCGCCGGGAAACGGCGGGCAGCATCGAGTCGAAGTACATCTCGGCGAGCTCGTCCGAGTCGGAGCCCCCGGCTTTCTTGCTGCGCCACATCGAGGCGTGAGTAAGAAAGAAGACCCGCGGGTGTCTTGGGCCGGCCTCGACGGGTTGATAGCGTCTTCGAAGCAGGGATTTCAACCCCGTGCCCATCATTTTTAGAAAATCACTCGCGTGAAGCGCGGTGGTCCGCCACCAGAACGGCGGTCCCGTCTCTTGCGACCCCACGACGACGACCTCGGAAACGAGACTTCGGGCGGCGGCTTCGAGCCGTCTGGGCGGGCGGAAGAGATGGATTTGGGTCGGGCGTGATTTCTCGACGAGGCGGGCCAAGGCTTCGACGTCCCGGATCAGGAGACGTAGCGGCGTCTCGTGGTAGAGATAGAGCTCGGCCCACCACCATAAAACGAGCGGTCCGTAGCGGAACTGGTCGCGGAAACTGCCGCCTGTGCCGAGCCGAGCCCGGCCAAACGCCTTCATCCATCGAATCACGGCCTCTTCGACGTCGACATCCTCGAGCGGGCCGAGGGCCTCGCCCAAAGTGACGCAGGGGATTTCCGCCCTCCTCAGCGCCTTCGCCGCGTTCGGGCTAGGAAATCTATCTTGCACGATCGCGCGGTGCTGCCAGGCAATGATGATCGCCCCCTCCGCGCTGAGGCGACGGAGCTTCTCCATCTCGTCGGCGGCGAGAGCCGGCTGGGCGACCAGAACCAGGTTAGGCGCTTGCAAGGGGGAAATTATACGAGTATTTAGGGTGGTGGGTTGCCCGAATCCGAGGCGCCCGCCGAACGGAGGCGCTACTGAAATGTCTGGCGAGAATTTGACTTTTTTCTACGCCTGAGATACTCGTCGCGTTTGGTTTTTATTCGTGGGTAAACGACCCAGGCGGAAAACGTTCATTTATATAAACTTATACGCCTACATCCAAAAAAGGGAGCCACCGCCGGGGTTGGGGCCCGGCGTCCATTGGACTTCCTCAGGGGTAAGAAGAGGGAGGTGGCAACTGAAGCGTATCAACGAACGGGCTCGGGAGCAAATGCCGTCCGGCACGACCCTGACTCTCCGAACTCGGGTCGTTGAAGCTACAATCACCGCGTGATCCGCACCGAGCTCAAGAGGCTGGCGCAGCACTCCGCCATCTACGGCGTCGCGGACGTCGTTCCTTACCTCGTCAACTTCCTGCTGTTGCCCGTCTTCACAGCCTATCTTTCCCCGGAAGACTACGGCGCGCTCGGAATTCTTCTCCTGTTCGGCGTCCTGACGAAGATCTTCTTTCGCATGGGGCTGGATTCCGGCTTCTTCCGCATCTACTACGAACAAACGACCGATCGCGAAAGAAAGCTCCTCGCAACCACGCTCTTTCTCACCGCGGTCGGGATCAGCCTCGTCCTCTTCGCTCTCTGCGCGGCTGGCGCATCGGCCATCGGCCGAGCTTTGCTCGGCAACGGACTACCTTCCTCCGAGCTCGTGGGCTTCGTTCTCCTCGTCGCGCTCGACACGCTCCTGAACACCTTTGCCTTCGTCCCCATGAACCTGTTTCGTATTCAGGGCCGCCCGCAGGCGTTCACGGTCATGACGCTTTTCCGGAGCGCGATCAACATCGGGCTCAAGCTCGTGTTGGTGGTCAGCGGATTTGGAGTCGCGGGAGTCCTCTGGGCGGACGTCGTGGCGTCGTTTCTTTTCATCCTCGCGCTGTCTCCGACGCTCGGCCGCAACCTGACGTCGGGCTTCTCGTGGCCATTGTTGAAGGCGGCCGCCGCTTTCGGGGCCCCCAAAGTGCCCCACGGGCTGGCGCATCAGATCTTGAACCTTTCGGACCGCAAGCTCATCGAGGTCTTCTCGACCCTGGCAGCGACCGGTCTGTACCACATCGGCTACATGATGGGGACTGGCGTGAAGTTCTTCCTCGCGGCCTTCGAGCTGGCATGGAGCCCTTTCGTCTATGCGCAGCTCGAAAAGCCCGATGCTCCGCGGACGCTCGCCAGGGTGGCCACCTACGCCGCGGTCATGCTCTTCGGTGCCGGATTGCTCAACGCCGTCTTCGGACGCGAGCTCTTGTTCCTCATGGCGGAGCCGCGGTTCCACGACGCGCACCCGGTAATCCCGGTCATCGTCCTCGCATATCTGACTCAGGGCGTCTTCGCGCTGACCTCGATCGGGATCGGCATCAGCAAGAAGACGGTCTACTTCCCGGTGATCACGTTTTCGGCCGCGGCCTTGAACGTCATCTTGAACATACTCTGGATTCCCGAATACGGCCTTCTCGGCGCGGCCTGGGCGACCGTTGCGGGTTACGCGCTCATGGCGTCCCTCGGGGTATATCTCGGCAACAAGCACTACCCGATTCCGTTCGAGTGGTTCCGCTTGTTTCGGGTCGCTCTCGCCGCCGCGCTCGCTTTCGGAATCTCGACGCTGGCTCCTTTCGATTGGCGCAGCGCGGTGCCGATCAAACTGCTCGCACTCGCTGCGTTCCCTCTAGGACTCTACCTCTTCGGATTCTTCCGCCCCGACGAGGTTCGATGGTTGCGGAACCGATTGCCGAGCGTCAAGAACGCTTCTTCTTGATAGCTCTCGCTTGAGAGCGCGGGGCAGATCCTTCGTTTCCAGTAGCGCGTCCAGGTCCTTGGCGGAGAGACGATCCAGGGGCTTCATCGCGGTTTCGGCAGGTGTTCCCGGATTGAAGGCGAGCGCTCGCACGACGTCGTAGCTCCTGCTCCACTCTCGATGCTTTCCGATCGCGCTCAAGAGGACGACGCGATCCAGCTCGCCATCGTAGATCGCGGCGGAGATAGCCGCTCCGAGGCACGCGGCTTCGTCCGGATTCACCACAAAAGTGGGCTCCTGACCCATGGCCTCGCCCAGAGCCTTGAGAACGCTCGGCGCCCGCTTCGCCCCGCCCACCGCGAGGAGGCTATCCACGCCTTTCCGCGACAACCCGGCTCCCCGCAGGCATTTCGAGCAGGGAGAAGCGAGCCACTCGAGCTGGGGCGAGATCATTTCCTCGAAAGCGTCACGCTTCAGAGTGGTCGTCCAAAGCCCCACCCCACGGATTGGGAGCTCGAACTAAGAGCGTTCTTCGAGCTTGAGAGCGCCGTGCGTCGGGCCGCACCGAGATCGATCCCGATGATTTCTACCATTCCGGTGCGCTTTTCATGATGCCGTACCGATCGGCGTTTCGCCAACCGACCTTCCCTCAGCGACGGAGGAAACGATGGACGGCTTCTTCCACGCGTCCCACAGTAATACCGGCGATGCAATCTGGCGCGGTCGCTGCCGAACACTCGCGGGGCGGGCGGCGGATCATATTGCAGGGAGAGCAATAGACGGGCTGACGGACCACGATCCTCCCCAGGAAGCGATCGTCCGGACCGTAGCGCACGGGATCCGAGGGGCCGAAAATGGCGACGTTCGGTGTGCCGACTGCGTGCGCCACGTGCATCGGACCCGTGTCCCCCGTGACGAAGACGTCGAAGCGCTCCACCAGAGCCGCAAAGGTGCGCAAGTCGGCGCCGAGAAGCATGTCGGGCGAAGTCTCGGCTCGTGCCGCAATCCTCTCGACGAGAGGGCGGTCCGCTTCGGAGCCGGTGAGCACGACACTCGCTCGCTTCGTCAACCGGTCGATGAGCTCGCTGAACTTGGGCTCTTCCCACTGCTTGAGGGCGCGCCCCGCGCTCGGCTGGATGCCGATGAGAGGTCGTCCCGCTTCACGAGGCCCCTTGGTCGCAAGAAGCTCCCCCGCTTTCTCGCGATCCGCGGGAAGGAGAAAGTTGAATGGCTCAGGGGACGGCGCGGCAGCTTCCTCGGCATTCGGGAACAGGGTCCGCACGAGCTCCATGTTCTGCCAGTACCAACTCCTCGACTCGTCCCAGGGCGCTCGATGAGTCAGAAGGTAACCGCCACCCGTTTCGCCGTAGCCCGCGCGCATCCCCGCCCTCGAGAGCGCCATGAGTAGCAGCACCCGGACGTCTCCCTGAAAATCGATGGCGAGATCGAACGGCTCGTCACCCAAGGCGCGACGGGCATCGGAGAAACGCACTCTGCGACCCCAGGAGGCCCAGGGCGTATCGATGACGCGTAAGGCGTCCACGAAGGGAAGGGATCGCGCCACGGGCTCGTTCCAGCTTCCCACGCCGAGCTCGATGCGAGCGTCGGGAGCCGCCAATCGGAGTGCCGCGAGGGCCGGCAAGGTCGTCACGAGATCCCCGAGTCGATCGAGCCTGAGCGCAAGAATCCGCTTTGCCTCACGGGGCTCGCCGGGAGCGCGACGCGGCCGCAGTCCCAGTGGGATCGATAGACCCCAGAGCGCCCCGTCGAGAAGGGCGAGCGACAGGCGCTCCCGCGGGTCGTAAACCCGAGGTCCGCCGTGCGCGAGCCTATGCGCCGCGAGCTTCCGCGACGGAGCGAAGTACAGCTTCAAAACGTTCTCCTACGAGATCCCAAGAGAATGCCTCCTCGGCCCGTCGTCTGGCGGCCGAGCCCAGATTCCCGGCGAGCTCGGTCGACTTCGAGAGCTTGTCGATCGCCTCGGCGAGCGCGGTGGCGCTTCTTGCCGGCACGAGCAAAGCCTCTCGCCCGGCACGAGTCGCTTGCGGAATTCCCGCGACCTCCGACGCGACGATCGCGGATCCCGAAGCCATGGCCTCGAGAAGCACGTTCGGAAGTCCGTCCACGTTCCCAGCCTCGTCGCGCACCGAAGGCACGACGACGGCGTTCGCCATCGCGAAGTAGCTCGGAAGCGCATCCCGCTCGACGTTTCCGATGAGCTTTACCAATGCTCCTACTCCTTGCCCTCGGACGCGGCTCTCGAGCTCCGACTCCAAATCGCCGCGGCCGGCGATGAGAATCGTGACAGGCGTTCCTCTTCGCGAGAGCTCCGCCGCAGCGTCGACGAGATACTCGAAGCCTTTCTTGCGTACCAGGCGGCCAACCGCCAGAGCCACGAAGCCGTCTTCGTCGATCCCGAGACTACGCCTCAGCGCTCGGGCTTTGTTTCGATCGGGCCGAAACGTCTCCGTGTCTACCCCATAGGGAATGACGGTCGGCACCGTGCGGGCGCCGATGGCGAGACTGCGACTTGCCAGATCCTCACTGCAGGCGGTCGCCGCCGCCGCCCCCGCGAAGGCGATCCGAGCGGCTCGCCGAAAAATCGACTTTCGCTCGGACAAGAACACGTCGGAGCCGTGCAAGCTCACGACCAGCGGAAGCGGGCTCGATCCCAGCGCCAGACGCGCCGTCGCTCCGTTCGGTACGACCCAGTGGGCGTGAACGACGTCGTAGCGCTCCCGACGGGCCTCGGTCCGGAGCGCGAGCGCACCACGAAGGATGGCCAAGGGTGACACCGCGTAGGTTGCCCATCGCACCGCGACGTCCGCCTTCAGGGCCTCGGCGTAGCCGAAGACTTCGAGGCGCTCGGCGGGTGCGTAACGGTAGGGACGGAATCTCACGCCTGGCATGGGTACCAGGGACAGATCCGATCGTGCGGGGAGCACCACCGTGAGCGTGTGCCCTCTTCGAACCAGCGCCTTCGCGATCGACTCGATAAAAGGCGCCGTGGTGTCACCTTCGAACTTGGGATAGGAGGAGGTAATGGTGAGGATTCTCACTTTGGGCGAAACGATTATAACAACCAGCCACCCCTGAGGTGCAGGCGACCGTTTTAAACAGCCGGTTATGCTATGCTTCGCTCGAAGGCGCTCCCTCAACCGCGCTATGCCAGCGGGGGATTTGCATGAATAACGTCCTGTTTCGCCACTGCACCGAGCGCGTGATCGAGGCGGTGAACATCGGTTCGATGGAGCTCGTCAATCTCCGCCAGAACGAGCTCACCCCCGAATTCGTGCTGCTGGGACTACTCGAACAGGACAACTCCGAGACCCTGCGCCTCATCGAGGAGCTCGGCCACCCGCCGGCCCAGACGAAGAAATCGATCCTCGACCTGATCACGGCGGCCCAACGCAACAAGCTGAAGCTGCGCCGCGAGGGCTCGCTGCAAATTCTCGTCTCGCCTCAGACGGCGGAAGTCCTCCGAATGGCGAAAGAGGAAGCGGACAACATGGGGGACCGCTTCGTCGGCATCGGAGCGATGTTTCTCGCGCTACACCGCGAGCCCGCGGGGCTCTCCGCTCGCATCCTCCGCGATCTCGGTTTTCGTTACGAGAAGACCAAAGACTCCTACCTGAGACAGCGAGGCAACCGGACCGTCGACGACAAGCGCGGCGACACGAAATTCGAGACGCTCCAGAAATACACGACCGACCTCACCGAGCTCGCACGCCAGGGTGAGCTCGATCCCGTCATTGGACGCGAGGAGGAGATCCGCCGTCTCATTCAGATCCTTCTCCGGCGCAAGAAGAACAACCCCGTTCTCATCGGTGAGCCGGGTGTCGGCAAGACAGTCATCGTCGAAGGCCTCTCCCAGCGGATCGCCGACGCCGAAGTTCCCGACACGCTGACCAACAAGCGGGTACTCTTGCTCGAGATGAGCGAGGTCGTCTCTGGCTCCAAGTTCCGGGGCGAGTTCGAGGAGCGTTTGAAGACGATCAAAGAGGAAGTGCTCGCGGCGCAGGGCCAGGTCATCCTGTTCATCGACGAGCTCCATACCGTCGTCGGCGCGGGAAACGTCGAAGGGGGCCTCGACGCGTCCAACATGCTCAAGAGCGCTCTGGCGAGAGGCCAGCTCCGGTGCATCGGCGCCACAACGCTCGAGGACTACAAGAAGCACATCGAGAGGGACAAAGCCCTCGAGCGGCGCTTTCAGAGCATCTTGATCAAGGAGCCATCCGTCGAAGAGACGAAACGGATCCTCAAAGGACTCCAGCGCAATTACGAACTCCATCACAACGTGAGCTTCAGCGACGAGGCAGTCGATTCCGCCGCCAAGCTCTCGGAGCGCTATATCGCAGATCGATTCCTTCCCGACAAGGCCCTCGACTTGCTGGACGAGGCCGGCTCCCGCAAGCACCTCGAGATGGTCTACGCGCCCCCCGAGATCCGACGTGTCAAGCGGGATCGCGACAAGCTCATCTCCCAGCAGCGCGAGGCCTATCAGGCGCAGGACTACGAGCGAGCGGCGCTCTGCCAACAGAACATCATGCGGCTGGAGTCGGACCTGCGCGAGATGATGGAGAGCTGGCGCAATAGCCGCCGGCCGGAGGACTCCGCTGTCGGCAGCGAAGACATCGCGCGCGTTGTGCAGGGCTGGGCCGGCATTCCCGTCACGCGCATGCTGGAGTCGGAGGCACAAAAGCTCACGCGTATGGAGGACAACATCCACCAGCGTATCGTGGGCCAACGAAACGCGGTGCGTGCCGTCTCGGACGCCATTCGACGCAACCGCGCCGGACTCAAGGGACCGGGGCGTCCGATCGGCTCCTTCATTTTCCTGGGACCCACGGGCGTGGGCAAGACTGAGCTAGCGAAAGCCCTCGCGGAGTTTCTCCTCGATGACGAGGAGAGGCTCATCCGCCTGGACATGAGTGAGTATATGGAGCGCCACTCGGTCTCCAAGATGATCGGCTCGCCTCCAGGCTACGTGGGCTACGGCGAAGGCGGGCAGCTCACCGAGAAGGTCCGGCGCAATCCCTATAGCGTACTGCTCCTCGACGAGATCGAGAAGGCCCATCCCGACGTCTATCACATGATGCTCCAGATCCTGGAGGACGGCCGATTGACTGACGCTCAAGGACGGACCACCAGCTTTCACAATACGATCATCATCGCGACGTCCAACATCGGCAGCGAGGACATCACCCGCGAGTACACGAGCATCGGTTTCGCGAGTCCGCTGTCGTCCCGCAGGTACGAGGAGATCAAGGCCCGCGTCATGCGAGAGGTGAAGAGGGTCTTCAAGCCGGAGCTCCTCAATCGCATCGACGATCTCATCGTCTTCCACCAGCTCGAGATGGACCACATCCGCTCGATCGTGGAGCTGACCCTCGATGACTTGAGCGCACGGCTTGCGGAACAGGGACTCGCGATCCACGTCACCGATGCCGTGAAGGAGAAACTCGCGACCGACGGTTATGATCCCGTCTATGGCGCCCGACCGCTGCGACGTGAAGTGGAATCCCAGATCGAGAACCTCCTCGCTCATCAGCTCATCGCGGGCGAGCTCAAGCACGGCGATCGGGTCTTCGTCTCGCTTCGGGACGGAAAGGTCGCCACCTCGACTACGACCCGTGACGAAGCTCTCGCCTCGCAAGCCGTTCCTGCGCCGAGCACGGGAGGGACGGGCAACTGAGGCGCGCCGCTCGCCTCTTTCTCCTCGCGGCGCTCGGGCTTCTGGGAACCTCGGCTTGCCAGCCCGAGCCCGAAACGCCGCGAGACGAGCGCAGAAACGTCCTTCTCGTGACGATCGAGACGCTCCGAGCGGACCACGTGGGCGCCTACGGCTACGAGCGGAACACCACTCCGAATCTCGATCGCCTCGCCCGGCAGGGCGCGCTCTTCCGAACGACCACGGCACAGGCCCCCTTCACCTTGCCTTCGATGGCCTCACTCATGACCGGCCTTACCCCGTCGCGGCACGGGGTCAGGAACCACCCCGGAACGCTGGGATCCGACCAGACGACCTTGGCCGAGAGGTTCCGCGAGGCCGGCTATCAAACGGCGGCGATGACGCGCCATACGTGGCTCCGGCCAAAGTCGGGGCTCGACCAGGGATTCGAGGAGTACAAGAACGCCAAGTTCGCCGCCGGTCTCGACGCGAGAAGCCTCTCGCTCGCCGCGATGGATTGGCTCGAGCGCCGCGACCCCGATCGTCCGTTCTTTCTCTGGTTGCACTTTCTCGACCCTCATCTTCCCTATACGCCTAACTATCCCTACGGCGTCCTCTACCGAGAGGATCATCGCGAGGACTCTCAGGTGAAACACCTCCGGTCCATGATCGATCGGCCGCGGGAGGACTTCCTGCCGACCCCCTACGCGGATCTCGCGGGAGGCCCCTACTACGACCTCGTCTTTCCCTACTACCAAAAGAATCCGGCTCTTCTGGATCTCGGATTTCGGCGAAGGTCGCGTGGAGCCATTTTCTTCAGCAAGGGACTCTACGACGAGGAGACGGTCCAGGAGATGGTCGATCTCTACGACGGTGCCATCAGCTACACGGACGACAACCTCGGCCGGCTGATGAAGGCAGTCTCCGATCTCGACATCGAGGGCTCCACCATCGTCGCGGTGAGCGGCGATCACGGTGAAGCTTTCGGCGAGCATGGCCTCTTCTTCACCCATGACTTCACGCTCTACGACGAAGTGCTCGCGATCCCGCTCGTCCTCCGCCTCCCCGGCGTCATCGGCCCCGGTACGGTGGTCGACCAGCAGGTGCGTCTCATGGATCTCGCACCGACGTTGCTCGACCTGGCCGACGTCCCGCCTTTCGACGAGGTCGAAGCGGTGAGCCTGGCACCGCTGCTGCGGGGTGAGTCCCTCGACTTCCTCGACGCCTTCGCGGAGGCCGCGCCCCAGCGGGCGATGTTTCCCGAGAACGACCGCGTCTATCTTCCTGGCAACCGTGGCAAGTGGCGGATGATCCGCACCGAGCGCTGGAAGCTCATCAAGATTCCTCACCCGGAGGGAGATCGCTTCGAGCTCTACGACCTAGTCAGCGATCCCGGTGAAACCAAAAACCTCTACGAAGAGCTCCCCGGTGAAGCGCAGAAGCTCGCTCCGCGCCTCGCGGAATGGATTGCCGGCGACCCCAAGAGAGAAGCGGAAGACGAGAGCGGCTCGGGTAACGAGCTCGATGGCCTCGACCCCGCAGCCCTCGAACAGCTCCGAACCCTTGGCTACATCCAATAACCGAGGATATTCCATTGGCCGACGCGAAATCTTGTATCTGGACTCCTCCAGCTGTGCAAGGGTTTTTGTTTTGAAGTTGGGTCTCGGATGAAGGGTCTGTTCCACGTCCGGCGCTGAACTCGTCGTTGGTGGTGGGTCAGCCTAGCACTTGTATCTCCCGGCCTGTAATTGCACAGTGGGTACGACCTGGCGAGAGCCAACCCGGATGAAGATCCCTAGCTCGCGTAGTAAACCTCGAACCATGTTGATGCGAGCCGTTCTCGTGACCACCCAGGACGAGCGCACGCGGTGCAGCGTGGCGACGCAATGTTGCGAGATTTGCTTCACCGGCACCGGCTTGATGTCTTTGTTCCTATACGCCTCCAATATTCCCTTGGCGTCCGTTCGGTCGGTCTTGTTCCCCTGAACATACGCTTCAGCCGGTGATGCTCACTCACTTCTCCCGGTGTGGCCGAAACTGCGATCTCGAAAACGTTCTTTGCGATATCCACTGCAATCGTCGTATCTTCCATCTCTGGACTCCTCCTGGGAATGTTTTTGTCCAGCTGACTTTGGCACATCGATGCCGACTAAGTCACAGGAGGAGTCCATCCCATTGCCCGGGCAAGATTTCTGTAACGAGCCAACCCGCCGATTCCCGCTACATCCCTTCCGAGGTTCGCGAGCGAGTCCACGCCCGAGCCGGCCACCAATATGAATTTCGCGGGCCCGATGGTCGCACGCCGAAACGACCCGCATGCGCAGGCTGCGCTACGGCACTACCGCGTAGACCGCGCCGCCCTCGCTCCCGACGTAAATCATCTGATTGGTCACATCGAGGGACGGGCTTCCGATCGCCGCGGTACCGTCGCCGAGAAGGATTGGGGTGATCGAGGGCGGCGGCCCTCCCGAGAGGTCGAGCTCGTAGAGCGAGCCGTCGCTCGAGCCGACGTACAGGAAGGGCTCGCCCGGCTTCAATAGAGGCGTGGACGGCGCCGGGATCGAGTTGACCCGCCATGTCTCCGACGCGGACGGACCATCGTCGGACAGCGACCAGACTCTATTCGTCGTCGAAAGATAGAGGGCAGTGCTCGAAAAATCGGGAAAGATGAATCCCTTGACTCGTCCGTCTCCGCAATCGAATGGTGTCGGCCAGGCGTCGTTGCCGGAAGCGGCATCGATCGCGTAGACCTTGCTCGCGTTGGTACCGACGTAGAGGCGTCCGTTGAAGAGGACGGGCGAGGCGTCGATGTCGCCGAGAGCTCGCGACCAGGCGTAGCTGAGTCCTCCCGCCGTAATGTCGAACGCCCAAAGGGTGTCGAGCGTGCCTCCGGCTTTGACCCGGCTCGCAAAGTAGGCGCGGTCGTTCACGTAGTCGATGGATCCGGCCGAGCTCACGATCCCGATCGCATTGGCGCCGCCCCCGTTGTCGAAGGGGACGCCAACCGTCGTACCGTCGCTGACGTTGAGCGTATAGAACGCGTTGTCGCTGATCGAGTTTCTGGTCCCGATGAAGAGGAAGTCGTGCTCGCCGCTCGGAAACGCGGTGAACATGCCGACCGGAGAGCCCTGAAGCATCTCGCCGAGAGGGGTGACCGTCCGCCACAGCTGGAGGCCCGTGTCGGCATTGACGGCGTATACGTGGCCGTCTTGAGCCGAGACGAAAACGACTCGTGTGGCGCTCACGATAGCCGGTGTGGGGACAACCGGAGGACGGGACTGGGATGGTGCTCCTAGCACGAGAGGATCGTAGCCGGGCGCCCACAGGCCGCCCGAGACGCCTCGCTGCATGGCGTGCAACGCCTGATCGTTCGAGACCTCGTAGGCCGCGCCCGCGCCGATCCCGGTGGGAGCCATGGCGGTCGCGTTCGTGTTGTAGGCCCACTTGATCGGTCCCGTCGTATCCATCGGTCGGCCCTTGGTGAAAGCGCCGGCGGAGACTGCCGGTCCGCTCAGGTGGACGAAGGCCGCGTAGTAGTACGTCGTACCGTTCATGAGCGACGGATGGACCAGCGTCCCCTTGTCTCCCGCGGCGCCGCCGTTGAAGAGCGGCATTCCGTCTGCGACGCTAGTAGGAAAGCCTGAAGTCTCGAAAAAACGGATCTCGGTCGAGAGAAAGCTTCCTGACGCCGGATTGCGCCACTCGAGCGTGTTGGTCGAATCGGTGGACGTTACGGTGAATACCTGAACCGCGTCCGTTGGGAGGTCGACGGCGCTCGATGTGACCGCCGTGTTGTCCGAAAAATCGAGCTCCGGCTCGTTCGCTGACACGGTGGCGGTATTGACTTGAATCCCCGGGGCGTCGGCCGTCACTAAGATCGTGACGAGTTGATTCGAAGGCGCCGTCATGATGCCGAGGTTGCACGTGACGACACCGAGAGCGTGCGTGCACGTGGGAGCGCCCGGTGTCGAGGACTGGAACGTCACATCCGGCGGGAGCGTGTCCGTCATGACGACATTGGTCGCTTGCGCCGGTCCGCTGCTCGTCACGGTGACGTCGTAAGTGAGCGTGTCGCCCGGCTGGGCCGGATCCGGACTGACGTTCTTGGTCACGGAGAGCGCCGCCGGGGAGACGAGCGTGTCGACGTCATCGTCGGTGTCATTAGCGAGGTTCGGGTCGGTGACGCCGCCCATGGGCGTTACGGTGACGGTGTTGGTGAGCGTTCCGAGCGCTGCCAGACTGATTTGTCCGTCCAAAACGAGGACGACGCTATCCGTCGGAAGCATGTTCAGGCCCTTCCACTCACCCGTAATGTCGTTGTACGTCCCGGTCGACGGAGTGAATGTCGGAGCGAGGATGTCGGCTGGAACTACGTCGACGACTCGGATCGTCGACACGACACCTGGGCCGTTGTTCGTGACCGTAATCGTGTACTGGATAGGAGCTCCGATGACGGCGCTCGTCTGCCCATCGTCCTTCGTGATCGCGAGATCGGCCGAGAGCTCGACGAAGCGAATGCGGTTGTTGTTCGAGTCCGCGATGAGGAGGTTACCCAGGCTGTCGCGGGTCAAGCCGCGAGGGATGTTGAGCTGCGCGCTCGCCGCCGGCCCCCCGTCGCCAGAAAAGCCAGCGACCCCGGTGCCGGCGAACGTGGAGATGATGCCGTTGAACGCCTCGACGAACCGGATGCGATTTCCGAAGCCGGCTGCGATGAAAAGGTTGCCCGAGGCATCGACGGTGATCGCCTCGGCTCTTGTCTGAGCGCTCGTCGCGGGTCCACCGTCGCCGCTGAAGCCGAATCCTCCGTTGCCGGCCACGGTGTCGATGATCCCGAGCGTGTCGACCATGCGTACGCGAGCGTTCAAGTTGTCGGCTATGTACATGTTGCCGGCCCCGTCGAAGGCGACGTCGCGTGGTGTGTTCAGTTCAGCCGCGAGAGCTGGACCTCCATCCCCGGAAAACCCGGCGGTGCCAATCCCTGCGACCGTCGAGATCGTTTTTGTGACGAAGTCCACCCGCCGTATGCGATCGTTCAGCGTGTCGGCGATGTACAGGTTGTCGGCGGCGTCGAAGTAGAGTCCGCCGGGACTGCTCAGTCGGGCCCCGAGGGCGGAGCCACCGTCGCCCGAGAATCCCTGGAGGCCGTTTCCCGCGTAGCCGGTGATGATCCCGGTGACACCGTCGACGCGGCGGACCCGGTGGCTGTCCCGCTGACTGAAGTAGAGGTTGCCCGCCGAATCCACGGCGAGATGGTTGGTGCTCGAGTTCAAGCGAATCCGCGCATCGGTGGCGAGTCCGCCGTCACCCAGGTCGCCGCTGAGCCCGTTCCCGGCGAAAGTCGTGATAATGCCCGTCACCGCATCGATCCGGCGAATCCTGAAGTTGTTGAAATCGCCGATGTAGACGTTGCCGGCCGCATCCAAGGCCACGCCCGTCGATAGGGCGAGGCTCGCCCCGACGGCGGGTGCGCCGTCGCCACCGAACCCGGTGTTCCCGTTGCCCGCGATGGTGTCGATAAAGCCGGTGACCGAATCGATACTCCGGACGCGGCGGTTGGACGAATCGGCGATCAGAACGTCTCCGGACGTCTCGACCAGGACCGCCGCGGGCGAATTGAGGAGGGCGGCCGTTGCGGGCCCGCCGTCCCCGCTGAATCCGTTCCCGAAGGTCCCGGCCACCGTCGAGATGAGGCCGCTCGGAACGTTCACGTAGCGGATTCGGTGGTTGGACATGTCGGCGAGGTACAGATCGTCGGTCGCGTCGACGTCGACCCCGCGCGGGTTCCGGAGATCCGCCAGCGTGGCGAGAATGCCGTCGCCGTTGTACCCGCCCGCTCCGGTGCCGGCAAAAGTGGTGATGATGCCAGTGACGCCGTCAACACGACGCACCTTGTTGTTGAACTGGTCCGCAATGAACAGGTTCCCGGCCGAGTCCACGGCGACGTCGATCGGGCCGTTCAGATTCGCGGAAGTGGCCAGCCCCGCGTCGCCACCGGAGCCGGTGATGCCGTTCCCCGCAACGGTATTGATGATGCCCCCGCTGACCCGACGGATCCGCTCATTGCTGGTATCGGCGATGAACAAGTCGCCCGCACTGTCGATGGTGATACCGGCCGGGAGCGTCATCCGGGCAAGGGTGGCCGGCCCGCCGTCACCGAAGAAGCCCTGCGAGCTACCCGCCACGGTCGTGATGATGCCGGTGACGGCGTCGACCATTCGGACTCTGTCGTTGTTCGTATCGGAGATATAGACGTTATCGGCCGCGTCGACGGCCAGACCACGGGGAAAATCGAGGCCGGCGTCGCGAGCAGGCCCGCCATCTCCGGCCAAACTCGGGCCTCCGGTTCCCGCGAAGATGGTCAGCTCCCCGAGTGTGTCGACTTTGTACACTCGGTGGGCGCTGGCGTCGGCGATGTAGAGGTTGCCTGCCGAGTCTCGCGCCAGAGCGTAGGGTGTCCGGATGTTGGCGGCGAGAGCGGGAACGCCGTCCGGCCCCCCGCCTGCGATCGTCGAGATGTACTGGGCCTGGGCGCTCGTGGCAAAGACCAGTGCGCAAGCGACGAGCACGCGTCGAGTCATTGAAGGGACGCCTCTCTTTCGGAAGGCGGTCAGGGAGTTCTCAATACTATTAAAACAAGCAAGTGACGCGTTGGCAACTGGGACTACCAGCCGGCGTGGACACCCGAGGATCTTCTTGAGGTCGTCGACACACGTCGCGCCGACCATCGTGGATGGGCGCCGCTTCCATCGGACACTTGCCACTTCCCGCCGCTCGGAGGAAAGGGGCGAACGTAGACCACCCTGCGGCCCGACTCATTCGAGTCGTAGGCGATAAAGCGCCCGCCGGGAGAGAAGACTGGATCGGACTCCGTGAAGGGCGAGCTCAGGTAGAGCTCCACGCGCTCTCCATCGAGCGGGAGCACCCAGAGATCGAAGCCTTTCTCCGAGGAAACATAGGCCGCGTACCTTCCATCGTCGGACCACGACGTCGCCCACTGAGGCGTCGTGCTCTCCGTCAATCGCTCGATCTCTCCCGAGCCGTCGGCGCGCTTGCTGTAGAGATTGTGGGATCCTTCCCGATTCGAGCTGAAGATCAAGTACTCGCCATCTGGAGTTGCCGTCCGTTGAACGTCAGCGGGAGATCTTCGCGCCACCCACTACGATGACGTCAAAGCTCACTGGGAGGACCGCTTCGAAAAAGCTTATGGGTATTGAGTTCGTCGACAACGTGGTACTACGCTACCTTGACTGCGGGGTTCCAGAAGGAGGCTTCGCCCGGGTCGTTTGTGAGGATTGTCCGAGCGAATTCTTACTTTGCTTCTCTTGCAAAGCCAGGAGCCTTTGTCCCTCATGCGACGCCAGGAGAGCAGCGGTCTTCGCAGCTTTCCTCCAAGACGAGCTTTTGGAAGACGTCGGCCATGCCGTTTGGACTTTTTCCATTCCCAAAATGCTCCGCCTCTAATTTCTCTTCCACCGCGAGCTGCTCACCGAGCTCGCCCGCGCCGGCTACGAAACCGTCCACGAGCTCATGGCCGCCGCTGTCGAGGACAACAACGTTCGCGTCGGCATGGTCGCCTCCATACAGACATTCTCTGACAACTTGGCTTGGAATCCGCATCTGCACTGCGTCGTTTCCCGAGGCGTCTGGCTTGCCGGCGGACAAGTGGATTCCCGTTCCCCACATCGACACACACGCCGCGGAAATTCTGTTTCGGGAGAAAGTCTTTCGACTGCTACAACAACACGACCTTCTCTCCGACGAACGCATCAAATTTCTTCGTTCATGGCGCCGGAGCGGCTTTAGCATCGATAATGATCTCTACCTTTATCCCTCCGATACCCAAGCCCTTGAAACTCTTTCTCGCTATATCGTCCGCTGCCCCGTCTCCCTTCAAAGACTCCATTACGACAAAAAGAGCAACTACTACGTCCTCTATCAGCCCAAATCAAAAAACAGAAAAGCCGAGCTCCTCGACCCGCTCGACTTCCTCGCACGCGTACTCATCCACATTCCACAGCCTAGCCAGCATTCGATCTTGTACTACGGCCACTACGCCCGACGAACAAGAAAACATACCCGAAAGAAACGACCCGCAGCCGACGACAACGAGCTCAACGCCACCCAGCGTAAAACCCTTCGCCGACGATGGGCGAATTTGATCCGCCGTGTATTCAAAACCGACCCGTTGATTTGCAAAAACTGCGGCGGCAAAATGCGCATCGTGTCGTTCATCACCGATCCCAGCGTGATCCCGGCAGATCTTGGATCATCTCCGAAAACGCAATACTCGAGACCCTCCTAGTCCGTCTAACTCCACCTCGCGGACCTAGCGCTTGGCGCCATTCAGGAGCCGAACAAGACCCGTGTTCCCAAAATCACCATCTCGACGCTCTATCCTAGGCTCACTTCCCCAGCGGATGCTTCTTCCGCCTACCCGCACAACCCAAATTCCTCCTTCCGAACACTGTCGGGTGTAATTCAGCCGATTTCCAAGCAGCGTGCTGGATCTAATTCCCTAAGTTTTTCGAAGTGACGATGTATGCGAAGGACCTGCCGCCACGTACGACATCGAACATGTCGGGGGCGTGGTTCGGACCGACGAGCGCCTCGGAGCCCGACCACGCTACGCCGGAGTACATCGAGACCTGGCTCAAAGCGACGCGACTCTCACATCGGTACTTTCAGGATCATCTTGGAGACGAGTACGGCGTGCACTGGTTGCCGCACTACGCGTTCTCCGAGAATCCGCCAGACCCGGAAGCTCCGCGCGGGCTGGAGGGACTGATCCTCGACTTGTTTCCCGAGAGCAGGCAGCTCGAGCCTGGTCAGCATCCCTTCCCATCACCGTACGTCCGTCGGCGCTGGACGATGAGATTTGAGCCCGCGGTGTACCTCAACGCCCTCATGCGCGACTATCGGCTGGCCGGGGGGGGCGTCGTCGTCCGGGAGTTTGAGAACGTGGATCAGCTCCTCGGCCTGTCTGAGCCCCCAAGCCGGTGCAGTTCACCAGCACGGGGCCAAGCTCCTGTTTGCCGACGAAGAGCTCCATCCGATCAAAGGCCAGCTCACCGTGCTCCTCCCCCAACCCGACATTGACTACCTGATGGTCAGCGGTGAGCTCTACATGATGCCGCGTCGCGACGGGATCGTGCTCGGCGGCACCCACGAGGAGGACGAGTGGACGCTCGAACCGAGCGACAGCGCGATGCGCCGTCTGATGAACGGCCACATGGAGTTCTTCGGTGCCATGACGTAGGGCCGTAAACCAACGTAGTGCCAACATTTTCTCACTTCTCCGTGGGAACCAACCGCTTCAACTCCTCGTCTCCTGCAGCATTCGCGACTCTAGTCCTCGAGTCCAATGCGGCGCATCAGCATTTCCTGAACGGCTTTGGGTTGTAGCGTCGTTTTCGCAATGTGGGTGAGAACGACCCGACGGTTCAGGGCTGCTAGTCCTTCGGTTGCTTGAATTTTTCGTAAAGCTCCATCACTTCTGGATCGAGCGTTTGCTCGGCACGCTTTTCTAACTCGGCGAGGTGGTCCGCGCCCGTTCTTGCTTCACGCACTCGCCCGTCTGCTGTTTGCCTTGCTGGATTCACGAGCCCTGGAAGGAACTTCGCCATCGCCAATCCGACGAGAACAAACGGTAGGCCGATCATGATGTACAGCCAAGCTCCGGTCGTGAGGCCCGGTTCGAGCAGCGCTTCTGCAGGGTTGTTTGGGTTGTAGAACACGGTCACTGTTCTTTTTTGGGGATACTTTGTGACGATTTCCTCAGCGTGAGCCGGGTCGCCGGTCCCGTACTCGCCAAAAACTACCCGGCTACTCTCGTATGATCGTCCATCGACCGAGTACGCGTAAGTCACTTTCGCGTGATAGGAAACGCTCCGACGGCCGGTTTCCTCCGTCTGAACGTTCGATTCGAGAACGGTTCCTTCCACATTTGGCCAGTTCACGCTCTCCCGTCCGCCGATGATCTCTTCGACTCCCAAAAAGCATGCAAGAGAGCCCACGAGCACCGCCATCCATGGGAAAATCCTCGAAACAAAAACCCTTCTGGCTGGCGACATTTCGGTTTGGGGTGGCTTGCTCATCGCCAGACCCTAGCACACCTCGGCTACAGCTCTTCGCAGGGTTGCTCGCCGAAGAGAATCATCCGATGCCGGGAGATCTGGGACGGCAGGGTCTCCAAACTCTCAACCGGCCGATTCCCGTGTACCACTTCCGTTTCGACGACGGAACGGACGTGTACGCCTCCCGAGCAACCGCCGAGATCGTGTCGCGGCGAACCGGTTTCTGGCGCGCGTTCTCGCCGTTCCTGATGGTGCACTCGGTCGCGTTCTCGACCGACGATGACACGAACGCCGCTCAGCTTCCGTAGAAGTCCCGGACCGCTTCCACGACGAGCCTCACGCTTTGTTCCGAAAGCGAGGGGTAGAGCGGCAGGGAGACGATGGACTGGGCGGCCTCCTCCGCGACAGGGCAACTACCGACTGACTCCGCATTCCGATAGGCGGGTTGCAGGTGGGTCGGGATCGGATAGTGAATGAGGGTTTGGATTCCGCGACCTTCGAGGTGCGCCATCAGCTCATCGCGCTTCGGGGCGCGGACGACCATCAAGTGGCGCGCGGACTCGCAGCCATCGAGCGTCTCGACCGGTGTGACCGGAGTCTCTGAGAGACCCTCTTCGTAGAGCTTGGCGAGCGCTCGGCGGGTCGCGTTCTCCGCCGAGAGATGACGGAGACGTACGCGAAGCACGGCCGCCTGGAGCTCGTCCAGACGGCTATTGAAACCGATTTCCTCGTGGCGGTAGCGCGACGACTGCCCGCCGTTGCGAAGTCGCCGAACTTTCTCGGCAAGCTCGGAGTCGTCCGTAACCACGGCACCGCCGTCGCCGAGCCCGCCGAGATTCTTCGTCGGATAAAAGCTGAACGTGCCGGCGGCGCCGAAGCTGCCAAGTGACTTCCCACGAAACATCGCGCCGTGGGCCTGACACGCATCTTCGACGAGCGCGAGGCCTCGCTCTTCGGAGAGCTCGGACAGTATGTCGATCGCGCACGCGTTCCCGTAGAGGTGTACGGGAACGAGAGCGCGGCTACGCTCGGTCGTCCGAGCAGCGGCGCTCGAGGGCGATAGCAGGAGCGTCGCTTCCTCGACGTCGGCGAAGACGGGGCGGGCTCCGATCCGACTGATCGCGAGCGCGGTGAAGACGGCCGTCAAGGGCGTCGTGACGACCTCGTCTCCCGCACCGACGCCGCTCGCCATCAAGGCCAGGGTGATGGCGTCGGTTCCCGAGGCTACACCGACGGCGTGGCGCGAGCCCACGGCTCGAGCGAGCTCACTCTCGAAGGCTTCGACCTCCGGTCCGAGAATGAACCATCCCGAGTCGACGACACGCCCTATCGCATCCCGCACTTCTTCCTCGGTGGGCCTCCCGGTGAGGCTCAGATCGTTGAAGGCTACGCGGGTCTCACTCAACTCAGGTAGTGATCCATGTTCGCGCGATAGTAGGCGACGGTGCGGGACAAGCCCTCCCGCAGCGAGATCTCGGGCGACCAGCCCAACCGCGACTCGATGCGGCTGTAGTCCGTATAGAAGTCCCCGATGTCGATCTTGCGACGCTCCTCGGGAAAGGGAACGAGTGTGTAGTCCGGTTTCCTGCCCGCCACCTCGTAGAGGAGATCGAGGAAATCTTTGAGTGACATCGGCGGTTTGGCGCCGAGATTGTACGTCTCCCCTACCGCGGCCTCGGCCGTCGCCGCGATCAAGAACGCCCTCACGACGTCGTCCACGTAATTGAAGTCGCGCTTCTGCTCGCCGTCGCCGAACAGGAGGACATCTTCACCCATCACGACGCGCCTGACGAACCAGCCGGCAAACCCCTGACGATTGTGCTTCATCAGTTGCCTCGGACCGTAGGTATTGATGAGCCGGAGCGACGTGGTCAGGAGCCCATGCACCTGATGGTAGATTTGGTGGTACATCTCGCCGCTTGCTTTGTTGATCCCGTTGACGTCCGTCGGATGGATCGGATGGTTCTCGTCCGCCGGGAGCGAGACGGGTTTGCCGTAGATCTGGCGCGTGCTCGCGAAGACGATCCGAACCCGTGGATTCACACGACGGCAGGCTTCGAGGATCGAAAGCTGGCTCGTGCAGTTGATCTCGAGATCGGTCATCGGATCTTCGATACTTTCAATGTGGCTCACCTGACCGGCGAGATTGAACAAATAGTCCTGGTCGCGGACGAGATAGCGGATCCCATTCGCGTCGCGCACGTCGGCAACGTTGACCTTTACCTGCGATTCGATGCCGTGGATGTTGTAGAGGTTGCCGCCGTAATCCGGAATGAGAGAGTCGACGAGCAGCACTTCCGCTCCGAGCGGAACGAGCGCGTGGGCGAGGTTGCTTCCAATGAAGCCCAGGCCCCCCGTGATCAGGACTTTCTTGCCTTCGAAGGCCTCACTGTAGTTTTCGGGTTCTCTCGACACCCTTTTGGACTCCGTCGCGCCGTCAGCGAACGGCGCTTTCGGAGTCGCGCGTGGACGCGCGACCCTCGACGCGTGCCGGCTCCGCCAGGTGGGCCTTGCGCACGACGAGGTCGTACCAGAGCCTGCTCAGGTCCAGGAGCGTTCGGGCGACACGCTGGAAGTTGAAGAACTGGCTTCTACCGTAGACGCGGTGAAAGTGATGGACGGGTACTTCCTGGATCCGAAACCCGTGGTCCTGCACCTTCTTCATGAGCTCGACGCAAATGACGCCGCTGTCCTTGGTCAGCACGACCTTGTCGAAGATGCTGCGCCGAAACAGACGGAAGTCGCAGTCCACGTCCGAGAGCGAAAGGCCGAAGGCGATGCGGACCGCCCAATGGTAGATGCGGCCGATGAGGAGACGATGCAGAGGATCGGAGCGCCCGATCTTGATGCCGTTCACGAAGTCGCTCGTCGATTCCCACGATTCGAACAGGAGGGCCATCTCGCGAGGGTCGTATTGCGCATCGCCGTCGGTATAAAAGACGAGCTCCTTCGTCGCGTTCTGAAACCCCGTGCGCAGCGCACCACCGTAGCCGCGGTTCACAGGATGGTGCACGACCTTGAGCTCGGGGAAGACGGACTGGAGCTCCGCGAGCACCTCGGCGGTGTGGTCTGAGCTTCCGTCGTTGACGACGACGATCTCGAAGTCGTCGACGATGCGGCGAGCCGCTATTCTTGCGCCCAGGATCATGCTGGGGATCGTTCCTGCGTCGTTATAGGCAGGAAAAACGACTGAGAGTCCGAATTTCTCGCGGCGGGCAGGCACCTCGGCAGGCAATCGACTCCTCTTCTTGTTCTCGAAATTGACTGGCCGCAAAATTATCACAGCCTCCCTAGGCGCGCAATTCGCGGAGCGGTGCTGATACGATGGCGCGACGATGCCGGGAACGCTCTACGTCGTCTCGACGCCAATCGGCAACCTGGCGGATATCACCGACCGCGCCAGGGAGGTTATCGCCGCTGTGGATATCCTTGCCTGCGAAGATACACGCGTCACGGGAAAGCTCTTGCGCTATTTGGGCATCGCGGCAAGCCGGAAGCTCAGCTACCACGAACACAATGAAGAGGGGCGCGCCGAGGAGCTTCTCGGGCGACTTCGTGAAGGGCGCGACGTCGCGCTCGTGAGCGATGCGGGCACGCCCGCGATCTCGGATCCCGGGTTCCGGCTCGCTCGGGCCGCGCGGGCCGAGGGGATCGACGTGCGTGCCGTGCCCGGGGCGAGCGCGCTCCTCGCCGCCCTCGCGGTCTCGGGACTTCCGACCTCCACCTTCACCTTCGCCGGTTTTCTGCCCCCACGAGGGTCCGCCCGAAAGCGCGCCATCCAAGGCCTCGGCGGGCTCGAGCACACGATTGTCCTCTACGAATCACCGACCCGCGTGGCAAGGCTCCTTCACGAGCTCGCCGAGGCTTGGGGGAAGCGCGAAGCGTGCCTCCTCCGAGAAATGACGAAGCTTCACGAGGAGCATCGCGCGGAGCTGCTCGGTGAGCTCGCGGCTTGGGCTCGGAATCGTCGCTTCAAAGGCGAGGTGACCCTCGTGATCGGCCCGCCCCGAAAGGACCAGGAGGACATCTCCGTTTCCGCGCTTCGCGGCCAGTTCCGGGAGCTGCGCGACTCCGGACTTTCGGCGCGGGAGGCCGCCAAGATGCTCGCGAAGAAGTACGGACTCCCCGCTCGGAGTATCTACAATGAGCTCTCGAGAGGCGAGGGCGAGTGAATTTGCTTCGGAGCGGGGCTCGTTTGATCCAGGCGGGGTGAAGATCCTATAATTTATCGCTCCCAACCTACGTTTCTGGCGGTACGCTCCAGTACCCCGACGTTCACTAGGACCGTTCCCGCTGCCGACTGAAGGAGGTCGATTTGGCTCAAAAGAAGATCCGCCGCAAGGGCACCAAGAAGAGGGCTGGACGAGGATCGAGCGAGCTCCAGAGGTATGAGAAGGCCCTCGAAGGCCTCGAGCGCGCCATGAAAGCGATGTATAAGGGCGATGTCGAGCGCGCCAAGGAACAGCTCCTCCGCATCCAGGAAGCCCATGCCAACGAGACCGAGCTCATGGATCGCGTCCGATCCTATCTTGTCGTCTGCGAAAGGCAGCTGTCCCCTCAGAAGAGACCGAAATCGGCCGAGGAGTACGTGACGGCGGGTGTGATGCATCACAACGAGGACGATTTCCCACAGGCGATCAAGCAGTTCACAAGGGCTCTCGAAATGGAGCCCAAGAACCCCCACGCCGCGTATTGCCTGGCAGCGGCGCACGCCCGGACGGGTGACGCCTCGTCGACGGCAAGAATCCTGAAGCAAGCCATTCAAACCGACCCCTACAACCGCGTCTACGCCAATTCGGACCACGACTTCGACGGCGTGCGCGAGTCGCGGGAGATCGAATCTCTCTTGGCGGAAGCTTGATCTCGACCGCCAACCCTATCCCGTGATTTTTGGCCTGAGGGTCTTTGCCATCGGCGGTGGAACGGGTCTCTCCGCGGTTCTCGCGGGTCTGAAGCACTTCGTCGATCCGCCGCCGAAGCAGACGAAGGACGCGCTCTATTTCGCCGACCTGGCCGCCCTCGTGACGGTTACCGATGACGGTGGAAGCTCGGGGCGGCTCCGCGACGAGTTCCAAATGCTGCCGCCGGGCGACATTCGAAACTGCCTCGTCGCGCTTTCGGCGGACGAGTCTCTGCTCTCCTCCCTGTTTCAATACCGCTTCGAGGGCGGGGGCGCTCTCGGCGGGCACAACTTCGGAAATCTCTTCTTGACGGCTCTCACGGCCGTCACCGGCGATTTCCACGAGGCCGTGCGTGCGGCGAGTCACGTTCTCGCCATCGAGGGAAGAATCTTTCCCTCGACCAACGAAAACGTTGCCCTCGGTGCCCGGCTCGTGGACGGCTCCACGGTTCGCGGAGAGACCAACATCAGCCGATCGGCGATGAAGATAGAAAAGGTCTTTCTGGATCCCCCCGAGTGCGAAGCTCCGCGCGAAGCACTCGAGGCGCTTCAGGAAGCGGACCTTGTTCTGATCGGGCCCGGGTCGCTCTACACGAGCCTCGCTCCGAATCTCCTCGTGCCTGGGGTCGCCCGCGCAATCGCTCGCTCCGAGGCGACGGTGGTCTTGCTTGCGAACGTCATGACGCAGCCCGGAGAGACGAGCGGCTTGACCTTGGCGGATCACGTGAACGCGCTGCTCGACCACTGTCCCGATCTCGAGCTCTCCTATATCCTGGCGAACGGCGAGCCGATCGCGGACGAAGTCCTCGCGCGCTATCGAGAAGATGGGGCTGAAGCGGTCGTCCTCTCCGCCGAAGAGGATCTACCCTGTCCCCTCATCGTCGAGGATCTGCTCCATCCAGGCTCCGTCGTCCGTCACGACGGGATCAAGACGGCACGCGCTCTGAAGTCGCTGTTTCATCGCGCGCGAGTCCGTCCTCAAATGCGCGGGGTCCCGACGTGACTATCGTGGCGCTCGTCTCCGACGGGAAATTCGCCGAATCCGATTTGTTCGGAAAGCCGGTGTGGCGACGCACGGTCGATGCCACGACGAAATTGCGGCCTCGTAGAATTCTCTGGCTCGGTAGGGCACCGGCAGGGCTTTCGAACGCTCAGGTCGTTTCGGGACGGACTCTCGCGTCGCTCCGGGACATCGTCGTACTCATGCCGTCCGACCTTCCTTGCGTCACGACCGCCTCGCTCCGAAAGCTCCTGAACTCGGCCAGGAGAGGTGCGCGGGCCCTCCTGGCCCCGAGCGGTGGAGACTCTTTCGTCGTCGCCGCCCCCGCGCGCGACTTTCGCGAGGCGTTCCGGCATGGGGCGAAGTGGCCGATCGCCGAAACCATCCGGCGGCTCTCTCCCGAACCGGTCTTCGCGACGGGCGAGGACGAGCTGCTCCGAGTGGGTAGCGCCGCGGCGCTCGCGCGCGTCATGTCCGTGCTGCGTCGGCGCAAGGTCGAGGCCCTTCAGAGACGCGGCGTCGTCATCGCGGACCCCGCGAGCGTCGTCATCGATCCAGAGGTGTCCGTCGGAGCCGGCACGGTGGTGAGGCCGTGGGTATTGCTCGAGGGTCGGACGAAGATCGCCTCGGGATGCACTATCGGGAGCTTTTGCCACGTCGAAGATTCGATCATCGGGGCGGAGTCGATCCTTCTCGATCACTGCTACATTCGCTCGAGCCGTATCGGCAAGCGCGCGCGACTCGGCCCTTTCGCCCACTTGAGGCCGGACTCGGACGTCGGTGTCGGGGCGCACGTAGGAAACTTCGTCGAGCTCAAGAAGACTCGCCTCGGAGAGGGCGCCAAGGCCTCGCACCACGCTTACCTCGGCGATGCGGTGATCGGAAAGGGCGTCAACGTCGGCGCGGGGGCCATCACCTGCAACTACGACGGTAAGGTCAAGCACCGCACAATCGTCGGCGACGGTGCCTTCATCGGCAGCGACGTCCAGCTCGTCGCGCCCGTACGCGTCGGAAAGGGCGCCTACGTCGCAGCTGGCTCCTGCATCGTGAGCGACGTGCCTCCGCACTCGCTGGCCGTGGCCCGCAGCCGGCAGATCGTCAAGCGCGGCTGGGCGAAGAAGAAAAGGAGCTAGTCTGGTCTCATGTGCGGGATCATCGGATACGTGGGAGAGGGTTCGACGAGCGAGATGCTCCTTGCGGGGCTTCGCTCGCTCGAGTATCGCGGCTACGACTCCGCGGGCATCGCGGTCGTGCGGGAGAGCGAGCTCACCGTATTGCGGTCGGAGGGCAAGCTCGACAACCTCGCCCGTCAGGTCGATCCCGCGAAGATCGTCGGATCCTACGGACTCGGACACACGCGCTGGGCGACTCATGGCCGACCCAACGAGGAGAACGCCCACCCCCATCGTGATTGTGACGGCTCGATCGTCGTCGTGCACAACGGCATCGTCGAAAATTACCTGGAGCTCAAGACCGCTCTCGCTGACGAAGGCCATCGCTTCGTGACCGAGACGGACACCGAAGTCATCGCCCACACGATCGAAAAATTCTTCGAGGGCAGTTTGTCCGAAGCAGTTCGGCGGACTCTCCGTGAGCTCGAGGGAGTTTTCGCTTTCGTCGCGCTCTCGGCAGCGGAGCGGGATCTCCTGGTGGGAGCGCGCATGGGTCCGCCTCTCGTTGTTGGGCTGGGGGAGGGCGAATCCTTCATCGCCTCGGACGTTCCCGCGTTTCTCGCGCACACCCGCACGGCGGTGTACCTCGACGACGGGGACGTCGCCGAAGTCTCGCGGGACGGCCTTCGCATTCTCGATCGGGAGGGCACCCTCCTGGAGCGAGCGCCGCAAAGGATCACATGGGATCCGGTTCAGGTCGAAAAGCAGGGTTTCAAGCACTTCATGCTCAAGGAGATCTACGAGCAGCCTCGAGCGGTACGCGACACGCTGCTGGGCCGTTACTCCCTCGACACGGGGAGCGTTCATTTGAACGAGCTTCGGTTCACCGACGGGCTCGCCTCGTCAATCCGTCGCATTGCCATCGTCGCTTGCGGCACGAGTTGGCTCGCGGCGCAGGTCGGAAAGTTCTATCTCGAGAGATTGACCCGTCTTCCGGTGGAGGTCGACGTCGCCTCCGAGTTTCGATACCGAGACCCGATTCTCGGCGAACGCGATCTCGTCGTGGGCATCACTCAATCGGGAGAGACGGCGGACACGCTGGCGGCTTTGAAGACCGCGAAGGAGGCGGGCGCGAGGACACTCGCCATCTGTAACGTCACGGGCTCGATGGCGACGCGCTTGTGCGACGAAACCCTCTATACGCACGCGGGTCCCGAGATTGGCGTTGCGGCCACGAAGACGTTTACCTCACAAATCGTCGCGCTTTATCTGCTCGCTCTCGATCTGGGCCAAGGCCTCGGCATGATCGACGCGGAGGCTACTCGGGTGAGGCTCAACGAGCTCGCGAGAACACCTCACTTCATGGAGCAAGCTCTCGAGCTCGAGCAGGCGGTCGCCGAAGTCGCGCGCGAGTTCTACCTCGTCGGTAATTTTCTCTTTCTCGGCCGCGGCCACCTCTATCCGATTGCGCTCGAGGGCGCCCTCAAGCTGAAGGAGCTCTCCTATATCCACGCCGAGGGCTACCCAGCAGGCGAGATGAAGCACGGGCCCATCGCGCTGATCGACGAGAGGATGCCTGTGGTCGCGCTCGCGACCAAGAATCCGCTCTTCGAGAAGATCGCCAGCAATATCCAGGAAGCGAAAGCACGCGGGGCGCGCATCATCGCCATCGGCACCGACGGCGACACCCGTCTCGAACGAATCCTCGACTCCGACCGCGACCACCTCGTGAAGCTACCGCCTCATCCCGATTCCGTTTCGCCCTTCGTGAGCGTCGTCCCCTTGCAGCTACTTGCCTACCACATTGCCGTTCGCCGCGGCTGCGACGTCGATCAGCCACGAAACCTCGCGAAGTCAGTCACGGTCGAATAGAGACCGATGCCTCCAGAATTCCTGGAAACGCTGAACGATCAACAGCGAGACGCCGTCACCGCGCCAGACGGAGCGCTTCTCGTACTCGCGGGGGCGGGCTCGGGAAAGACGCGCGTCATCGTTGCCCGTATCGCCTATCTAATCGCCGAGCGCGGTGTCTCGCCGGACGCCATCCTCGCCGTAACCTTCACGAACAGGGCGGCGGACGAGATGCGGCGCCGGGTGGACGAGCTCCTCGGCGGCCCAGCGCGCGAGCTCTCGCTCCACACTTTCCACGCCCTTTGCCTGCGGCTCTTGCGGCGCTTCGGCGACGACGTCGGCTTGAGAAGCGGATTCACGCTCTATGCGGAGGACGACCGTCGCAGCTTGCTGAGGCGCTTGATACGGGAAGCGGGACTCTTGGAGCGAGAGTTCCCTGTCTCTCGCGTCGGTGGCGTCGTATCCAAAGTTAAACACGCGGCTTTCACGGAGGGCTCGGCCCCCTGGGATCCCTGGAGTCGAAGGGTGACTGCCATCGCGGAACGGTATCAACAGGAGATGGACGCCGTCGGCGCGGTCGATTTCGACGACCTGTTGCTCAAAGGCGTGGAGCTTCTGGAGTGCTCCGAGCGAGCGCGTTCCTTCGCGGCACAACGCTTCCGCCACGTCCTCGTGGACGAGTACCAGGACACCAACCGCGTTCAGTACCGATTGCTGCGTCTTCTCGCACCCCATGGGAACGTCTTCGTCGTGGGAGACGAGGACCAGTCCATCTACAACTTTCGCGGCGCGGACTTGCGCAATATTTTGGACTTCGAGCGCGATTTTTCCGCGGCGCGTTTGGTCAAGCTCGAAGTGAATTATCGTTCGACGGGATCCATCTTGCGCGCCGCGAGCGCGGTCATTGCGAACAACAAAGAGCGAAAGGACAAGCGCCTCCGGGCGAGTCTGGATGAGGGTGAGCTCCCAAAGCTCTTCGCCGCCGAGGACGAGCGTGACGAGGCCGCCTTCGTGGCTCTCACGCTTACGGAGCTGCGCAAGGAGCAGCCCGCGCCGCGCTGCGCCGTTCTGCTTCGAACGCACGCGCAAACCCGAATCCTCGAGGAGGAGCTCGTAAACCGTGGCATTCCCCACCAGGTGGTGGGTGGCCTTCGCTTCTACGAGCGACGAGAGATCCGGGATACGCTCGCTTATTTGAGATTGATGGTGAACCGGCACGATGACAGAAGTTTGATACGGGTCGTCAACGTGCCGGCTCGGGGTGTCGGCGCGACGACGACGGAGACGTTGCAACGACGAGCGTCGGAATCGAATCGCTCGCTCTGGGACGCGGTCGACGATCTACTCGATGACGATGCGCTCAGCGGCCGGCCGAGGCTCGGTTTGATGGCTTTTACCGAGTTGATCTCGGCGCTTGGAGCAAACACTACGACCCGCGTACCGTCCCAGGCCATTTCGCTTGTCCTTCAGAAGAGCGGGATACTGCGGAGCATCGAGGGAGAGGGAGAGGCCGCGGCGCGCGACCGCAAGGAGAACCTCGACCAGCTCGTCTCCGCCGCCGTCGAGTACGAATCTCGTGAGGACGCTCCGACGCTCGAGGGGTTCATCGACAGCGTGAGCCTTCTGTCCGACATCGATAGTGTGGCGGGGCCCGCCCCCTGCTTGCTCATGACCCTTCACGCGGCGAAGGGCCTAGAATTCGACGTGGTGTTTCTCGCGGGGCTGGAGGAAGGTCTCTTCCCGCACATTCGTTCGACCGGAGACGCGAAGGCGACGGAGGAGGAGCGGCGGCTCTTTTACGTGGGCATTACCCGGGCCAAGCGCAAGCTCTTTCTCTCCTTCGCTTTGACCCGTCGATTCAGTTATCAAACCTCGACGCGGCGCGCCTCCCGCTTTCTGGCGGAGATCCCCGACGAGCTGCTGCACGGAGAGCGGGCCCAGGCCGCGGCCCCCGAGACGCGGGACGAGACCCGCTCGGGGCTTCGTCCCGGCATGCTCGTGCAGCACGCGAAGTTTGGCGAGGGCCGCGTCGTGGAAGCCTCCGGCCGCGGGCGGGATCGGAAGGTCACCGTCGTGTTTCGTCGCGCCGGGCGCAAACGTCTCGTCGAGGCTTTCGCGAAACTCGAAGTGCTCGGGCGCGCCTGACGAGGAGGAAGAGGCTCAGGGTTCCTCTTCGCCCAGATCGGTGATGATGAACCGGGCGGTAACGACCGCATCGAACTGGTTCGTCAGCTCGTAGCGGGATAGCGTGATCCGGTAGGTCTTCTCGGACGTGGCCGTCGTCACGCGCACGACCACGGCCTTTTTCAATATCTCTCCAGTCAGATATTCGGGGCTCGACTCGCGCAGGAGCGACTTGCTCACCCGGCGAATCTCTTGCTCGAGATCGATTTCCGATTGGTGAAGCCTGGTACCGACGTCGCGACGATCCTGCTGATGCCGATCCCACTCCTCCTGAAGCTCGCCAAGTCGGCCGGGAAATCGATACTCGGGGTCGTCTTGAGTGCGGTTCTGGATACGCCTCAAGTCCTCGTAGTTCTCCTGTCTGAAGCTGCCGAAGGCCTCGAACTGAGCGTCCCGCAGGTCTTCCGCTTCCTCGATCTTCTGACGGAGACGGGGAACGAGGTATTCATCGTTCGGCAGGTCGAGGACTTCCAGGATCTCCCAGGAAGTGACGTCCTCGGGGAAGGCGACCATCGAGACACCCGCCACGATCTGACTATCGCCACGTTGGGATGCGGACAAGAAGCGATTGACCAGATCCTCTTCGGGTCCCGCGCAGGCGATGGCAAGGAGGCTGTTCGCCGTGGCGGCTAGGACTCCGAGATTTCTCCATCGCGACATTTTAGACATTCCGCTACGACCCCGACTTCGGCTTCCCACGTCTCCGACCCCCGCCCCATCGTATCCCTTTTTGAAGCTCCTGCAACAAGGCGCCCTGGGCATCGTCGTCGAGGGACTCGTGCTCGAGCTCGACACTTCGCAACCGAACGAAAAGCTCGTTCACGGGCGCGGGGTCTCCGTCGCCGCGCTGAAGTCGCTCGATGCTTTCCCGGGCTTCGGGGAAGCGACCAAGGCTCATCAAGACTTCGACTTCGCTCAGAAGCGCGTCGTAGCGCCGGTCGTCGTCCCTCGTCACCGCGACGAGCTGACGAAGAATCTCGAGCGCGTTCTCGGGCGAGCCGACGAGGAGCTCGAGGTTCGCGAGCCGGAAGTAAGCGCCGTCCGTATCCGAGTGATAGGGGAGCTCGACGACCTGCCGATAGGTCTGAAGTGCGTCGTCCAAACTATCCATACCGTAGTAGCACTCCGCCATCGAGAGGAGAGTGCTTCTTCGGCTGTCAGGAACTTGCTCGAGGTCGAGGAGCGCTCGATAGTGCGTGAGGGCCTTCTCGGAGTCCTGGAACTCGACCTCGTAGATCCTGGCGAGTAGTCGTTGTGCCTCGGTGCTGATCGCGCTCGTCGGATAATCCATGAGGATCTTGAGGAGGAGATCGCGTGCCGCCTCCGCGTCACGGCGGTTGAAATAGTGGATCTCGGCCAGCTCGTAGAGGGCTTCGGCGGCTAGCGGACTCTCAGGGGACTGAATCGTGACTTCACGAAACAAATCCGCGGCGCTCTCGAGGTCGTCGTTCTGCATCGCCTCTTTGGCTTGCCCGAGCAGGCTGGCAGCTTGGTCCCGACAGGCGCCCGTAACGATCATCAAGAGACAGAACTTCGGTAGCAGCTTTCTACAACTAGTCGCGGAGACAAACGGGCCGGCCCGTTTCGAAAAGTTTGTCCTATTGACAGCCAAAAGGTTGCCTATACTTCCTTGATCGTCTCGTCGTCGTCCGGCTTCTCCGCAAGCTTCGCCACCGCGACGACTTCGTCTCCCTCGTCGAGCTGGATGAGCCGCAATCCCTGGGTGGCTCGGCCCATGACACCGAAGTCTCCGACGTTGAGGCGCACAATCATGCCGTGGGCGGTGATCACCATCAGTTGGTCCTCGTCGCGAACGAAGGGTACGGCGACCACGCCGCCATTCCGCTTGGTCGTCTTGACGTTGATGATGCCCTTGCCGCCCCGCGTCTGCATCCGATAGTCGTCGATCCGGCTTCGTTTGCCGAAGCCTTTATCGGTCACCGTCAAAAGGGTTCCCTCGGGCTCGACCACGGGCATGCTAACGACTTCGTCCTTGCCAAGAAGGCGTATGCCTTTCACCCCGCGGGCGGTGCGGCCCATCGGACGGACGTCGCCCTCCTGGAAATGGATCGCCTTGCCCCCTCGCGTGGCCAGAACCGCCTCACTCTGACCGTCGGTAATAGCGGCGGCGATGAGTGCGTCCTCGTCCTCGATTCCGATCGCGATGATGCCGCGAGACATGGGCTTCTTGAAAGCGGACAAGGGCGTCTTCTTGATGATGCCCTTGCGACTGCACATGAGCACGAATTCGTCCTCGGGGAACTCCTTGACGGCGCAGACCGCAGCGAGTTTCTCGTTAGCCCGCATCGAGACGAGATTCACGATGGCCTTACCCTTCCCGGCGGCCCCCACGTTGGGAATCGTATGCACTTTGAGCCAGTAGACTCTTCCCCTATCGGTGAAGATCAAGATGTAGCTGTGGGTCGAGGCGATAAAAAGGTGATCGACGAAATCCTCTTCGCGGGTCCTCATTCCCATCCTGCCCTTGCCGCCACGCTTCTGCTTGCGGTAGACGCTGAGGGGACTGCTCTTGATGTAGCCGGAGTGGGACACGGTGATGACCATGTCCTCCTCGGCGATCATGTCCTCGATGCTGATCTCCCTCGTCATTGCGATGATCTCGGTGCGTCGATCCTCCCCGAAGCGCTCTTTGACGTCCTCGAGCTCTTCCCGAACGATCTCGTCGATCTTCTCGGCGCTGGCCAAGATGGCTTCGAGCTCGGCGATCCGCTTCGTGATCTCCTCGTACTCTTTGACGATCTTGTCCCGCTCCATCCCAGTCAGTCTCTGGAGCTGTAAATCGAGAATCGCCTGGGCTTGTACCTCGGTGAGCTCGTAGCGGGATATCAGGGCGTGGCGCGCGGCCGCGGGGCTCTCCGACGCTCGAATCAGAGCGATGACGTCATCGAGGTGATCGAGGGCAATCACGAAGCCTTCGAGGATGTGGGCTCGTTCCTTGGCCTTTCGAAGTTCAAATTCGGTCCGACGTCGCACGACGTCGCGTCGAAAGTCGATAAATAGCTCGATGAGCTCCAGGAGGGACGATACCTTGGGGCGGTTGTCTACGATCGAAAGAAGTATGATCCCGAAGCTCGTCTGGAGGGTCGTGTGCTTGTAGAGGTTGTTGAGAACGACCTGAGCCACTTCATTCCGTTTCAGGTCGATCACGATGCGCATCCCGGTGCGGTCGGACTCGTCACGAAGATCCGAGATACCCTCGATCCGCTTGTCTCGGACGAGCTCTCCTATCTTTTCGAGTAATTTGGCCTTATTGACCTGGTAGGGGATCTCGGTGACGATGATGGCTTCTCGGTCCTTGCCGAGTTCCTCGACTTCCGCGCGAGCGCGAAGCTGGATCGTTCCGCGGCCCGTACGATAGGCCTGTTCGATGCCGTGGCGGCCGTGCACGAAAGCCGCGGTCGGAAAATCCGGACCGGGCACGATTCGCAAGAGTTCTTCCGTCAGGTCTTCGTCGCGAGTGTCGCGATGGGCGAGGACGTGTAGGGTCGCGTCCGCAACCTCGCGCAGGTTGTGGGGGGGGATATTCGTCGCCATGCCCACGGCGATTCCCGCGGAGCCATTGACGAGGAGATTCGGAACCGCCGTAGGAAGAACAACCGGCTCCAGGGTGTTTCCGTCGAAGTTGGGGGTGAAATCGACGGTCTCCTTGTCGATATCGTGCATCATGCTCTCGGCAAGCGCCGTGAGCCTGGCTTCGGTATAGCGGTAGGCCGCTGGTGGATCGCCGTCGACAGATCCGAAGTTCCCCTGACCGTCGATGAGTGGCTGTCTCAGGTTGAAGTGCTGCGCCATGCGCACGAGAGTGTCGTAGACCGCGCTGTCACCATGTGGGTGGTACTTCTTGAGGACTTCTCCGACGATGCCGGCGCACTTCGAGTAGGCTCGATTCGATAGCAACCCTTCGCGGAGCATCGCATAGAGGACACGACGGTGAACCGGCTTGAGCCCGTCGCGAACGTCGGGCAGGGCGCGGCCTATGATCACGGACATCGCGTAGTCCATGTAGGACCGCTTCATTTCGTCTTCGATATTGACGGGAAAACGCTCCGCCGCGATAGCCATGACTTCGACTCCCTAACGCAAGGTTTTCTTGGATCGATTCCGCCCGGATTGGCGAGCCCTCCGCCGATCGCTAGATATCGAGGTTCGAGACCTCGAGAGCGTTTTCTTCGATGAAATTGCGGCGCGGCTCGACGGCGTCACCCATGAGGACGGTGAATATCTGGTCTGCGTCGACCTGGTCGTCGACGGTGACCTGCAACAGAATTCTGACTTCGGGATCCATCGTGGTGTCCCAGAGCTGATTCGGGTTCATCTCACCGAGGCCCTTGTAGCGTTGAACGTGGAGCCCCTTCTTGCCGACCGATAGCAAGTAGTCGATGAGCTCGCCCTGGGAAGAGAGCTCCTTCTCGGGGAGGTCCACGGCGCCGTCGCTTCCGAGCTCACTCACCACGAGGGGTGGGTTGTCGAAAGGCTCGACGTCCTTGTAGAGCTCGAGGAGTGTGCGGTACTCCGCTGCGGCCATGAACTCCCGGCCAATCGGTTTGATCCATCGGTGGCCGTTCGTCTGCTCACTCGGAACGATCTTGAAGAGGTTGTGCTCCTCGTCAGGGAGAACCGAGGCTCTCAGGCCTTCCTCCCGAAAAGGCTCCAGGGCTTCCTCCAACCATTCTCGGTTCGCGAGCATGGACTCGTCGGCTCCGACCCTCAGGAACTCGTTCAAAATGATGCCGGGATAGCCTCTCTGGGCAAGTCGCTCCAGGTGTTTTCGAAAGAGCACCATTTTTTCGAGACGCCCGGCGAGTTCCTCACCCTCGTATTCGGCCTCGAGAGCAGGGACTCGGACCTTGCGATTCTCGATGGCTCGATGGAGCAAGTGACGGTCGAGCTCCCTATCGTCCTTGAAGTACGTCTCCTTCTTGCCTTTCTTCACTTTGTAGAGGGGAGGCTGGGCTATGTAGAGATGTCCTTGGTCGACGATCTGCGGCATCTTTCGATAGAAGAACGTCAGCAAGAGGGTCCGAATATGAGACCCGTCGACGTCCGCGTCCGTCATTATGATGATGCGGTGATAGCGAAGTTTTCCCAGATCGAAGTCCTCTTCGATTCCCGTGCCAAGCGCCGCAATCATTATTTTGATCTCTTCGTTCTCGAGCATCTTGTCGAGACGAGCCTTTTCGACGTTCAGGATCTTTCCCTTGAGTGGGAGGATCGCCTGGAAATGGCGATCACGTCCCTGTTTCGCGGATCCGCCGGCGGACTCTCCCTCGACGATGAACAGCTCCGACAAGGCTGGATCCCGCTCCTGGCAGTCGGCGAGCTTGCCGGGAAGCGACGTGGCCTCGAGCGCGCCTTTCCGCCGCGCCAGATCTCTCGCCTTGCGCGCAGCTTCTCGCGCACGTCCGGAATCAACGACTTTCGCGATGATTCGTTTCGCCGCGGTGGGGTTCTCTTCGAGGAAGCGCGCGACGTCAGCATTGACCAGCGTTTCGACGAAGCCTCTGACGTCGGCATTGCCCAGCTTCGTTTTGGTCTGGCCTTCAAACTGAGGGGAGGGAACCTTGACGCTAATGACAGCCGTCAGCCCTTCGCGGATGTCCTCTCCTTCTAATCCTCCCTGGAGCGCCTTGGTCAAGTTGTTCGTCGTGGCGTAGTTGTTGATCGTCCGCGTCAGTGCCGCGCGGAGTCCGGATAGATGGGTCCCGCCCTCGTGCGTATTGACGGTATTCGCGAAAGAAAAGATGGCCTCCTGGTAGCCGTCGTTCCACTGGAGGCCGATTTCGCATTCCATGCCGTCCGCGCCGCCTTCGATATGAATCGCTGGGGAGTGGAGGGCGTTGCGGTTCCTGTTCAAGTGCTCGACGAAAGAGATTATTCCTCCCTCGAAGTGGAACACCTTCTCTCGACCTTGGCGCTCGTCGACGAGGGTGATGGTGATGCCGCGGTTGAGGAAAGCCAACTCCCGAAAACGCTGGGACAGCGTGTCGTGGCTGAACTCCTTCACCTCGAAAATGGTCTGGTCGGGAAGGAACGTGATCGTCGTGCCGCTCTTGTCTGTCGCTCCGACGACTTCGAGGGGCCCCGCGGGACGGCCCTTCTCGTAGGCCTGGCGATAGACGTTGCCATCGCGGCGAATTTCGAGCTCGAGGCGTTCGGAGAGCGCGTTGACGACGGATACCCCGACGCCGTGAAGGCCGGCGGAGAACTTGTAGCTCTTGTTATCGAACTTTCCACCGGCGTGTAACTGCGTCATGACGACTTCCGCTGCCGGCTTGCCCGTCTTCTTTTCGACGTCGACAGGAATTCCGCGGCCGTCGTCGACTACGGTAACGCTGTTGTCGACGTGAATCGTTACGAGGACTTCCGTGCAATACCCAGCGATAGCCTCATCGACACTGTTATCGACGACTTCATAAACCAGATGGTTGAGGCCCGCCAGACTAGTGGAGCCGATGTACATCGCGGGACGCATACGTACGCCCTCGAGTCCCTCGAGGACGCGGATTCGGTCCGCGGTATAGCCGTTTGGGTTCCGATCGATGTCTTTGTTCTCTGATTCTTCCATTCTTTATACTTCTGAGCCGCTGGCGCAGATATCAGCCAGCAGCTATTTGCTCCTGCTGTCGGGAGCACGAGGCGGTGAGGATCTTTTCGCTCAGAGCCTCATCGGCATGACGACGTAACGGTAGTCCTTGTCTTCGCCATTCTCGGCCGGTCGAAGGAGCCCTTGCGATGAATCATCCTTTAGCTCAAAGCAAACCTCCGACGTACCCGCGGCGTTCAGGAAATCGAGCAGATACTGTCCGTTGAATCCAATATCAATGGCATCTCCTTCATAACCTGCCTCGATGGTCTCACGAGCTTCGCCGAGCTCCGGGTTCTGCGAAGATACCTCTACCTTGCCCGACTCGATGCCGAACCTAACAGCGCGAGAGCGCTCGTTAGCCAACAGGGAAACGCGTCTAATCGCGCCCGTAAGGTCGTCACGATTACAAGTAACGATCTTTTCGTTTCCCTGCGGAATAACTTTGTCGTAGGCGGGAAACTGGTCGTCGACCCGCTTTGAAACGAGCAGGCGTTCCCCGATGCGGAAGAACAAGTGGTTCTCACCCTCGGCAAAATCAACGGACTGCTCGGACTCGCCGAGTATCTTCAATAGCTCGAGCAGAGTCTTTTTTGGCACGATCACGCTCGCTGTCCCAGCTCCATCGCCGCGCTTCACGGATATATAGGCGAGGCGGTGACCATCGGTCGCTACCATCCGTATATCTTTCTCCGTCAGCTCGAGGCGGGCGCCGTTCAGAAAGTAGCGGTTGTCATCAGCCGTGATCGCGAAGCTGGTCTTGTTGATGAGCTCGCTCAAGGCCGCTCCGTGGATCGTCGTGAAGCCCTCGCCTGGCGGCTCCGCAAGGGAGGGAAACTCTGACTTCCCCAGTCCAACCATTTTGAAGTACGAGCGGCCGCTCGTGACCGAGGCCCAGCTGTTATCGAGCTCCTGCAGGCGAATTTCCGACTCGGAGACGGAGCGCACGATCTCATAGAGCTTCTTGGCGGACAACGTGATGGCACCGTCTTTAGATACCGTCCCGGAAAGACGGCAGCGAAGCCCTACGTCGAGATCCGTCGCAGCGAGCTCGACCGTCGATCCGGACGCCTCGATGAGGACGTTGGCCAGGATGGGGATCGTGTTCTTCCGCTCGACGATCCCCTGAATGAGGGCGAGCTCTCTAACGAGCTCGTCCTTCTTGGCACTAAACTCCATTATTCGTTCCTACTTACTATTCCTATATCTATAGAAGTGATTCTATTAAGTAATTATATCAATAAGGTGCTGTTAAAAGAAATGTTTAGGGGTGTTAAATATTTGATTAATAAAGACTTACAAACAAATCTTTTCTGTGGATATCTACGTGGTCGAGCGGTGAAAAGCGGTGGAAAAAAGGGTATGTTACGCACTTACACAGGTCTACACAAAGTAATCCACAGCAGATCCGCGGGAGCTGTGGATTGGGTTTTTCATTGAAACGAGTCGAGGAATCCCTGAACGAGTTTGTCTAATTCGGGGTCGCTTTGGCGGAGATTTTTAATTTTGCGGACGGAGTGGATCACGGTGGAATGGTGTTTACCGCCGAACGCCTTACCTATATCGGGAAGGCTGGCTCTCGTGAGCGATTTTGAGAGATACATGGCTATTTGCCGAGGAAGAGCGACGGATTTTGCGTTATTGCGCGCTTTCAAGTCCGCGATTCTGAGGCGGTAGTGATCGGCAACAAATTTCTGGATGGAGTCTATGTTGATGACCTTGTCCTCGCTGGGGAGGAGATCCATTAGGACCTCTTGCGCGAGGGGCAAGTCGATAGACCGGCCAGTAAGCGAACCATAGGCAATGAGCCGAATGAGCGAGCCCTCGAGCTCACGAATATTCGACTTGATCCGGGAGGCAATGAAGATGGCAACGTTGTCCGGGAGGGTAACGGCTTCAGCGTCCGCCTTTTTCCGTAGAATGGCAATCTTGGTCTCGAGATCGGGAGCCTGGATGTCGGCGGTCAGGCCCCATTCGAAACGAGAGCGGAGCCGCTCCTCGAGAGTTGGAATATCGCGTGGAGGTGAGTCGCTACTGAGGACGATTTGCTTCTGGGAATCGTAGAGAGCGTTGAACGTGTGAAAAAATTCCTCTTGCGTCCTCTCTTTACCGGCGATGAACTGTATATCGTCGACGAGGAGTACGTCGTAGGAGCGATGCCGATCTCGAAAATCGAGGATACGATCGAAACGGATTGCGTTGATCAACTCGTTCATGAACTTCTCGGCGGATATATAGACGAGCTTAACGGCAGGGGTCTGCTCCAATATCTGACAACCGATTGCATGAAGAAGGTGCGTCTTGCCCAATCCAACTCCGCCATAAATGAACAGAGGGTTGTAGGCCTTCGATGGGGTCTCCGCGACGGCACGCGCGGCGGCGTGGGCGAATTGGTTGCTAGTTCCGACCACGAAGGAGTCGAAGCGGTACCTTGGGTTGAGAACAGGCGCGGGGTGAGTCGTTACGGGCTGAGTCTTGGGAGGCTGCTGGAGCTCATGGCCGGCCGCGGGCAGGTCGCTCGCATCATCCTTGGGAGGATCCGTCTCGAAGACGACCTCGATCTCGGGGCGATGAATCTCGTCGAGGGATTCGTGGATGACACCCGAGTAGTGTTTGTTGAGCCAGTCCCGAAAGTGAGTGTTCGGAACTAGGACAGACACCGTGCTACCACTCTCGAACAGAAGGCGTGTCGGGCGGAACCACGTGTTGAAACTATGCCGATTTACCTTCGATTCAATTTTTTGGAGGATTTCGTCCCAAAGGTTCATTCTCTATATAGCTGATAAGAAAATAGTTACAAGGACGAGCGCGCTTGAACGGGGACTTCGGGGCGCGCGGCGAATATCCACAGAATTATCAACAAATGTGGAAAAATGGCCATACGAGGGACCCCTTCCCCGTTCTTCAATTGATTAAAAATGTTTCGTCTTTGTCGACCGGACGAGGCAGGTAATCTAGCATATGGGTTTTAGGGGGACAAGACAAAAAAAGGAGAGGGTGAGCGGTCAGGGCGAGAGCGGTGCGGTTGACAGGCGATAGCCGAGAGGCTAGGATAACGAGTTTCGCTTCGGCGAGGCAACGAACGATAAGGTTAGTCATGAAAAGGACGTTTCAACCGAATCGCCGGCGTCGGAAGAAAACGCATGGCTTTCGGATTCGCATGAGCTCCAAAGCGGGTCGAGCTGTGCTTTCTCGACGGCGGCACAAGGGCCGGCACCGCTTGGCGGTGTGACGGGCGCGTATCCGGGGCGAGGCCTGTCACCGAGCCAACGACTTCTTCGGCGGAAGGAGTTCCAAGAGGTTTATCGCGCGGGACGGCGCGTCGTATGCCCGTACTTCGTCGCCTTCCTTCAGGAGAGAGGCGATGGACCCCTCAGGCTCGGTGTGGTCGCCAGCCGGAAAGTCGGCGGTGCCGTGAGCCGGAACCGGGCGAAGCGGCTCTTGCGGGAAACGTTCAGGCGCAACAGACCCAATCGGCAAGTGTCTGCGGATCTCGTGCTCGTTGCTCGACGTGCGATCTTGGGAGTGGGCCTCGCCGAGGTGGAGGCGTCGTTTTCGCGGGCTATCGGACGGGTCCTTGAGAAGATTCCTTGAATATGTCGATGGCATCGTCCTGAGCGCCGTTCTTCGAGCAGGGATCAGGGTGTATCAATTGAGCCTTGGTATTTTGTTTCGTGGAAGCTGCCGGTTTCATCCTTCGTGCTCGCAGTACTCGGAAGAGTCGATTGTGAAGTACGGTGCGTTGAAGGGAGCGTGGTTGACTGTCGCGCGTCTCGCGCGATGCCATCCACTCCATCCGGGCGGTTTCGACCCAGTACCCTGAGAGGACGGATCTCTCCATGGAAAAACGCTTACTGCTGTTCTTCGCGGTGACGTTCCTCATCGTTACGATGTGGTGGCGGATCTTCCCGCCACCTGAGCCGGTCGACGTGGAAGCTCCACCGTCTAGCGAAGCTGCGAGCACAGCCGAAGACGTTCCGGTGCCGTCGACGGGCGCACCACAGGAAGGGATAGAGGCGCCGCTCGATGGAGGGGCAGAGAAGTCGGGGCCGTCGGCCACGATCCCAACACATGAGAAGCGAGGAGCGACTCGAGAACAAAAGGTCGTCGTCGAGACGGATCTGTATCGCATGGAGATGACGAATCTCGGGGCCCGCATCACGCACTGGACCCTGGCGGAATACGAGGATGGAACGGGGGCTCCCTACGAAATGGTGGCCCAACACGCTGCGAGTGTCTTAGGCGTGGCACCTCTCGATGTGCGGCTAGAGGGCGAGACGTCGAACGGACGCCTGTCAAAAGCTCTTTTCGAGGTCGCGTCCCTAAGAGATATCCGGCTTCGCCCAGGAGAGGAAGAGGAGATCGTCTTCGTTTGGGCGGACGGCAAGGGCCTTTCGGTCGAGAAAAGGTTAGTCGTAACCGGCGGAAGCTATGAAGTGGCCGTCGAGATCTCCGCACGCGAGGCGGGGCGGGAGATAGGCAAGAAAGTGCTCTATGGCCCCGGCATCGGTGACGAGGAGCGGTTGGGGCGCTACGTCGGTGTGGAGAAAGGTGTGGTTGTTTCCCGGGGTGAGGTGGAGCTCTTCACGGCGGGCGAGATCGAAGACGGCGAAGGCAACGGGGTGAGCGTGACGGCTACCGGAGTGGCCTCACACTACTTCACGGGCTTGTTGCTTCCGAGCGCCGAGGGGCTCTACGGCTCGAGTTTCGAGAAGGCGAAGGTGCCCGCACGCGAGGGGGAGTCGAAAGATCGCGACGTGATCACGGCCGTCTTGGATGCGCCACGGAGTCCGGCGAGGTTCACCCTCTATGTCGGCCCGAAGAAGCTGGAGGCTCTCGAGGTATTGGCGCCGGGGATGGGGAGGATCATCGAGTTCGGGGACTGGATGCGGGCCCCGGCGCTTCTACTCCGCATGGGCCTGATGAAAATCAACACGTTCGTTGGGAACTACGGTTGGTCGATCGTGCTCCTGACGGTGGCGATTAACCTCTTGTTGATGCCGCTCAAGCACTACAGCTTCGTGTCGATGCGTCGCATGCAGAAGCTCTCACCGCAGATTCAGCACATTCGAGATCGCTACAAGAAGGTGAAACCGACGGACCCGCGATACCAGCATATGAACAAGGAGATCATGGACCTCTACAAGGAGAAAAAGGTCTCACCGGTCTCGGGGTGCCTCCCGATGCTTCTGATGATCCCCTTCTTCTTTGCCTTCTACAGGCTTCTGATGGCGTCCATCGAGTTGCGCCAAGCCCCCTTTCTGTTCTGGATCGGAGACCTGTCCCAGCACGACCCATTCTTCCTTCTACCGATCATGATGGGCGTGTCGCAGGTGGTGATTCAGAGGATGACCCCGCAGACGAGCGCGGATCCGATGCAGGCCAAGATCATGCAGTTCATGCCCATCATGTTCACGTTCATTCTCGCGGGGGCGCCGTCGGGATTGGTACTCTACTGGTTCGCGAATAACCTGGTGTCCATGGGGCAGCAAATGGTAACCAACCGCTTTCTCACGGACAGAGAGGAAAAGGCGGCGGAAGAGGTAAAGGAATCGAAGAAAGGGCGCAAGGGCAAGGCCAAGGCCAAGGCCGGAAAGATCACATCCTGAAGAGCTCACCAGCGCGGCCAGCGAGCGAGGCGGAGCCCTCAGCCCGAGCGCAGGGCGAGGCGAAGCCGAGACCCGTAGCGAGAAGCCGTGGGGCCCCTCGGCATTGATACAAGAGAGCGCGAGCACTAAATAAAAAAGGAGACGCTTCACCGTGACGCAAGAAGGTTTGGAGACGATCGATTTGCCGCTAGAGGAGTCGGTTCGGGACTTTGTCGAAGACATGGTTGACTGTTTGGATTGGGGCCTCGAGGTCGAGCTCGGGGACGAGGACCATGAAACGTTGCGCATCGAGCTGTCGGGCGAGGATCGCCACCTGATGGTGCAAAACCGAGCCGAGCTCTTGGAAGTTTTTCAATACCTCCTGAACCGGATCTTTGGGCGTGAGCTCGGTGAGAAGAGGGTGCTCGTCGACTGCGATGGTTATCGAGCCCGCAAGGAGTCGGAGCTCAAAGAGATTGCGACTCGCGTCTGCGAGCGGGTTCTCTTGAGCGGCGAGGAAGAAGAGCTCGGCCTGATGAACCCCTATGAGCGGCGCGTCGTTCACCTTGCGGTGGCGGAGAAGGAAGGGGTCACGACCGAGAGCAGCGGGGAAGGCCTGATGAAGCGCGTCATTATCCTTCCAGCCTAGGTGGACCGTAAAGCCTCGGAGCTCGAGCGCGTTCTTCGGGGAGCCGTGCCGGAGTCGAGGCTCGGGCGCCGCGAGATCGAAAATCTGGAAATCCTCGACGAGCTCCTCGAGGCGTGGAGCGCGCGCCTGGACCTCGTAGGGTTCGATTCGTGGGCCGAGAGGGCGTTGCGCTACTTTGCGGAGCCGCTTGCAGCACGAAGCTGGCTTGGGAGCGCACGACGCGCCCTCGATGTGGGCTCAGGGGGCGGCAGCCCAGCTCTTCCTCTGGCGGTGGTATCGCCTCAGGTCTCTTGGACCCTCGTGGAATCACGACGGAAAAAAGCGCGGTTTCTCCAGGACGCCATTGACGCGCTCGAGCTCGAGGGGGCCGTGGTCCTGGCAGATCGGTACGAGTCGGTGCGCTCCATTGGTCGGTTCGATGTGGTCACGCTGCGGGGGGTCCGCGTCGACGCGAAAATGCGGACTAGCCTGCTTGGCGAGTTGTTGCCAGGTGGGCGGCTGTTATGGTTCAGCGGTCGAGACCGCCTCGAGAACGCGAAACGTGAGTTGGCTGGCGAGTCGGGCCTTCGCACGACCGGGCCACGACTCCTCGTGCCGGACGGCGGGTGGCTTCTCGTAGTGGAGCGGGACTAACAGGGCATCGGTCACGGCGATGTTTCACGTGAAACACTCTCCCCAGGAGGGCGTTGCCGTCCGTCGCTGTGCTATGCTCGGGCCTTTCCCCCTGGGATCTCATGACCCATATCGTTGCCATCGCCAATCAGAAGGGAGGCGTAGGCAAGACTACCACCGCTATCAACGTGAGCTCCTCGGTGGCTGCAGCCGAGAAACGAGCCCTCGTCGTGGACATGGATCCGCAAGCCAACCTGACCAGTGGTCTCGGTGTCGATGTAAGCGTCAATAATGGAACCATTTACAACGGGCTCATCGAGGGCGTCCCTGTCGATGAGCTGATTGCCGAAACCGACCTCCCTGGGTTGAACGTGGTCCCATCGGAGCGCAATCTTACCGGCGCCGAGATCGAGCTCGTCGACCAACCGCGCCGGGAGTACCGTCTACGGGAGTTTCTCGCTCCCGTTCGAGGGGCCTTCGACTTCATTTTCATCGATTGTCCGCCCTCGCTCGGGTTACTGACGGTCAACGCGCTCGTGGCTGCCGACACGGTGATCGTACCGCTGCAGTGCGAGTTTTTCGCACTCCAGGGAGTCAGCGAGCTAATGTCGACCGTCAACAAAGTAAGAGAAGGGTTTAACCCGTCCCTGCGCATCGAAGGCATCGTCTTTACGATGGTCGACGAGCGGACGAACCTCACGACCCAGGTCATGCAAGATGTGAGGCAAAACTTCCCCGGTGCCGTCTTCGACTCCATAATCCCGCGGAACGTTCGGCTCGCGGAGGCGCCGTCCTTCGGAAAGCCGATCCTTCTCTACGATGTTCGTTCGAGGGGTGCCTCCGCGTACTTGTCCTTGACGAGGGAGATCCTCAGCCATGAAGCGAAAAGCGCTCGGTAAGGGGCTGGCGGCACTCCTCCCCGAGTCGCCGGCTGCGAGTGACGGGGGCCAACTGATTTCCGTCGACCCCAAACGGATCGATCCCAATCCGAACCAGCCTCGTCAAACAATGGATCCCCAGAAACTCGAAGAGCTCGCGCGCTCCATGACGGAGCAGGGAATCGTGCAGCCGCTCGTGGTTCGGCGCACAGGGTCCCGCTTCCAGCTGATTGCCGGAGAGCGACGCTGGCGCGCGGCCCAAAACGCCGGCCTCACGAGAGTGCCGGCACTCGTCCGAAAAGCCACCGACGCGGAGTTGCTGGAGATCGCCCTAGTGGAGAACATCCAGCGAGAGGAGCTGAACCCGATTGAAGAGGCGGGGGCCTACCGCCGTTTGATCTCGGAGCTCGGCTATTCGCAGGAGCAGGTCGCGAAACGAGTGGGGAAGGACCGCTCGACCGTCGCCAACCTTCTTCGGCTGTTACGGCTTCCCCGAGACGTTCGTACTTTCATTGCCGAGCAGAAACTCTCACCGGGTCACGCCCGACCGCTCCTGTCTCTCGGTAGCGCCGAAGCTCAAGTCGAGATCGCGCGGGAGGTCGTCGACAAGGGGCTCAGTGTGCGCGAGGTCGAGCGGCGGGTAAAAGCAGCCACCAAGAATGTCTCGCCGAAGGCAGCAAAACCTAGAGATCCGAACACCCGTGAGGCCGAGGGCCGCCTCGAACGTGCGCTCGGCACCAAAGTCCGAATCCATCGACGCGGCAAGCGAGGCCGCCTCGACATCGAGTTCTACTCGGAGGACGAGCTCCAGCGGATCTATGAAACGGTCCTCCGAGGTGCGCGCGGAAACAAAGCAAGAGTCAGCCTGAGTGGGTGAGTCGCGCGCGAATTGAGCGAGCCAACTAGGCTCGCGAAAGGAGAACGAAATAACGTGAAACGCAAGATTCAAGCGAGCGGGGACTTGTCCGGCTTTCTCGACGTGGGGAGCGCCTTCCAAGGAGACGTGTCTTTCAAGGATACCCTCCGTATCGACGGCAAGTTCGAGGGTAAGATCCGTGCCGGGAACACTCTCGTGATTGGCGAGTCGGCGGAGGTCGACGCAGAAATAGAAGTGACGAACGTCTCGGTGAGCGGCCATCTACGTGGATCGGTCCGGAGCGCCGAGCGCGTCGAGCTGCTCGAGACCGCGCGTTGCGAGTGCGACTTGAACACCAAAGTTCTCTTGGTCGAGGAAGGGGCGCTCTTCGAGGGGCAATGTTCGATGAAGACTGGGGCGGCGGAAGCACCCCGGGAGATCCGCCCTGACAATTTGAAAACTTTTGCAATCACGGAGTGACAATCCCAGGTCGCGGCGCACTCCGCAATTGCGAAGCGTGTCGTTCGGCGCGTTGACGGCGAACGAAGGAGCGTGATATATTTAAAAGCTTTGTGCGGGCACATTTGAATGTCAGGGACCTAGTTTGTTATCCGTCGACGCCACCGCCTTCGTCATCCTCGCGATCGTTTTCACGCTCGTCTTCGTCCTGAAGAACCACTTCTTCGAGCCTCTCACCACGGCAATCGAAACGCGCCAAGCGGGGATCGAGCGCGCCGCGAACGCTTGGGCCGATGCCCAACGGACCATCGAGGAGGCGCAGGGTCGCCTGCAGGACGCCGTACAGAGAACGCGTAACTCGGGTTACGAGCAGCTCGATCGAAGTCGCGGAGAAGCGCAGAAAACGGCCCGCACCGAGCTCGACCGGAGCCGAGAGGCGGCGCAGCAGCAAGTTGCCGAGGCGCAGAAACAATTGAGAGCGGAGACGGACGAAGCCATCGAGTCTCTGCAGGCGCAGGCGGACGGATTCGCGCGCTCGATCGCGAGCCGTATTCTGGGCAGAGACATCGCATGAGGCAAACGCGCACCTTTGTGAAGGCTGTGCTCCTCGGACTTCTCACGGCGACGCCCGTCATGGCGGCGGAGGGCGGCGAGCTGCCGCGCATCGTCAACTTCACGATTTTGGCCGTCATTCTCTATCTAGTGCTAGCGAAACCCCTCGCCGCATTTCTCGAAGCCCGGACGGCACAGATCCGCTCCGAGCTCAGCGATGCCGCCGAAAAGACGTCCCGGGCCGCCGTCGAGCTTTCGAAGGCGGACGAGGTCATCGCGAGCCTGGACGACGAGGTCGAGAAAGCCAAAGGGGAGGCCCGCCGCGCCGCTGAGGCCGAACGGGATCGCATTCTGAAAGCCGCGGAGACGGAAGCCGCTCGCATCAAGGAGATTGCTCGGAAGGAGATCGCGGCCGAGGTCGAAGTCGGGCGGCGTCGACTCCTCGCTCAGGCGGCCGAGCTCTCCGTCGATCTCGCCCGGAAGAAAATCGTGAGCGCCATGACCGAAGAAGACCAGGCGAAGCTCATCGACCAAAGCATCTCCATGATGGAGAAAGCGACGTGACGGCGAGCGTCGGTCAAGGCACCGTCGCTGGGCGTTACGCGAGAGCGCTTCTCGAGGTGGCTCTCGACAAGCAGGTCGATCCTGAGCTAATCGGCAACGAGCTCGAGGAGATCTCGAAGCTTCTCGATACGCAGCCGAAACTGGCGGAGATCCTGACCTCGCCCGCCATCGACTCCTCGAAGCGACTCGCGGTGGTCGATGAGTTGTTCGGAGGAAAGAAGCTCTCTCCTTATACGAACAATATTCTGCGCTTACTCACGACAAAGGAACGCATCGGGATCCTTCGAGATCTCGCCGAGCAGTATCGACGCCTCGTCCTGGAGCACAAACACATCCAGCCTGGCGACGTGGTTTCGGCGCACCCCATGACCAAGACGCAGCAAGGACGTCTCGCCGATAAGCTCGGAAAGGCACTCGGCAAGACGATGGAGTTGACCTACGGAACCGACCCCGAGCTCATCGGTGGGCTCATCGTACGGGTTGGAAACCTGGTCTTCGATGCCACCGTCGTCACCCAGCTCCGTCGCTTCAAGGAAAAAACCCTCACGACTTTCTGATTCAAGTGATTAAGGAACGAAATGGAAATCAAGGCTGACGAGATCACAAAGATACTCAAGGAGCAAATCGGCGGCTACGAGGCCGAGGTCGACGTCTCCGAAGTAGGGGCCATCATTTCGGTGGGTGACGGCATCGCCCGCGTCCACGGCCTCGAAGGGGTCATGTACGGCGAGCTCGTCGAGCTTCCCAATGAGGTCTTCGGTGTTGCTCTCAATCTCGAAGAAGAGTCGGTCGGCGTCGTGCTCTTCGGGAACACGACGTTGCTGAAGGAAGGGGATACCGCGAAACGCACCCGGAAGATTCTGCAGGTTCCGGCAGGCGAGGAGTTGGTGGGCCGCGTCGTGGACGCGCTCGGACGGCCCATCGACGGGAAAGGACCCATCCACACCAAGCAGAACAATCCCGTCGAGCGTATCGCTCCCGGTATCGTCGATCGTCAACCCGTGAAGGAGCCGATTCAGACGGGCCTGAAATCCATCGACGCCATGATCCCGATCGGCCGTGGACAGCGAGAGCTCATTATCGGCGACCGCCAGACTGGAAAGACCGCCATCGCCGTTGATGCCATCCTGAATCAGAAGGGCACCGGCGTCATCTGCGTCTACGTTGCGATCGGCCAGAAGCTCTCGACGGTGGCGCAAGTCGTCAAGACTCTCGAAGAGCATGGCGCCATGGATCACACCATCGTGGTCAATGCGGCCGCTTCGGACCCGGCCCCTCTCCAGTACCTCGCGCCTTATTCCGGCACGGCCATGGCGGAGTATTTTCTCGATAACGGCGGCCACGCGCTTTGTATCTACGATGACCTTTCCAAACACGCCGCCGCCTATCGGGAGATGTCGCTCCTGTTGCGTCGTCCGCCTGGCCGAGAGGCGTTTCCAGGAGACGTTTTCTATCTCCACTCGCGCCTCCTCGAGCGGTCCGCCAAACTCTCGGATGAGAAGGGTGGTGGATCCCTCACAGCTTTTCCTTTCATCGAGACTCAGGCCGGGGACCTTTCAGCCTACGTCCCGACGAACGTCATCTCGATTACGGACGGACAGATCTTTCTGGAAGGCGACCTCTTCAACGCCGGCATCCGCCCGGCGGTCAACGTCGGCAATTCCGTGAGCCGGGTCGGTGGCGCCGCCCAAATCAAGGCGATGCGTCAGGTTGCCGGCACGATGCGCCTCGACCTAGCGCAATATCGGGAGATGGCGGCCTTCGCCCAGTTCGGCTCCGACCTCGACAAAGCGACCCAGGCGCAGCTCGCCAAGGGCGAGCGCCTCGTTGAGATTCTCAAGCAGGATCAGTATGAGCCCTTGCCCGTCGAAAAGCAGGTCGCGATCATCTATGCGGCGAACAAAGGCTACCTGGTGGACCTCCCGGTGTCCAAGTGCCGACGCTTCGAGCGAGAGCTCTACAGCTACCTCGACGATCGCCATCCTGGAGTCTTGAGCGACATAAGAGAGAAGAAGGCTCTCGACGATGAGCTCGAAGGCAAACTCGAGATCGCGCTCGAGGAGTTCAAGGAGCAGTTCAAGTCGAGCCAGCAGGAACCAGCCGCCTAAGGAAGACTAGACCGAGATCATGGCGAGCCTACGCGATCTGAGACGCCGTACGAAAAGCGTCAAGAACACGCAACAAATCACGAAGGCCATGAAGATGGTATCCGCGGCCAAGCTCCGGCGGGCTCAGGACGCGATTCTCTCCGCGCGGCCCCTCGCCAAGAAAATGCTCGAGGTCTTGAACAGCCTCGCGACCCGAGCCGACCCCGAGGGGCATCCGCTCCTCAGAGTGCGAGAGCCCAAGAAGGTCGAGGTCGTCATCATTACGGCGGACAAGGGCCTCTGCGGGTCTTTCAATGCCAATATTCTCAAGAAGGCGGAACAAACTCTCGGCGCAATCGAATGCGAGGACCTCGGTCTTCAAATCGTCGGGAAAAAGGCACGAGACTTCTTTCGGCGGCGGGCTTACGTCATTCGACAAGAGTTCGTCGACGTTTTTCGAGAGCTCACCTATGACGATGCGACCAAAATCGCCAGGCCTCTCATCGAACGCTACTCGAGCGAGGATCCCGAAGCGGAGGACCGTGTGGACTCCGTCTTCCTCGTATACAACGAGTTCAAGAGCGTCATGCAGCAGGACGTCGTCGTCGAGCGCCTCCTCCCCATCGAGAAGCTCGAGTTCGACAAGCCGGAAGAAGAGATCGACTACATCTACGAGCCGACGCCAGCCCAAATCTACGACGCCGTCATCCCGCGTCACGTGGAGTACCAAGTTTGGCACGCCCTCCTGGAGTCTCTGGCCGCGGAGCAGGCCGCTCGAATGACGGCCATGGAGAATGCCACGAAGAACGCAGACGAGCTCATCGAAAAACTCACGCTGACGATGAACAAGGTGCGACAAACCAGCATTACGACGGAGATCTTGGAAGTTATCTCCGGCGCGGAAGCGATCAGATAGGAGCGACGAGCAGATGACCCTTTGGAAGCACACCAACCTGGGACGGGTGGTCCAAGTGATCGGCAACGTGGTCGACATCGAGTATGCGAGCGGACAACTGCCTGCCATTTACAACGCCGTGCACATCGTCGACGAGGAAGGTCTCTCGACCGAAAAGCTCGACATCACCGTCGAAGTCCAGCAGCATCTGGGCGAGAATCGAGTTCGCACCGTCGCGATGCAACCGACGGACGGGCTCGTCCGCGGCATGAAGGCCGTCGACACTGGTCAACCGATCACCGTGCCCGTAGGACGGGAAACTCTCGGCCGAATCATGAACGTCCTGGGAAAGCCGATCGATGAGCGAGGCGAGATCAAGGCCGAAAAAATGCTCCCGATCCATCGGCCTGCTCCGGGGTTCACTAGCCAGAGCACGAAGCTCGAGATGTTCGAGACCGGTATCAAGGTCGTCGATCTCCTCGAGCCCTACGTTCGGGGCGGCAAGGTCGGACTCTTCGGTGGGGCCGGCGTCGGCAAGACGGTCATTATTCAAGAGCTCATCCACAATATCGCCACGCAGCACGGGGGCTTTTCCGTCTTCGCCGGAGTGGGCGAGCGTACGCGTGAAGGAAACGACCTCTGGCGCGAAATGTCGGAGTCGGGCGTTATCGACAAGACGGCGCTCGTCTACGGCCAGATGAACGAGCCTCCCGGCGTCAGGCTCCGTGTCGGGCTCACCGGTCTCACCGTGGCGGAGTACTTCCGGGATGAAGAGGGACAAGACGTCCTGCTCTTCATCGACAACATCTATCGATACACACTTGCGGGGATGGAAGTTTCGGCGCTCCTCGGACGCATGCCCTCAGCCGTGGGCTACCAGCCAACGCTGGCCTCGGAGATGGGGATTCTCGAAGAGCGGATCACATCGACTGACAAGGGGTCGATCACCTCCATTCAAGCCATCTACGTTCCCGCCGACGACTACACGGATCCGGGCGTCTCGACGACCTTCTCCCATCTCGATGCCACGACGAACCTGTCGCGTCAGATCGCGGAGCTCGGCATCTACCCCGCCGTGGATCCGCTCGCGTCGTCGTCCCGGATCCTGGACACGCGTGTCATCGGGGACGAGCACTACGGGGTCGCCCGTTCGGTCAAGGAGATCCTTCAGCGCTACAAGGACCTGCAGGACATCATCGCGATTCTTGGAATCGACGAGCTTTCCGAAGACGACAAAGTCAGCGTCACCCGCGCGCGCAAGATCCAGAGGTTCTTCTCCCAGCCCTTCCACGTGGCAGAACAGTTCACGGGCCGTCCCGGAGTCTACGTGCCGCTCGAGGAAACGGTGAAGGGATTCAAACGCCTCGTGGAAGGTGAGCTCGACCACCTGCCCGAGCAGGCCTTCTACATGGCGGGCGGAATCGAGGAAGCCGAGAAGAACGCGGAAGCCATGTCCGCAGCCTAACCATCATGGACAGCGAAGAACGTATCGAGCTGGAGATTGTCGGCCCGACGGGAATCGTCGTGCGGGAAAACGTCGACGAAGTCGAAGCGCCGGGTATCGAGGGCCACTTCGGAGTGCTTCCCGGTCACCGGCCGTTCATGAGTCTGTTGGGTGCGGGTGAGCTTCGCTATCGTGTCGGAAAGCAGAACCGCTTCGTCGCCGTGCACTGGGGGTTTGCTGAAGTACTGCCCTTCAAAGTCACCGTCCTGGTGGAAACGGCAGAGTTGGCCGAGGATATCGACCTGAAGCGGGCCCAGTCGGCCAAGCAACGCGCTGAAGAGCGTCTCCAGCAGTTCGGTGCAACTTACGATCTCGAGCAAGCGCGCGAAGCGCGTGAGGCCTACGACCGCGCGGCAGCCCGACTCGAAGCGGCTCAAAAGGTGGAGAAGGGGAACTAGTCCGGCTGGAGTACAATCGTGGCTTCATGGCGACTGAAGTCCAGCTCACTCCCCCCGACCCCCATCCCTTCGTGAAGTGGGCCGGCGGCAAAGCTACCCTCGTCGGCGAGATCTCGGAGCGAATCCCTCGCGGGACCAACTACCGCCGCTACGTCGAGCCCTTCGTGGGTGCCGGCGCCATGTTCTTCTGGATACGCCGGTCCATGCCTTCCCTCACCTGTCAGATCGGTGACTCTAACGGCGCGCTAATGAACGCCTATCTGGCTATCCGCGACCAGGTTGACGCGTTGATCGCCAAGCTCGAGACGCACGCTTCGATGCACAGCCGCGAGCACTATTACGCCGTTCGAAAGAAGGTGCCATCTGGGCCGGTGGAGCGTGCCACCCGGTTCATCTACCTGAACCGCACCTGCTACAACGGTCTCTATCGAGTCAACCGACGCGGCGAGTTCAATGTGCCGATGGGACGATACGAGAACCCGCGGATCGCAAACCGCGAGAACCTATTGGCGGTGAGCTCAGCCCTCCAGGGCGTCGATGTCCGGCGCGCCGACTTCGAGGCCATCACGAACGACTGCGGTCCGGACGACCTCGTCTACCTGGATCCCCCCTACCACCCCGTATCGGAGACGAGCCACTTCACGACCTACACCCGTGAGGGCTTCGGCGCCGAGGAGCAGCGTCGACTGGCCCTGACCTTCGAGAAACTTGCGCGGTGCGGGGCAACGGTCATTCTGTCGAACAGCAGATCGGATCTGATCAGGGAGCTTTACGGTGCGCTCGAGCCCAAAGCCCGGATCGGCGAAGTCGAGGTCGCTCGCCACATCAATTCGAAGGCGGCGAACCGGGGACCGGTAGCGGAGCTTTTGATCTCCTACCCCGTCTAATTCCGGATCTGGGCGCTCGTGGTTCCGGAAATGACAGTCTTGCCGTGGCTCTGCAGGTGCAAGCGAACCCGGTAGGTCCCCGGATAGCGGTACTGGTGTGAGGCGCTGAATTGGGTTTTCAGCTCCGTACCCTCTTCGTAAGGGTCGCAATCGGGAGCATACTCCGACTCGGTATCATCATCCCAGTCCCACACCTCGTCGAGACAGTAGTACTTCTCGAGATCCTCGGCTTTGTCGAGGTCTTCGAGCTGGGCCGTGACGCGGACCGTGACCTTAGGTGAGGTTCGCTCGTTGGGCATCCGCTGCCTCATGAAAGTGGGGCGCGGGCGCTTGAGATTGAGCGTGGGGCCGTCAGCGAGCGTCGAGGTGCTTGCGAAGGGCGCGACCGCGAAAACGACGAAGAGCAGCGCGACTTTCTTCATGATGCCCCAATTCTAGCAGATCAGGGATTCAGGACCCCAACGACCTCCTCGAGCGAGCTCGTGGGGGCCTTGCAGGCATAGCTCTCGCAAACGTAGAAACGAGGCACATCCGGATCCGAGCCGGCGCTCTTGCCCTCGAAGAGGGGAATCGCCGTCTCCTCGTCGTGGTCGGGATCGAGAAGTGCTATCGAAACGTTCGGTGAGTACATGCGCCACAAACGCGTCAGCGCTTCCTGCGTCTTCACCGAGTCGCGCCGGCCGACGAGCACGATCTCCCGCTTTTCGGAGAGGTGAAAATCCAGGCCGGCGAGCATCTGAGCGAACGAGCTCGGCGAACGCGCGAGCTGGGCGTGGAAGGCATGGAGCGTCGAGACGGCGAGCGACTCCTGCTCGCGCGATCCAGTGTACTCGGCCAGGCGCAGGAGGTAGGTCGCTGCCATACCGTTTCCTGAAGGGATGGCGCCGTCGTAGCCGGTCTTGGACCTCACGATCAGCTGTTCGTGGTCGCTCCCGGTGAAGAAAAACCCACCCTGGCTCTCGTCCCGAAACAGCGTGCCGAGCGCTTCCGCAAGGCGGTTCGCGCGATCGAGCCAGTGCGTGTCGAAATCGGATTCGAAGAGCTCGACGTAGGCCCCGAGGAGAAATGCGTAGTCGTCGAGATAGGCCTTGAGCTTGGAGCGTCCCGCGCGATAGGTGGCGAGGAGTCGGTCGCCTTCGTAAAGGGTCTCTTCGATGAAACGCGCCGCCCGCCGGGCGGAGTCGAGGAATCGGTCGTCTCCGAGAGCACGGTAGCCTCGGGCCATCGCAATGATCATGAGACCGTTCCAGCTCGTCAGCACCTTGTCGTCGAGACCGGGATGGACCCTCGCCTCCCGAACTTGAAGCAATGCATCGAGCGCCGGAGACAGCTCCTCACGATGGGAGCGAAGTCCGCCTTGGAGATGGAGAATGTTCTTGCCTTCCCAATTCCCACCTGGCGTGACGTCGTAGGTGTCGCATAGCGCTTCCCCTTGCTCGCCGAGAAGGCTCCGGACCTCATCCTCAGTCCAGACGTAGAACTTGCCTTCTTCTCCCTCGCTGTCGGCATCTTGAGTGCTGTAGTAGCCGCCGCTCTCCCCTTGCATTTCCCGGAGCGTCCACTCGAGCGTCTCGCGGGCGACGCGCGCGTAAGCGGGGTTGGCGCTGAGCTGATAAGCCTCCAGGTAGCTCCGGGCAAGAAGCGCGTTGTCGTAGAGCATCTTCTCGAAGTGAGGTACGAGCCAGCGATCGTCCGTCGAATAGCGATGAAAGCCGCCGCCCAAATGATCGTACATCCCGCCCGAGGCCATCTTGTCGAGAGTGAGCTCGACCATCTCGAGCGAATGGGCTTCCCGACTCTCGCGGTAGTGGCGAAGCAGTAGCGAGAGCGCGCCGGCCGGCGGGAACTTCGGGGCTTGCGAGAACCCGCCTTCACGCGAGTCGAACCGAGCCGCGAGCTCGCGCGCACCCTCGCCGATACGATGCCGAGTCAAGATCTCTGCCGTGGCCGGCGTCACGGCGAGTGTGGCGAGACGCTCGGTCAGGGCCTCCGAGGCCTCCCGCACTCGAGATCCCTCCTGCGCGAAGACCCTCGCAATCTCCGTCAAAACGGTGCGAAAACCGGGCCGACCCCATCGGTCGTCCGGCGGGAAGTACGTCCCGCCGTAAAAGGGTTTGAGCTCCGCCGTGAGAATCACCGTCAGCGGCCACCCGCCCGAGCCCGTCATCATCTGCACCGCGCCCATGTAGATCTCGTCAACATCTGGCCTCTCTTCGCGATCGACTTTGATGTTGACGAAGTTCGAGTTCATGAGCTCGGCGATGGACTCGTCCTCGAACGACTCGTGTTCCATGACGTGGCACCAGTGGCAAGCGGAATAGCCCACGGACAGTAGAATCGGCTTGTTCTCCCGTCGCGCCTTTTCGTGAGCTTCAGGACCCCACGGATACCACTCCACGGGATTGTGGGCATGCTGAAGGAGGTAGGGGCTGGTCTCCTCCGCGAGGCGATTGGCTCGCTTGTCACTCACGATTGGCCGGCCTCGCGCAAGCCCGACCACCGGAGCAACGAGGCTCCGGCCGTGAACCCGGCGCCGACCGAGCTGAAGAGAATGAGGTCGCCCGTATCGATGCGACCATCCGCAACGGCGTCGTAGAGCGCGAGCGGGATCGTCGCGGCCGTCGTATTGCCCAGCTTCTGGATGTTCTTGACCACCTTCTCCTCGGAAAGGCCGAGCCGCTCGGCGGTGGCGTCCAGAATGCGCACGTTGGCTTGATGGGCAATGAGCAGCGAGATGTCCACCGGCGTCATGCCGTAGCGCCCGAGCAGCGTGGTCGTCGTCTCGTAGGTTCGGCGCACGGCGTACTTGAAGACCTGACGTCCGTCCTGATGGACCGTGTGCTCGTTCCCCTCGACCGTTTCGACCGTCGCGGGCTTGCGGCTGCCGCCGGCCGGCATGTAGAGCCAATGGCCTCCGCTACCCTCCACTCGATGGTGGAATCCAATGAATCCGTTCTCCTCACCCTTGTCCGCCTCGAGCAGCACGGCCCCGGCGCCGTCTCCGAAGATGACGCAAGTTGCCCGATCTTTGTAGTTGATGATGCTGCTCATGACGTCCACGCCAATCACGAGGACCCGGTCGTGAGCGCCGGTGGCGATGAACTGGGCTCCCACCGAAAGGGAATAGACGAAACCACAGCAGGCCGCCGAGAGGTCGAAACCCCAGGCTCGGCTAGCGCCGAGCTTGTCCTGGACGAGGCAGGCGGTGGCGGGGAACATCATGTCGGGCGTTACCGTGCCCACGATGATGAGATCGATATCATCCGCCGAGATGCCCCGCCGATCGAGGGCCTCCTGAGCGGCCGCCGCCGCCAACTCGGAGGAACCGGTTCCCTTCTCGACGATGCGTCGTTCCCGGATTCCCGTCCTATCGAGGATCCACTGGTCGGAAGTGTCGACCATCCCTTCGAGATCGTTATTGCTGAGGACGCGTTCCGGAAGGAACCGGCCGATGGAGGTAATCGTTGCGCGGCGTTGTCTCATGGCGTGGTTCTTCCTCGAGGATGGGGACGTTGAGTCGGACAATCGACCATCCTATTTCGGACGCGCGGTCCGGTCAATCCGGCCCGCTCAGTTGTAGCCAGTAGTAAGAACGCATAACATGCAGGGTTTCACGATTAACTCATTGAAAGGAGCGAGGATAGAGTCTTGGCTGCAGCCGCATTCTACGACCTCGACGGCACGCTCGTGAGAACGAACCTCGTGCACGTCTTCGCCTTCTACGCCCGGAACGATCAAGGTATCCTCAGGAGCTTCGGCCGCACCGCCGCGACGCTCGCGGGCCTCCCGATCTTCGCCGCGGCCGAGCTCTACAGCCGAAAGGTCTTCAACGACATCTTTTTCAAATGGTACAAAGGCCAATCGGAAGACCGCCTACGCTATCTGGCCGACGACCTCTTTGAGGAAGTCATTCGTCCCGCGGTCTATCCGGGGACACTTCCCCTACTGGAGAAATCGAAGAGTATGGGCTTGCGGCAGGTCGTGGTGACGGGGGCGCTCGACATTACCGTCATGCCTTTGCTACGCCATCTCGGCATCACGGACTACGTCGCGAATCGACTCGAGTTCGTCGACGGGCGCGCCACGGGACGACTCAAGCCCCCCGTCATGGCCAGCGCCACCAAGGCGTCCTGGATCCGACGCTATTCGGAGCGAGAGGGCCTGTCTCTCAACGACTGCTACGCCTACGCCGACAGCATGAGCGATCTGCCCATGCTCTCGGTCGTCGGCCATCCAACGGCGACGAACCCCGATCTACGTCTCAAGAGCACGGCTCTTCGACACGATTGGCCGATCGTAAGGCTGAAATAGAAGGAAGCGACTGAATGAGCCCCGTTCTACGCCGGCAGCTTGATCCTGGTACCGCTTATATCGACACCGACTCGGCGCCCCGTCTCATCCATTTCGGCGAGGATTTCTGGGAAGAAGATCTCCCCATCGGCACTCGCGTCATCTATCCCAAACCGCCGATCCAGGGGCTGCCCAACCCACGAGGCGCGATCCGGCACGCGATCAACCATCCTCTCGGGTGCGACCCTCTCCACGCCCAGCTTCGATCCGGCATGCGGGTCACGATTGCGGTAGACGACATCAGTCTTCCGCTTCCGCCGATGGTGACCCCCGACGTGCGGCAAACCGCCCTCGAGGTCGTTCTCGAGCTGCTCTCGGACCACGGGATCGACGACATCGACATCATCGTGGCGAACTCGCTCCATCGGAAGATGACCGAGCGCGAAATGCGGCGCATGGTGGGGCGCGAGATCCACGACGCGTTCTATCCGGACCGCTACTATTGTCACGACGCCGAGGAACCCGACGGCCTCGTCAGCTTGGGCGCGACCGCGCACGGAGAGCATCTCCGCCTCAACCGTCGAGCCGTCGAAAGCGATCTCGTCATCTACATCAATATCAACCTCGTGCCCATGGACGGAGGCCACAAATCCGTTACCGTCGGCTTGTGCGACTACGCGAGCCTGCGCCCGCACCACGAGCCACAGACGATCATCGACTCCGACGGCTATATGGATCCAGCTAGCTCGGAGCTGAACCGGAAGTGCGAGCGGATGGGCGCGCTCGTGGACGACAATATGAACGTCTTCCACATCGAGACAACGCTCAACAACCGCATGTACTCCGATCAGGTCGCCTTCCTCGGCAAGAACGAGGACGACTTCACCGAACTCGATCGCATGAAACTCAAAGCCACGCGCTGGACGACGGAGCGGTTGCCGCGCGCGGCGAAGCGAGCCTTCTTCCACAACATCCCATCTCCCTATGAGCTCATCGGCTGCTACGCGGGGCGTACCGAGCCCGTTCACGAGAAGACGCTCGAGCGCTGCTTCGATCAATACGCCGTCAAAGTGAAAGGCCAGTGCGACATTCTGATCGTGGGCGTGCCATATATCTCCCCCTATAACGTCAACTCGATTCTCAACCCCTTGCTCGTCCAGGTCATGGGTCCCGGCTATTTCTTCAACTTGTACCGGGGCAAACCCCTCTTGCGGAAGGGCGGGGTTCTGATCCTCTGCCACCCCTGCTACGACGACTTCGACGCGGAGTTTCATCCGAGCTACATCGAGTTCTTTCATCGCCTGCTTCCCGAGACCAACGATGCCTTCCAGCTTCGGGAGAAGTACGAGGAAGAATTCGCTCGCAACCCGAGCTACATTCAGATGTACCGTCAGGGCAACGCCTATCACGGCGCTCATCCGTTCTTCATGTGGTACTGGGGCGAGAACGGCCGGCGGCACGTAGGTAAGATCATCGCCGCGGGAGCCGAGAACCAGCACGTTCCCGAGTTGCTCGGTTGGGACCGGGCGGAGACCCTCGCGGAGGCCGTGGCCAACGCGAGAAGCTATGTGGGACGATCGGCGGAGATCACGATGCTGCACCTTCCGCCGATCGTCATCCCCGAGGTCGAATGAGCGAACGAAAGCTCGACCTCCGTTCGATCTTCGAAGGGAGGCGTTTGTTTCTGCTCGGCGGTACCGGCTTTCTCGGCAAAGTGTCGGTCGCGATGCTTCTCGATCGGTTCCCGGAGGTCGGGCGCATTTACCTGATGGTCAGGGCGAGTACCGAGGCCGAGAGCGAAAGCCGGTTCTGGGAGACGATCGTTCCCTCCCCTTCGTTCGAGCCGCTTCGTGAACGTTACGGGACGAAGCTGAACGACTTTCTCAGAGAGAAGATCGTCGTAGTCGGGGGAGACATCACCTACGAGAACCTCGGCCTGGGCGCGGAAAAGGCGCAGGCCATCGCTGAAGACATCGACGTCCTCTTGAATTCGTCGGGACGCGTCACGTTCAACCCACCCCTCGAAGCGGCGCTCAAGACCAACGTCTCCGGTACTCTCAACACGCTGGCCTTCGCGAAGCGCATGAAACGGCCGGCAATCGTCCACGTGAGCACCTGTTTCGTGGCAGGCAACCGCTCCGGAGAGATCTGGGAGAGCGAGCCCCTGATCGGCTACTTCCCGCGCAAGGGTGTCGAAGCCTCCGAGTTCAGCGTCGAAAAAGAGATCGACGATTGCGAGCGCCTCGCTCTCAGGGTCAAGGACGAGTCCCGTGACAAGTCACTCGCCGACCGCTTCCGGGAGATCGCCCGAGGGCGGTTCCTCGAAGAGGGGCGCGATCCGGACGACGACAAGGCGATGAACCTGGCGATCGCCCGGGAGCGCAAGAACTGGATCCGCTCCAGACTGACCGACCTCGGAATCAGAAAGGCGCGAGACTGGGGCTGGCCGAACATCTATACGTATACGAAGAGCCTCGGCGAGCAACTCGTCGCGGCGGAAGAGGGCGTTCATCGGGCGATCGTTCGCCCGTCGATCGTGGAGAGTGCGCTCTCGTTTCCGTTCCCCGGTTGGAACGAGGGTTTTACGACGACCGCTCCCCTGGTTCGAATGGCGATGCGCGGCCAGAACCTGTTTCCCGTCAAGACCAACGTCATTCTCGACATCATCCCCGTGGACATGGTGGCCTCTGCCGTGCTCGCCGTCACGGCACAGGTGATGGTCGAGGAACCGGCGCTCGTCTACCAAGTGTGTTCGGGAGACTCGAACCCTTCGAGGCTCGGCCGTCTCGTCGATCTTCTCGGCATCTACAAACGGAAGCACTTCAAGGGAAAACCGTCAGGGAGCCGTTTCCTCAACGAGGTCGCCGCTCGGATGGAAGCGCAGACAGTCAAGCCCGAGAACTTCGAGAAATACTCGATGCCGCTCCTTCGCAAGGCGACGAAGAAGCTATCCAAGGCTCTCGATAAAATCTCTGCGAGGCAGGCCGGTCCCTTCGCGCCCCTCGTGGAGCAGGCGAAACGAGCGGTGGACAACTTCGAAGCCTTTGCGCGAGAAAGCGAGGAGCACTACGACACCTTTCGACCCTTCATCGTGGACAACAATTACGTTTTTCGCGCGGACAATACTCGCGCGCTCTTCGCCCGAATCGCTCCGGGCAAAGGCGAAGGCCTCGTTTTTGACCCCGAAAAGATCGATTGGTACGAGTACTGGCTCGACGTCCACCTCCCCGGCCTTTCCAAGTGGGTTTTCCCCCGATTCGACGAGGCCGAAAAGGCGAGACCCCGGAGGGTCTATACCTATCGCAACCTCGTCGAGCTCTTCGACGCTTGTACGAAAAACCACCAAGGTCGCATCGCCATGCGCATCGAGCGTGACGGGCGTGAGGAGCGCTATACCTACGGCGATTTCCGCGAATGCGTGCTGCGCGCCGCGTCTTTTCTCAAGAGCAAGGGAGTCAAGAGCGAAGACCGCATTGGTCTGCTCGCAGACAATGCTCCCGAATGGGGCATGACTTACTTCGCAGTCGTGCGGACCGGCGCCGCGGTTATTCCCTTCGAGAAGGAAGCCGGAACGGAGGAGGTCGTGAAACTCCTCGGCCTCGGCGAAGCGAAAGGTATCGTCTTGAGTCCGGCGCTCTTCGAAAAGCACGAAGGGCTCGCCGGGTTGCTCACGGCCGCCGGCCTCGCCGTCAAGGTCTGGACCTTTGATGACGTCTTTCGCATGGTGGCAGAGTCTACGGAGCAGAAACGCATCGCGGAGCTCCCGGATAGCGTGCCCCCTTCCGCCGTCGCCTCGATCATCTTTACCTCCGGGACCACCGGAAACCCCAAGGGTGTGATGCTCACGCATCGAAACTTCGCGAGCCTGGTAGCGAAGTTACTTTCCGTCTACGACATCACGCACGACGACGGAATGCTCAGCGTGCTTCCTTTGCACCACTCGTTCGAGTTTACGACCGGGTTCCTCCTGCCGCTGAGCCGTGGAGCCCAGATTACTTACCTCGGCGACGTGACGGGCGACAACCTGAGTCGTGAGCTAAAGAAAGGTCACGTGACCTGCATCGTCGGCGTTCCCGCGCTGTGGGAGCTCATGAAGCGGCGGATTCTGGGGCGTTTCGGCGAGCGCTCATCCAAATTGGAGGAGCTCGTCAACGTCGCCGTCGACGCGAACTACCTCTTGCGAAACGAAACGCCGCTCAACTTCGGCCCGCTTCTCTTCCTTCCCATTCACATGGCTTTCGGCGGAAGGATTCGATACCTGATCAGCGGCGGCTCCGCGCTGAGCGAGAAAACGATGAAGACCTTCCGTGGTCTGGGTTTCAATCTGAACGAGGGCTACGGCCTCACTGAGGCCTCGCCGGTCTTGACCGTGACCCGTCCCGAAGAGCGCGTCGTGTCGGGCAGTGTCGGACAGCCCCTTCCGGGGATCGAGGTCAAGATCCTCGACCCGGATCAGAAGGGTGTGGGCGAGGTGATCGCACGTGGACCCAACGTCATGTCCGGTTACTACGGCAACGAACGCGCGACCCTCGAGGCACTTCGCGATGGTTGGCTGCACACCGGCGATCTCGGACGTCTCGACGAGGAGGGAAACCTCTATATCGTCGGTCGCTCCAAGGAGCTCATCGTCGACTCGAACGGCAAGAACGTCTATCCCGACGAGCTCGAAGAGATTTACGCGAACCGTGAGCTCATCGAGGAGCTTGCGATCGTGGGGCTGCCAGACGGCGTGGGAGAGCGTGTGGCGGCGGTCGTCGTGCCCAAGAACGGGACGGACGGAGCACTCGAGAAGAAGATCGAGGCACACTTTCACGACGTTTCCGCGACGCTCCCGCTCTACAAGCGCGTCAAGACATTGATGGTGCGACAGGCGGAGCTCCCTCGCACGGCGACCAGAAAAGTGAAGCGCGGAGAGCTCGCAACCTGGCTGCAGGAGCAGCAGAGAATCGGCTCCAAAGACGTGGGCGACGAAGAATCGGACAAGGCGTGGGTGCTCGAGGTGGTCGCTCGCGTATGCGAGAAGCCGCGCGCCGAGGTGCACTTCGACTCTCGGCTCGATGAGCTCGGCTTCGACAGCTTGATGTATAGCGAGCTCTCCGCCGCGATCGAATCGAAGACCGGCGACAGTCTTTCCCCAGAAGTGCTGATGTCTCTGTCCGGGATCCGCGAGCTCGCGGATAGCCTCAGACGTCGGCCCCACCGTGCGGTCTCGGAACGCGCGAGGAGCGAGGAGCGGGCTGAGCCAGTCGCCCTTCCACCCGTTCTCCAGGCTCTCGGCCGAAAGAGCCTCTCATCGATTCAGCGCTGGTTCTACCACGACCTGCTCCGCCCCCAGTTCTTCGGTCGCGGCAACGTACCGAGTCACACGCATTGCCTCGTGGTCGCCAATCACGCTTCGCATCTCGACATGGGGCTGGTCAAGATGGCGCTGGGCGATGCTGGCCAGAATCTCGTGGCGCTCGCGGCCGCTGATTACTTCTTCGACAACAAAGTCAAACGGGCCTTTTTCGAGAACTTTACGAACTTGGTTCCGATGGAGCGTAAGGGCTCCCTCAGAAAGTCACTGGAGTGGGCCTTTCACCTGCTCGAGCAGGGCTACAACGTTCTCATTTTTCCCGAGGGAACACGCTCCCGGCACGGCGCCATCCAACCGTTTCAACGTGGGCTGGGTCATCTCGTACTTCGGGCGCGAGTCGGGGTCCTCCCGCTATACCTCGATACCCACAACGCCCTTCCACCGGGGAGCTTCTACCCTCAGTCCCGCGACGTTTCGGCCTCGATCGGCCCGTATCTGTCCTACGAGCAGCTCTCGCAAGTCGCCGAGGGCTTGCCACGCTCTGACGCGGAACGTGCTGTGAGCAGCCTGGTTCAGCGGGTCGTGGAGCTCCTCCGAGACGGGCAGCCTGTCGACGTGGAGCGGGAGCTCTTGGCAGAGAAGGGCCGCGCGCACGAGGAGCGGAAGTCGCGTCAACCGCTCGTCGTGGCCAAGACGGACGGAGTCTAGGACAGGTGCCGCGAGCTCTCGTAACCGGAGCGACGGGGTTTCTCGGCCAGAGCCTCCTTCAGCAGTTACTCGAGGAGGAAGGCGCGAGCTTGCGGGTACTCGTCCGCGAGTCTCACGCGTCGCACGCTGAGCGAGGCGTCGAAGAGGTCGAGGGCTCGATCCTCGACCCGGCGAGCGTCGAACGCGCCGTCGCGGGAGTCGAGCGCGTCTATCACCTCGCGGGCAAGGTGTCGCGGGATCCAGACGACGCGCGGGAGCTCTACCGCGTGCATGTCGAGGGTACGGCGAACCTTTGTCGAGCTGCGAGCAAGGCCGGCGTCGAGCGCATCGTTCTCGCCTCCACGAGCGGCACCATCGCGGTGACGGACGACGGGATTGCGATCCCGGACGAAACCTTCCCGGCACCCATCGAGATCATCGGTCGCTGGTCTTACTACACGAGCAAGCTGTATCAAGAAGAGACGGCGAGGCGAGAGTGCGGCTCCGACGTCGAGCTCGTGATTCTCAACCCGAGCCTCCTGCTGGGACCAGGCGACCGGCGACTCTCCTCGACTCGGGACGTGCTTCGATTTCTCGCCGGGGACATCCCCGTCGTTCCTCCCGGCGGCGTCAATTTCGTCGACGTCCGCGACGTGGCGACTGCGTTTCGCGCCGCGATGGACAAAGGTCGCGCGGGTCAGCGTTACCTCCTCGGTGGACCGAACTGGACCTGTGCCGCCTTCTTCGAAAGGCTCGAGCGCGCGAGCAAAGTGAAAGGACCCAGGATCAAGCTCCCCGAGCCGATCTATGCCTTTGCGGGAAAAGCGCTCGACGCCTTCTATCGCCACTGGGACAAGGCACCCCCCGTCGATCGAGCCAGCGTCGAGATGGGCCAGCGGTTCTGGTATCTCGATCCCGAAAAGGCGGAGCGAGAGCTCGGTTTCGAGGCGCGGGATCCCTACGAGACGCTCCACGACACGGTGAGCTACATCAAGAAGGAGTTCCTCGGTGCCGCGGTTTTCTCGTGAGCCTCGAAGACTACGTCGACGCGCGCCTCGCGGAGTTCGACACGATCCCCCGCGCGAGACGGGACGTTCTCGATCGACTGAGCGAGCTCGTCAGGAATCGCGGGCGCGCAACCGCGCGCTTGCTCTTCGTATGCACCCACAACTCTCGGCGGAGCCAAATGGCTCAGATCTGGGCCGCCGTGGCCGCAAGTCACTTCGGCGTCGATCGGGTCGAGACCTACTCGGGTGGAACGGAGGCGACCGCCTTCAACCGACGGGCCGTTCTCGCCATCGAGCGCGCCGGCCTCGAAGTTGCGAAGCTCACGGAAGACTCCAACCCGACCTATCGGATCGTCCTCGGAACGACGACCCTCACGCTTTTTTCGAAGACCTTCGACGCGGCCTCAAATCCCAAGGCGGAATTTTGCGCCGTCATGACGTGCAGCGAAGCGGACGCCGCCTGCCCCTCGGTGCCAGGCGCTTCCGTCAGGATTTCGCTTCCCTACGACGATCCGAAGCACTACGACGGTACCGAGGTTGAGGGCGAGATCTACGACGAAAGGTGCCGTCAGATCAGCCGCGAAATGCTCTACGCGTTCTCTCACGCTCGCTGACTCTTCCGGCCAGTCGAATTCACTTGCGGCGCCCTCTCGAATCAGTCGGCAAGGTAATCGTGAACGATGTTCCCTTGCCGACCGTACTCTCCACGGCTATTTTACCCTGGTGTTTCCGAATAATATTGTAACTAATCGACAAGCCTAGGCCGGTTCCGACACCGACTCCCTTGGTCGTAAAACCGGGGTCGAAGACTCTGCTTAGTTTCTCGGGCCGGATCCCCTTTCCTGTATCCGCGATCTCGACGTATACGTTCGCCGCGTCCGTCGACGTCTTGATCCGTATTGTGCCCTTCTTCTCCATAGCCTGGATCGCGTTCGAGAGGAGATTCATAAAAACCTGGTTTAGCTCCTGCGGATAACAATAGATCCGTGGAATATCGCCATAGTTTCTTTTCACCTCGGCCTTGTTCTTCAGTTCGTGATGCAACAGCGTCAGCGTGCTCTCGAGCCCCTCGTGAATGTCGGCCTCGTCAAGCTGCGACTCGTCCAGTCGGGCAAAAGTCTTCAGGCTCTGAACGATTTTCGTGATTCTATCGCTTCCCTCTACTGTGATCTCTACATTTTCCGTAAGCAGCTCTAATGCCGTTTGAAAATGCCTGTTGTCTAAGACGGCCTGCGTAGAGCTTGATTGCCCAATGATTTCTTTTAGCTGTTCGACACACCGTCTCGAAACGTCTGAGGCACTCCTCACCGCTCCCATCGGATTGTTGATCTCATGAGCCACCCCAGCGACGAGGTTGCCGAGCGACGCCATCTTCTCCCGCAACACCAATTGATTCTGGGCCTCTTTCAGCTGTCGAAGCGTGCTCTCGAGCTCTGCGGTACGCTCGCGCACACGCTGTTCTAGTTCCGCATTCAGCTTCCGAATCTCTGCTTCTGCCTTGACAAGCTCCGTAACATCCAGTCCCGTTCCCACCATCCGGATGGGATTGTTGGCCTCATCCGTAACAACCTCTCCGCGCCCGTGAAGCGTGCGAATCGTCCCATCTGGACGAACGATTCGGTGATAGAAGTCAAGCGGCGTACAGTCTCGATACGACGCATCAACCAGACCTCTGACACGCTCGCGATCATCGGGATGTACGCGTTCCACGAAGGCTTCATACGATGCCGCAAATTCTTCGGGGTTCACGCCGTAAATCTTGTATAGCTCATCGGACCAGGTGATGGCGTTTGCAGCAATATCCCACTCCCAGATACCGAGATGAGCGACCTGCTGCGCCTCCAAGAGGAATCGCGTGTTTTCCTCCAATTTCTCCGCCGCTTTTCTGCGCTCGGTGTAATCGCGAATAAAGCTGCAAATGTATTGGGCGTCACCGAATTCGATAAAGTTGTTTGTGACGCCTACGGGGATAATGTGGCCATCCTTTCTGCGATGCTCGGTCTCGAAGTCGTGGATGCGCGTTTCCTTAAGCCTCGCCCAATACCTCGTCCCCCTTTCTGCCGAGTAGTCGACGAGAACGTCATAGATTGTCATCGAGAGTAGCTCATCCCGTGAGTAGCCGAGCAACTGGCACGCAGCCTCATTCACGCGGAAAAGGCGAAAATCGGTATCGATCCAAAGAATAGCGTCCGCAGCTTTTTCAATAGTAAAGTGGGAGAGTCGTTGCTCCTGACTGCCCTCTTTTGCGCTGCTCATTTGGGGCTCCCGTCAATTAGGAGGGACTGCGTTGGAGTCCACATGGTAGCGTGTCTCTTCTCGAGTGACAATGCTTCCAACACGCTTACCGTCGAGCGGGCGGCGGAATCTTGTGGCTTGCTCCCTGGGACCAATCGCGGTAGTTTCCATTTAAGTGTTTCGGCTCGACGATCGCACATTCGCGCTCGCCCTGGTGATCGCCGGGGCGATCGGTGCTTCAGGCTGCAGCGATGCCGGGGCATCACCCGAGCAACCGCTTCCGTTTCCTCACGCGGCACACACGGACAACCAGATCGGTTGCGCCTTCTGCCACGAGTTCACCGACAATCAAGCGAGCGCGGGTATTCCTCGGACCGAGCTATGCGGAAGCTGTCACTCCGTCATGCCGCAAGACAGCGCCGCTACCCAAGCGTTGATGGTCTACGTCGACAACGAAGAACAGATCGATTGGGTTCGCCTCTACAGGCTTCCTCAGTTCAGCTACTTCTCTCACAAGTGGCACGTCCGCGCTGATATTGAGTGCGAGGTGTGCCACGGTGACATCGGCTCGAGCTCGAGAGCAGCACGGCACATCGATCTCGAGATGGACTGGTGCGTCTCCTGCCACGAGGAACGTGGAGCGCCCGTTGATTGTGTAGTCTGTCACACATGAAGGAGTCCGACCCTGAACCGGCGCGATTTTCTCGGTAGCGGTCTCTTCACGGCCACGGCGGGCCTGGCTCTCGACGGCTGCGCCCCCGAGACCTCGGGCCTCATCCCGATTCTCGTGCCGGAGGAGCCGTTCGTTCCCGGCGAGGAGAGCTGGCACGCCTCGACGTGTTTCGAATGCGCCGCCGGCTGCGGTACTCGCGTCCGTAAGATCGACGGCCGCCTCGTCAAAGTGGAAGGAAACCCCGAGCACCCTCTGAGCCGCGGGGGTCTCTGCGCCCGGGGCCAGGCCCTCCCTCAAGCCATGTACCATCCCGATCGATTCCGGACGCCTCTGGTCCGGGAAGGGGATCGCGGGAGCGGAGTTTGGAAGGAAGTTGGATGGGACGAGGCGCTCGGGCGCGTCGCGACGGAGCTTTCCCGAATCCGCGGTGAGGACGCGCTGGGCTTCGTGACCGACGCGATTACCGGGCACCGGCTCGAGACGGTACGGCGGTTTCTAGCCGCGGCCGGTGGCGGCGTGCACCTCGTTCACGATCCCTTCACGACGGCCGCCGTGGCGCGCGCGCATCGACGGTTGGCGGGAGTTACCGGCGGAATCGGTTGTGAGATCGACCGGGCGAGCTACGTCGTCTCCTTCGGCGCAGAGCTTCTCGAGTCGCACGTTTCTCCCGTGCGCTTCGCCCGCGGCCTCGCCGAGATGCGACGGGGCCGTCCCGGCCATCGGGGAAAGCTAGTGATGGTAGGTCCGAGGCTTTCGCTCACTGCCGCCAAGGCCGACGCTTGGATCCCCGCGCGGCCGGGCAACGAGCTCCCCCTCGCGCAGGCGATCCTCGCCATCGTGCTGGATAGCGGTCTCTACGATCGCGACTTTGTCGCGCGCTCGACCAGCGGGTTCGACGCTTTTCGAGACTTTGTTGCCGCAAACGTCGAGCCTGCCGCGGTGGCGGAGCGTGTCGGGTGGCCGCTATCGAAGCTCCAGCAGATCGCGCGAGAGTTTGCCGCGAACCGCCCCGCCGTCGCCTTCGCGGGAGGCGCCGCGCTTCGCTCGGCGCAAGGCTTCGCGCTTGCCGTGACCGTCTCGCACCTGAACGCGCTCGTGGGCGCCTTTGGCGACGATGGGCTGCTGCAAGGCGACACGGACACGAAGGCGGCGTTCTCGGCGTGGCCTCCGGTGGCGATGGAATCGGTCGCGACGCGCTCGCTCGCGGAGAGCGCGCTCGGCGTGCTTCCACCGGCGCTCTTCGTCTCCGGCGCCAACCCGCTATACAACCTTCCACCGGGGTTCGCCTTCGAAGAGAAGCTTTCGGACGTCGAGCTCATCGTGAGCTTTCAATCATTCCCCGACGAGACCTCGCGGTTCGCCGACGTGATCCTGCCCGAGTCCATGTCGTTCGAGCGCTTCGAAGACGCCGTCCCGAAGGGTGGGTGTTCGACCGTCGCGAACTTGAGCGCGCCGCTCCTGGTACGTCCCCTCTACGACACGCGTTCGATGCCCGATGCGCTGATCGCACTCGCCGACAGGCTGGGCGCGGGCGAGGCGTTTCCCTGGGAGAGCTACGAGCAAGCGCTACGACAGGCATGGGCGGGTTTGGGCGTGTCGTGGGACGAGGCGATCGCGAACGGAGGCTACTGGCCAGAAGCCAAATCACCGACCCCGTCCTCGAACAACTATCGTTTCGAGCTCGAGCCCATTGAAGCCGCATCGACGCCCACACCGGCGCCGTCCGGACTGAGCCTCCACGTCTACGCTGCAAACGCATTCGGAGACGGACGCAGCGCTCACCTACCGTTCCTGCAAGAGCTCGCCGATCCGATCACCGGCGTGCGATGGGGAAGCGTCGTCGAGATCGCGGAGTCCACCGCAGACGAGCTCGGCATCCGCAACGGCGATCGAGTCGAGGTACGAAACGGAAGCCGTTCGGTGACGCTGCCCGCCCACGTGAGCCAGGGCATCCACCCCGGCGTCGTAGCCATTGCGGCCGGCCAGGGCCACACCGCCCACGGCCGCTACGCCGAGGGACGAGGCGTCAACGTCTATTCACTGCTGGACGCAACGGCGGATCACGACGGCTTTCTCCTGAGTGCGCCGAGCGTCGAGATCAGAAAGGTGACGAAAGCATGACCGAGTGGGCGATGGCCATCGATCTCGACCGCTGCACGGGTTGCGAAGCTTGCGTGGTCGCGTGCCGCGAGGAGAACAACGTGCCGGTGTCCGGTCCCGAGGCGACAGGGCGTGGCCGCGTGACGGAGTGGCTTCGGATCGAGCGGTACATGGAAGGCACGTTCCCCAACGTTCGCATGCGATTCAAGCCTGTTCTCTGTGTGCATTGCGACGACGCGCCCTGCGTGAAAGTTTGTCCTGTCTCCGCCACCTACGAGACCGACGACGGCTTGAACGCCCAGATCCACCCGCGCTGTATCGGGACCCGCGCTTGCGCCCATGCCTGTCCTTACACGGTGCGCTCGTTCAATTGGTCCGATCCGAGCTGGGATGCGCCGCTGGAGCAAACGATCAATCCCGACGTCGCCATCCGCTGGCGGGGGATCATGGAAAAATGCACCTTCTGCCTGCAGAGGATCCGGCGGGTCGAAGACGGCGCTCGCGAACAAGAGCGTGACGTAGCCGATCTCGAAGTACAACCGGCTTGCGCGCAATCCTGCCCCGCTCAGGCCATCACCTTCGGGGACCGCTCGGATCCCGAATCGGTGGTTGCGAAAGCGTTTCGAAGCCCGCGGGGGGAGCTGCCTCTCGAGGAGCTCGGCACGGGCCCGCGCGTGGTCTACCTTAAAGAAGGCGAGTGGGATGGACGCGGACCCTCGGCAGACTGAAGATCGCGTCCTCGCCCCGATCTTCGCGACGAGCTGGCGTTTCTACGCCGTCGTTGCCGGGCTTCTGGCGATCATGGCGACGGGGGGATTCTTCTGGTCGCGGCAGCTTCGGGACGGGCTTTCCGTCGCGGGCATGAACCAGCCCGTCTTCTGGGGCCTGTACATCACGAACTACATTTTCTTCATCGGCATCAGCCACGCCGGCACGTTGATCTCCGCCATCCTTCGGCTTACCGGCGCGGAGTGGCGCCGGCCGATCACCCGCATCGCCGAGGTTATCACCGTGATCGCCCTCATCATGGGCTCGAGCAACATTCTCTTTCACCTCGGGAGACCCGAGCTCATCCTGACGCCGTTTCTGACTCCACAGTTTCTCTCGCCTCTTATCTGGGACGTCTGCGCCATCTCGCTCTATCTCAACGGCAGCATCATTTACTTGTATCTGCCGCTCATTCCCGATCTGGCTCTGCTTCGCGATCGCAGCCCACGCTTCCGGCCGCTCTATCGCGTGCTGGCTCTCGGCTGGGAAGGAACGCCCCGTCAGCACGCGCTCCTCGAGAAGGCCATCTCTTTCATGGCGGTCGCCATCATTCCCATCGCGGTATCCGTTCATACCGTCGTCTCGTGGACGCTCGCGATGACTCTCGTGCCCATGTGGCACACGGCAATCTTCGGCCCCTACTTCGTGGTGGGCGCCATCTTCAGCGGTATCGCGGCGCTCATCGTCGCGATGGCGATTCTGAGAAAGGCCTTCCATCTCGAGGCGTTCTTCACGCCGCTCAGCTTCACGAACCTGGGGCTCCTGCTCATCACGATGTCGTGTCTCTGGGCCTACTTCACCCTCGCCGAACACCTCACCGCCTGGTACGGGCACGAGCACGCTGAGATGGCAGTCCTCGACAGCCGATTGACCGGAGCCTTTGCCCCCTACTTCTGGACGATGGTGATCGCCTGCTTCGTCGTCCCGCTGGCGATCCTGTCTTTCCGCAAGACGCGCACCATTACCGGCTCGGTGGTGGCATCGGTCTCGGTGCTCGTCGGAATGTGGCTCGAACGGTTCGTCATCGTCGTCAGCTCCGCCTCGCACCCGCGCTCGCAGCAGATGTGGGACCTGGGCACCTACTCGCCCTCCACCGTCGAGATGGCAGTGACCGCCGCCCAGTTCGCCGCCTTCGTCTTGATGTACGCGCTCTTCGCGAAGCTCTTTCCTCTCGTTTCCATCTGGGAGATCAAGGAAGGTGCTCCCCAGCGCGACGTGCTACCCGAATGAAGACTCGACTCGGCCGTCGCGAAGGTGTAGGGCACGCCTCGCGCGGTCGGCGACTTCCTTTTCGTGGGTGACGACGATCAGGGTGTGTCCCTGTGCATGTAGCTCATCGAAGAGCGTCAGAATCTCGCCTCCGGTCGCGGTATCGAGATTGCCCGTGGGCTCGTCCGCCAAAAGGATCGAGGGTTCACTGACGAGCGCGCGAGCAATGGCGACTCTCTGACGCTGCCCGCCCGACAGCTCGTTGGGCCGGTGCTCGAGACGGTTCCCGAGGTCGACTCTCTGAAGCGCCTTTCTTGCTCGCTCGTGACGCTCCTGAGCGCGGAGGCCTCGATAGACGAGCGGTAGCTCGACGTTGCGTAGCGCCGGAGCGCGGGGCAGGAGCTGGAACGTTTGAAAGACGAAGCCGATTTCACGGTTACGCACCATCGCGAGCTCGTCATCTTCCATGGTGCTGACCTCCCGGCCGTTCAATCGGTAGGATCCTTTCGTCGGAGTGTCGAGACATCCGATCACGTTCATCAACGTCGATTTTCCGGAGCCCGAGGGCCCCATGATGGCGACATATTCGCCGCGCTCGACCGTCACGTCGATACCGGCGAGGGCGTGGATCTCCTCGCCCCCCATGACGTAGCTCTTCCATAGACCTCGGGCTTCGATCACGCTCATCGGTTGCGGGAGATGGGGCTTCACACTAGCATTGTTTATCGGCATCTGTCGGCGGTCAAAGGAGCGACGTTTTTGGGCAATACCTCTCGTATCGGCTTACTTCTCGCGACGGCGTATCTCCTCGGCTCTCTTGCCTGCTCCGGAGCTCGAGCGGACCTGCCCGCCGATGATACGACGAAAACACGCTTCGAGGAGCTACGAGTGCGCCGCGGGCCATTCAGGGAGCGCGTTCTCCTGACGGGAATCCTCGAAGCGACCCGAGCGGTGCGCATCACGCCCCCGCGTACGCCGACGTGGCGGGTCCAGATCCGCTGGATGGAAGAAGACGGCACCCACGTGAAGGCCGGACAAAAGGTTCTGGAGCTCGACAACTCGGCCTTCGCGACCGACCTCGAGGAGAAACGACTCGCCGCACGTAAAGAAGAGATGGAGCTTCAGCAGCAGGAGGCACAGACCTACGCGCAGGCAGCGGAGATCGCTTTCACCGTCGTTGAGCGTCAGATAGAGCTCCAAAAAGCGCAGATCGAAGCCGACGTACCCAAAGGCCTCATTCCGCTGAGGGAATATCAGGAGAAGCAGCTCGCGCTCGAACGTGCACGGACTGCCGTGGCCAAAACTGAGGAGGAGCTCGCGACTCACATTCGGACGGCCGAGCAAGACCTGACGGTACGACACATCAACCTGGAGAAGTCCCACTACGACATCCGCATCGCAGAGAAAGCGATCGCCGAACTGGTACTCGAAGCGCCGCGAGACGGAGTGCTGATCATCGGCGACCTCCGCCGCGAGAACCGGAAGCTTCAGGTGGACGATACCGTGTGGCCCGGCTACGTCGTCGCGCGCATTCCCGATCTCAGCGAGATGCAGGTGATCGCGCGATTGAGCGATGTGGACGATGGAAACGTTCGCGCGGAAATGACAGCCATCGTTCGGCTCGACGCCTATCCCGAGCTCAGCTTTCCCGCCATCGTGAACGATATCACCCCGGTCGCGCGAGGGATGAGCTCTCGGTCGTTGCGGCGCGCCTTTCGAGTGCGCGTCGCTCTCGAGCAGACCGACGCCGAGAAGATGCGACCGGGCATGGCCGCGAGCGTGGAAGTTCACGCTCGCGAGCTCGAGGACGTGCTGCTGGTACCACGAGCGGCTCTCGACCTCTCGAGCTCGACTCCGAAGGCTTTGCTTGAGAACGGCGAAGCGGTTCCGGTGAAGCTCGGCGCGTGTAACGGCCTCGAATGCGTCTCCGAGGGCGGGCTCGAAGAGGGCGTGGCGCTCCAGCGGAGGACGGGTCCATGAGCCGCAACAGGCTGCGCGGCCTAGTCGGCGTCTTGGGCCTCGTCGGCTTCGGATGGTGGATAGCGCGCGGCGATAGCGGGGCTGCGGATGCGCGATGGATAACGGTCACGCGCGGAGACCTCGTGATGAGTGTCGAGTTCGAAGGCACGCTGGCAGCCCTACACTCGAATCTGCTGTCGCCGCCCGTAGTCCCGGGTCGTTGGGAATACAAGATTTCGAGCATGACATCGGACGGAGCCGCCGCGAAGGAGGGAGAGCCGGTCCTCACTTTCGATACCGCCGAGCTCGAGCGTCGTCTTCTCGACATGAATGCCGCACTCGAGTCCGCCAAGAAGGAAATCGAGAGGAAGCGCACAAACATCACCATCCGCCGGCGCGACGACGACCTTCGGCAGGCCGAAGCGCGAGCGAACCTGGACAAGGCGGCGCTCAAGCTCGAGCGACCGGAGGAGTTTGTCGCCGCCAAAGAGATCGCGTTACTCGAGCTCGACCGCGCGCTGGCCCAGCAGGAAGTGATCTATCTCGAGAGTCGGCGAGCTCTGCTCGACGCAGCCGACGAGGTCGAGCTCGGCATTCTAAGGGAGCAGCGCGACAAGGTGGCCCTTCGGGTGCGCGAGCTCGGAAGCGGCATCGAGAGTATGACGCTCAGATCGCCCCGCGACGGCACGGTCATCCACGTCACCAACCGGCGCGGAGAAAAGAAACGTGTCGGCGACACCGCCTGGCGCCGCGACCATATTCTGGAGATCGCAGATCTCACCTCGATGATGGCTCGCGGTATCGTTGACGAGGCCGACGCCGGACGGTTAGTTGTGGGCCAGCGAGTGGAGCTTCGACTCGACGCTTATCCCGACCTAACCTTCGGGGGTGCGATCCGCAAGCTCGCCACGACCGTTCAGCGGAAAACCAGAAACTCCCCTCTCCGGGTCGTTCGCGTCGACATCGATCTCGACGAGACCGACGAGGACCGTATGCGCCCCGAGATGCGTTTTCGCGGAACCATCGAGGTCGAACGACACGCCAACGTACTGATCGCGCCCGTGGGCTCGATCAGTCAAGCGGCGTCCAGTGCCATGGTCTATCGACGCTCTTTCTCCGGCACCGAGGAGCGTCGGGTAAAGCTCGGCGCAAGAAACGTCGACAACGTGGAAGTTGTCGACGGGCTTTCGGACGGCGACCAGGTCTTGACGCGACAGTGAGCCATGACACCTAGACGCCTCGGCATTCTGATCACCGGACTCATCGCCGTCGCTGCCGTGATCGCATTCGTCGCCTTCGATTCTACCGAGGAAGCGGTTCCTCTCATCGAGGTTCGCAGCGAGCCGTTTCAGCAGCGGGTCACCGCCGAAGGCGTACTGGAAGCGGTGCGTTCGACTCCCATGTCCGCGCCCCCTCGAACGCGGGGTTCGGCGACGATTGCGTGGATGGTCGAGGACGGGATCTTCGTGAGCCAGGGCGGCGTCATCGTGCGCTTCGACCCCATGGAGCAGGAACGCGAGCTTGTAGAGGGCGAGGTAGCGCTCTCGACGGCCCAGAGCAAGCTCCGACAAAGCCAGGCCCAGAGCGACGCCACCCTCATCGATGTCGAGCGTGACCGCCAGCTCGCCGAGTTCGAGCTCGATACGGCCCGAAATCTCTCCACCAAAGACCCGGACATCTTCTCACGGGTAGAGATCATCGAAGCGCAGATCGACGAAGAGCTGGCCGGTCTCAAGCTTGAGCATGCCGAGGGCCGGGAGAAGATTCAGGAACGGCTTTCCGCTACCGAGATGGAGCTGTTCGACATCGAGAGAGATCAGGCGGAAGTGAAGATCAGACAGGCGAACGAAGCTCTGAACGCCCTAGAAGTCCGGGCGCCGCACGACGGGATCGTCATCTTCGTGAGAGACTGGCGTGGCAACATCAAGCAAGTCGGGGATACCGTCTACTCGCGACAGCCCATCGCGGAGCTTCCAGCGCTCGACGTCATGAAGGCGGAGATTTACGTGCTGGAAGCGGACGCGGGCGGGCTCGAGGAAGGCCGCCCGGCCGAGCTGGTCGTGGAGGCCGCACCCGAACGGACGTTTAGTGCGATCATCCGATATGTCGACCGCATGCCGAAACCCAGAGTACGGCACGTGCCGGTTCAATATTTTTCGGTCACGCTCGCTCTGGAGTCGACCGACCACGAGATCATGAAGCCGGGGCAAAGGGTACGCGCCACGCTGATTCTGGCAGAGCGCGATGCCGCCATCGTCGTGCCCCGCCAGGCCGTCTTCGAAAAAGAAGGCCGAAAGCTCGTCTACCGGCGCGATGGGTCCGGCTTCGAGGAAGTCGAAGTGCGTCTCGGGCCATCGTCTCTAGGAAGGGTGGTGCTCGAAGACGGCATTGCCGAAGGCGACATGATTGCGCTGCGCGATCCCGCGCGATCCCACCGGACGCTGGTGACGCCCGCGACGGACGGCGCAGCCGACGCGGCCCCCGCAACTCGATGAGCTTTGGCGAAACGTTCCGCGACGCCATCGACAGCCTGATGGCACACAAGCTTCGCGCCGGCCTCAGCATGCTCGGGATGATCTTCGGGGTGGGCGCGGTCATCGCCATGCTCTCCATCGGAGAAGGTGCCGAGCAGCAAGCGCTCGAGATGATCGAGCGGTTGGGCCTCCGCAACATCGTCGTCGAAGCCAAAGAGCTCGCCCGGGACGACCTCATGGAGATTCGCGAAACATCGCCGGGACTCACGAGCCGTGACATCGATGCCATCGTAGAGGCCGTGCCGGGAATCGAATGGGTGGCGCCTCGCGTCAGAGTCGAGCCCTACAAGGTGATGACCGCGGGCGCCAAGACCGACGGCATGGCCTACGGGGTCTCCCACCACCATTTCGAGCTCGCAAGCTTTCGCCTGGCGGAAGGACGATTCCTCGATCCACTGGACGGGCGCACTCACGCCCAGGTGTGCGTGATCGGCGCCAAAGTCCGTCACGACTTGTTTGGCTATGGCCCCGCCATCGGCGAAACGCTGAAGGTCAACGACGTGTGGCTCGAAGTCGTCGGCGTTCTCGAATCCGACATGACCGGCCGACAGTCGTTTCAAGGGGTGCGGCTGAGCTCCACCGCGGGCGAGATCTACATGCCGTACTCGACCGCGCTCCGGAAATTCGACCACCCGCCCCTCGATTCGCCCCTCGATCAAATCGTGGTGAGAGTGACGTCGGATGCCTCGCCGTGGGAGACCACAGCTGTCATCGATCCTTTACTCCAGCTTCTACACGGCGGCGCCGAGGACTACACCATCATCATCCCCGAAGCACTCCTCGAGCAGAGCCGGCGCACCCAGAGACTCTTCAAGATCGTCATGGGCTGCATCGCCGGGATTTCTCTTCTCGTGGGCGGCATCGGCATCATGAACATCATGCTTGCAAGCGTTCTCGAGCGCACGCGCGAGATTGGGGTTCGCCGCGCCGTCGGAGCACGCCGCCACGATATTCGCTTTCAGTTCATCGTCGAGTCGTTCTCCATCAGCCTCATTGGCGGTGTCTCCGGCATCTTCATGGGCATCGCCATTGCCTATATCGTCGCTTTCTATGCCGAATGGCCGACGCTCGTGACCCCGTGGTCGATCATTCTCTCGAGCGGCGTGTCGGTGACGGTTGGCGTTCTCTCCGGCCTCTACCCTGCGAACCGGGCGTCCGAGCTCGACCCAGTGGTCGCGCTCGGCTACGAATAGCCAAAGGCGGATGCCAGACGAAGCCTCAGCGCAGAGCTTCTGACATCGAAGCGAGCGGGGAGGTTGCCGGGGGATTCTCCGTCGACCTCGACCGGCACAAGGAGGCGCGAATCGACGGCTTCGGCCTCGAGCCTAAGCACCCTTCCGTGCTCGACTTCCCCGAGGCCGAGATGGGCGCCCCAAAACAGCAACGGAGCCTGCCCCAATAGCTTCGCGAGCGGCATCTTCCGAACGACGACCGTATCGAGCTCTCCGTCGGTGAGGCTCGCCTCCGGTGCCATCTTCATGCCGCCGCCGAAGAAGCGACCGTTGTGGAGCGATACCGTCGTCATCGCGAGTCGGCGGGCAGGCCCGCCGTCGACTCTAATCTTCACCTCGGGGAAGTCGTATCCGAGAGCGGCCTCCAGGGTATGCCTCGCGTAGCTCGTGCGGCTCTTCGAGAGGCGGTTGACGCGCCGCGCGACCTCGGCGCTAAGCCCGAACGAGGCGGAATTGACGAAGCTCCTCTCGCGACCGTCGGAGAAACGGACGCGCCCGACGTCGATCCGAACCGTGCGTCCCCGTCTCAACCCACGGGCGGTGTCCGCGAGACGAGCGGGCGACGCCAGAGAGCGGATGAAGTCTCCTCCCGTACCGTGCGGCAAAACGCTCAGCTCGCAGGGGGTACCTGAGCCGAGAATCCCGCGGGCGGTCTCGGAGATCGTCCCGTCACCGCCAAAGGTCATGAGGAGTTGCCGGCCCGCTTTGGCCTCGTTTCTGGCGATCTCGACCGCGTGCCCCGTGGATTCCGTGAAACGACATTCGAACGCGCCGAAGTGCGTCGCGAGCGTCGAGGCTGCCGAAGGCCAATCGCGGCCACCCGCCCCGCCCCGCGATGCGGGGTTGACGATGACGAGAGGGAGTCTCCGGTCTTGCATGATGATGAGGCGCTTGTTCCAAGGATTCTATCGTTTACAGTCTTTGCCCGGCAAAGAATCGCGTTACGAAATGTGCTAGAGTGCATCGGCGGAGGGTCGATCTGGCCCTTTGTGGACGGAGGAGGAGCCATTGGGCGTGAAAGCGAGCACGCTTCCCCAGCCACCGGGACTGAGGGAGATTCTGCGCTCCATTGCCGTGGCCGCGTCCAAGATCGTAGCCGGGGTCTTCGGATTCGCGCGGGACAGTATCGCGCGCGGGATCATCCGGGCGGGAATTCCCGTCAACGCCGTCACGCTCACGGGGCCTGTGGCGGTATCGCTCGTCTTCATGCCCGCGTACTACGGAACGCAGTGGCTTGCGGGGGTTGTGCTCATCGCCGCCGGTGCTTTCGACATGCTCGATGGCGCCGTGGCGCGCATTTCTCGAGGAACGACGAAGTTCGGCGGCTTTCTCGACTCCGTCACGGATCGCTACACGGACCTTTTGATGCTCTTCGGCATCCTCGCGTATCTCTTGAAACACGTTCAAGGGCCGAGCCGCACGATGTACCTGATTCTTTGGGGATTCACGGCCGTCGGCACCGCGACCACATCCTACATCCGCGCGCGAGCCGAGACTGAGATTCCCGAATGTAAGGTCGGATTCATGGAACGGGCCGAGAGGACGGTGACCATCATCATCGGCCTGCTCGCCGCGAACGTTCACATCACTCTCTGGATCCTCGCGGTGTTCGGCAATCTCATCAGCATCCAGCGCATCTTCTATACGCGGATGATCATGAACGGCCGCGAGCCCAAAGGCCAGTTCTGGCTGTGGCGCTATCCTCGGCTGACAGCGCCTCACTTCACGCTCTGCGCGACCCTCATCCTGTTCCTGATCATCGGGCACTGGATCATCCCGCGGCCCTAGATAGACGGCGCGCCCACTGGAGTAACAATTGTCCGATGGCTAGACAACAAAGATTCGAAATTGCACCTGCGGACGGCGGGCTCGCCATCCTCTTGCCGGGCCTAGGCGCGGTGAGCACGACCTTCATTGCCGGCATCCAGGCCGTAAAACGAGGGCTGGGGAAGCCAATCGGCTCGCTGACCCAAATGGGCACGATCCGCCTGGGAAAGCGGACGGAGAATCGAACCCCGACGATCCAGGAGTTCGTGCCCCTCGTGGCGCTTTCTGACCTGTCGTTCGCGGCTTGGGACATCTTCGAGGACGACGCCTATCAATCCGCCATCACGGCCGGAGTGCTCGAAAAGACGCTGCTCGACCAGCTTCGCCCCGATCTCGAGGCGATACGTCCCCGCAAAGCTGTCTTCAATCAGGACTACGTCAAGAAACTTCACGGCACTTACGTGAAGGAAGGCAAGTCCAAGATGGATCTGGCCGAGCAGCTCATGAAGGACATCGAGGAGATCAAGCGGGAAACCGGCGCCTCGCGAGCCGTCATGATCTGGTGCGCCTCGACAGAGACCTATCTGGCGCCGACCGACGTCCATGAGGACCTCGAGGCCTTCGAAAAGGGATTGCGTGAGAGCTCGCCCGACATCGCCCCGAGCATGATTTACGCCTATGCGGCTCTCAAGAGTGGGGTCCCCTTCGCGAATGGTGCACCAAATTTGACGGTGGATGTTCCCGCGCTCACGAGCCTCGCCTACCAGCGAGGGGTGCCCATCGGTGGCAAGGACTTCAAGACCGGACAGACCCTGATTAAGACCGTCCTCGCACCTGGTCTGAAGGCTCGGATGCTCGGCCTTTCCGGTTGGTTCTCTTCGAATATCCTGGGGAATCGGGATGGGGAAGTGCTGGACGACCCGGGCTCGTTCAAAACGAAGGAAGAGTCGAAGCTTTCAGTGCTGGAGTATATCCTGCAGCCGGAGCTTTATCCCGAGCTCTACGGCGACTTCTACCACAAAGTCCGCATCAACTATTATCCGCCGCGCGGGGACAACAAAGAGGGTTGGGACAACATCGATATCTTTGGATGGCTCGGCTATCCGATGCAGATCAAAGTCGACTTTCTCTGTCGGGACTCGATCCTCGCGGCACCTCTCGTGCTGGACCTGGCGCTGTTCTTCGATTTGGCGCAACGGGCGGGATTCAAGGGGATTCAGGAGTGGCTGTCGTTCTACTTCAAGAGTCCATTGACCACCAAGGGCCTATATCCGGAGCACGACGTCTTCATCCAACTCACGAAACTCAAGAACACGCTCCGTTACCTGATGGGTGAGGATCAGATCACTCACCTCGGAGAATACGTCCTCGAGCACGATCCCGCGAAGCGTCCGGAGCTCGTTTCGGAATAAACCGAGGCCTCCGTCGGTAGTGGTATCGAAGCGCCGTTCTGACTCAATTCCGAGTTGAGCGTTTGTGCTAATCTTGTAGTTAGTGCCCTGTATCAGTAGTTCGTCACATAAATCTCGGGCCCTTTTGCGCGCTGGCTTCGTTGCGCCTCCTGGAAATATCCAGATATGACGACGTCGGCACGCCTCGCCAGCACACAAAATGGCATCGAGCTTTATGCAACGAACCACTGATACAGGACACTAGACCCAAATAGCGCCACCTGGATCGAGAATGCGGAGACACCGTCGCAAGACCAGAGCCCTCTTTCTGGTGCTGCTTGTCTCGGCCCTTTTCTGCAAGGTAGGGTTTCCGGCTCAATCGCATTCCGAGATTACGGTCATGACCGAGGCCGGGCCTCGCAGCATTCCCATCAGCCGCTTCGACGGCGTCGATATGGTTCCCCTCGAGCTTGTGAGTCGATTGGTCGGGGCGAGGCTTCGGCCCGCGGACGACCGGAGCGCGATCAACCTCACCGTCGACGGGAAGATGGCGAGGGTTTCGGACGGAAGGGTCTTCGTACCGGTCGAGGGACGTCTCGTGGCATTGTCCAGTCCGGCGCGACTCATGTCGGGGAACTGGTTCGTGCCTCTGGATTTTCTCTCCAAGGTTCTCCCGTCGGTGTCAGAGACGAGCGTGACCTATCGTGCGCGCGAGCGAATGCTCCTCATTGGGGAGGAGTTTCCGGCTCTCGAGATCCACGCGCGGACCAGTCCCTCGTTCACGCGTATCGACATCGACACGAGCGGCCCGGTGCCGATCGAAGTCACTCAGGGCGGCGACGAGATCCGTATCACGATTCAAGCGCCCTACGTGCAGACACGCTTCGAGAACGAAGAGATTCTCGACGACGTCGTCAAACGTATCTCGCTCGAAAGAGGCGATACGAGCTATATGCTGACCATCGAGCTCGGGGAGCGCTTCGGGACACTGAAAGCTTTCGAAAAGAGCGGGCACAATCACGGCTTGGTCCTCGATCTGCTGCGGAGTCGGGTGCCGACGGCAGCGGAAGCTCGGGACGGTAAGCCCGAGGAGATCGAAGAAGATCTCCGATCGATGGAGGAGCGTGCCGCCGCTGCGGAGAACGAGGCGCTGGCCGCGCAAGAGCCGATGCTGGGAGAGGACGGTGAAGAGATCACCGACTTCGAAACGATCGAGCTGGCTCCGGACTACGAGGTCGGCGTTGCTCGATCGCCGGGGCTCCCGCTGCCAACCCGAGACGGACCGGCCCGACTGAGCATCGTGACCATCGACCCCGGACACGGTGGCGCCGAGATCGGCGCCGAAGGAAGCGGCGGGCTCATCGAGAAGAATCTCGTACTTTCGATCGCGCGCCAGTTGCGACAGCTTCTTCAGGAGCAGCTGGGGCTGCGGGTCATCCTGACTCGCGATGGAGACCGAAACCTCAGTCTCGATGAGCGTGCGGCGATCGCGAACAACAACAAGGCGGATCTATTCGTCAGTATTCACGCAGATGCTTCGCCGCGACGCAATGCTCGTGGGTCTTCGGTGTATTTCCTGTCCTATTCCTCCTCGGACGCGGACTCGCAACGCGTTACGATGGCACGAGACCGCGGAAGTGGCGGAGGCGATCTGGACTTCATCTTGTGGGACATGGCGCAGGCCTCCCACTTGAGTCAATCCTCAAGATTCTCCGAGATTCTACAGGAAGAGCTCCTCTCGGCAACGGGTAGTGGGCGGGCCAATCGCGGGATCAAGCAGAATACGTTTCGCGTTCTGAAGGGCGCGACGATGCCGGCGGTCCTCGTGGAAGTCGGCTTTATCTCGAACGCGGACGAGGAGAAGCTCCTCAATACGAAGGATTATCAGAACAAGCTCGCGGAAGCTCTGTTCCGAGGTATTTTGCGATTCAAGGATCTCTACGAGAGTGAACCGCGCTCGGAGGCGGCCTCTCGAGGTCAGAGGTGAGCCGGAGGACTGTCATCCTTGCGGCCGCACTCGCGACCGCGCTGATCTCTACCGCCATCTTCGGCACGTTCTGGATCTTGCGACAACCCGTACCCGAGACGACCACCGCCTCGATTCTATCCATGGACGGATCGGAAGTTTCTCTCGAGGAAGTGGAGGCTTTTGACCCCGAACCGGAGCCCGACGAGCCCGACGAGAGCGAGCAGGCCGGCGGGCACATTCAGGTGAAGCTCTACGTCGTTGCGCGCTCGGGCCGGAAGCTCGCCACCGAAAGCCAAGAGATCCCGCTCGAGCCCTCGGTACAACAGCAGGCGAGCAAGGTCGTAGAGCTCTTGCTCCGACGCTCGGCGGCGTTTCCGCGCGGCGTCAAGCTCCGCGAAATCTTCATCACGTCTCAGGGGGTCGCTTACGTGGATCTTTCCCAGGAGCTGATCTCGAATCACCCGGGCGGATCTTCCGCTGAGGAGCTCACCGTGTTCAGTTTGACGAGCACGCTCATTGCGAATTTCCCCGCCATCAAAACGGTGAAGCTCCTCGTGGAGGGGCGCGAGATTCAGACCATTGCCGGCCATCTCGACTTGACGCTTCCCTACGGCCGGGCGCCAGCTTATCTCGAACCCGATTCAGAGCGTCCGAATACGTCGAATGAAGCGAGTTGACGGCCGTCGCATCGACGAGCCTCGTCCCGTCGCGCTCACGCCCCACTTTTTACGTCACGCCGAGGGGTCCGTGCTGATACAGGTCGGCGACACGAAAGTGATCTGCGCCGCCACTATCGAAGACAAAGTACCACCGTTCTTGAAGGGCAGCGGCGGCGGCTGGGTCACGGCCGAATACGGCATGTTGCCGCGCTCGTCAAAAGAAAGAATTCCACGTGAGTCCGTGCGCGGAAAAATCTCCGGGCGAACCCAAGAGATTCAGCGCCTCATTGGACGTTCCCTTCGTGCCGTCGTCGATCTGAAGAAGTTGGGAGAGCGCACCGTGTGGATCGACTGCGACGTCATCCAGGCGGACGGGGGCACTCGCACCGCGTCCATCTCCGGCGCCTTCGTGGCCATGAGTCTCGCTCTCCTTCACTCGAAGAGCAAAGGCAAGCTCGACCTCTTCCCCGTTCGAGATCACGTGGCGGCGACGAGCGTGGGGCTCGTCGAGCAAGAGCTTCTCCTCGACCTCAACTATCCCGAGGACTCTCGCGCGGACGTCGACATGAACGTGGTCATGACGGGAGCGGGGGAGTTCGTCGAAGTGCAGGGCACCGCGGAGGCACGACCCTTCGCGAAAGAGGCTCTTCTGCAGATGCTCGAGCTCGCCTCCCATGGAATCGAGCAAATCGTCGAACACCAAAAAGAGCTCCTCGGTCCGCTCGATTTCGTCCGCACGTGAAGCTTCTTCTCGCGACGACGAGTCGCGGCAAGGTTCGCGAGCAGCGCCTCGCGCTCGCGGGACTCGAGACCGACATCGTCACGCTCGCGGAATTTCCCGAGGTCGAGCCGCCGGAAGAGCCCGGCCCGAGTTTCGAGGCGAACGCCTCGACGAAAGCCCTTTACTACCATCGGGCAACTGGCCTTGCTGCGGTGGCGGAAGACGCAGGTCTCGAAGTAGACGCTCTGGACGGCGAGCCAGGCGTTCGTTCGGCCCGTTGGCTCGGAGACGAGACTCCCTACGCCGTCAAGAACGAGCGCTTGCTCGAGCGGTTGCGAGGCCTTCCCGAGGAGAAGAGAACGGCCCGCTTCGTGAGCGCCATCGCGCTGGCCGAAGGCGATGAGGTCGTCTTCATGATCCGGCAGACGTGTGAAGGCCGGATCGCGTTACGGGCCTCCGGTGAGAGAGGCTTCGGCTACGACCCCGTCTTCTTTTTCCCTCTCTTGGGGGCAACCTTCGCAGAGCTTTCGGCCGAGGAGAAGGAACGGGTGAGTCACCGGGGCAAAGCCATGGCCGAGCTGAGGCGCTACCTCGAGCGTCGTTGACTACCGGGCGCAAACCCTTCTATAATAGCTGGTTTCCGCCGGGGCGTGGCGCAGCCTGGTTAGCGCGCCTGCTTTGGGAGCAGGAAGTCGGAGGTTCGAATCCTCTCGCCCCGACCATTAGTAGAGAGCGCCAGTAGCTCAGGTGGATAGAGCGGCGGCCTTCTAAGCCGCAAGTCGGGGGTTCGAGTCCTCCCTGGCGTACCAGTTGGAGCCGGTGGGAAGAAGCCCCGAGCAGAAAACTAGATGGTGGGTGTAGCTCAAGGGTAGAGCACCGGATTGTGGTTCCGGGGGTTGTGGGTTCGAAACCCATCACCCACCCCAAACAGCAGTGCGCGCCCGTAGCTCAGTTGGATAGAGCGCCAGACTTCGAATCTGTAGGTCGTAGGTTCGAGTCCTACCGGGCGCGCCAATTTTTTTCATGTAAAATCCCAGGACACAGGTGACACACTGGTCTTCTTTTGAGGCGCTACAAGGAGAGTGGCAGTTGCCATCACCGGTTCCGGCTCGTTCTCCAAGCGCTAGCCAACCCGCCTGATGCCGAAAACCCCATCGCGCGATGAACAAGATGGCGCCGCCAGTTTCATCATCCAGGAGGGCTTCCACCGTTTCAGCCAGCGGAACGACATCTTCTGCCGTTCCTTCTGGGACCCCGAGGTTCGGTCCGAGAAGACCGAGACCTTCTACGAGACCTATCGCACGCCGCTCAAACATTTCCGCCGGGTGGATGGCTACCGGCAGAGCGACTATTCGGTGCGGAACGCTTCCTGGTACGTGACCGACATCTTTGCGGAGCGATTCGAGGAGAACGACCGCCGCGAGGGTTTCCTCGACGAGTTCACCGTCCTCCGCGGCGCGGCCGACGAGAAGCAGACCTCATCCTCGCCGGAGGAGACGACCGCCGAGATCAAACGCGTCGCCCGAGCGTTCGGCGCCAGCCTCGTCGGCGTCACTGCCTTCGACGAGCGATGGGTATACAGCCACAAGTACAGCGCACAGACCGAGAAAGAGAAGCCGAACGAGCTTCCCGAGGGGCTCGACAACGTCATCGTCATCGCAACGAGCATGGACTACGAACTGATCCAGACCGTACCTTCAGCGCTCAGCGGTGCCGCCACCGGGCTCGGTTACTCGCAAGACACCGTGACCCTGCTTTCACTGGGCCAGTACATTCGGAATCTCGGGTATCGGGCCGTGGAGAGCTTGAACGACACTGCGCTCACCGTGCCCTTCGCCATCCAGGCAGGTCTTGGAGAGTACGGCCGCCTCGGTCTGCTCATCACGAAGGAGTTCGGTCCGCGGGTTCGACTCGGGAAGATCTTCACCGACCTGCCGCTCGTGCACGACCGGCCGCGCTTCTTCGGCGTCAAAGAGTTCTGCGACACGTGCCGCAGATGTGCGGAGGCCTGTCCCGCGCAGGCGATCCCGTTCGACGCACCGAGCGAGCGTGTCTACAATCGCTCGAACCTCATCGGAGTCACCAAGTGGAGCGTCGATGCGGAAAAGTGCTTCGGCTTCTGGGTTGGGCAGAACAGCGATTGCTCCATCTGCATCCGGGTCTGCCCATACAACAAGGACTTCTCCAAATGGTGGAATCGTCTCGGGCGATGGCTTGCCGGAACGCCTCTGAGAAGCTTGATGTTGAAGCTCGACATGCTTCTCCGGTTCGGGGAGCGCAAAGCGGCGAGCTGGTGGTGGGCGCGGGGGTAGCAGCGGATGAGAGTCCCCAGGCCGTCGTGAACTCTGTCTTTTGTATCGGCCATGAGCTGGCTACGGTAGCAAAGGGGTTGGTGAAGGGGAGCGAGGCCTCTCGCTCCCCCGCTGCCGCTTACCTGAAGATGAAAAGTTCGACCAACTGTTGATCGTAACCGTTGAAGTCGGTGAAGTTCATGATGTAGTTCAGCGTGCGGCCTTTCTTGATCGTGGTACGGAACAGGAACGTTGCTACGGCCGTCTCGCTCGTGTTGGCTTCGAGTTGATTGTTGTCGACGCCTCGGACGATCTGGTCGGCTCCGATCTCCGCACGCTCCTCCAGCTCACCCGTCGCCCGATAGACTTCGAGACGGGCGAAGTTGTGTCGTACGGTACGCCGTCATCACTTGGGCGGCAGGTAGGGGTACTATAATCAACGGGGTTTTCGTCAACCGAAAGGAGAGTGAAGCGTGGTTGCAATCAAGAACGTCGGATTTGTGGGGCTCGGGATCATGGGTAAGCCGATGGCGAAGAACCTCCTGAAGGCGGGTTTCGCGGTGACGGTCCGCGATCGCTTTAGACCACCCGTCGACGAGCTCGTCTCGGATGGAGCTACGGCAGCGGACTCCGCCCGAGCCTGCTCCGAAGGGGTCGATGCCGTCGTCACGATGCTTCCCGACTCGCTCGACTCCGAGCAGGTCATCCTGGGCGAGCAAGGCGTGCTCGAGGGTGTTGGACGGGGAGCCGTTGTCATCGACATGAGCTCGATCGCGCCTGCTATGTCCCAGAAGATCGCGCAGGCTTGCGAAGAAAAGGGAGTCGACTTTCTCGATGCGCCCGTGAGCGGCGGTGAGCCCGGAGCGATCGCGGGTCAGCTCGCGATCATGGTTGGGGGCAAGGCGGATGTCTTCGCGCGTGCGGATTCCATTTTTAGTGTTGTCGGAAAGAGCCACGTGCTCTGCGGTGGCTATGGCGCGGGGAACACGACGAAGCTCGCGAATCAGATCATCGTGGCCGCGAACATCGAAGCGGTTGGCGAAGCCTTGGTGCTCGTCCGAAAGGCTGGACTGGATCCGAGCGTCGTCTTCGAGGCGATTCGGGGTGGGCTCGCGGGAAGCAACGTCTTGAACGCCAAGGCTCCGATGATGATCGAGGGCAATTTCGCGCCGGGGTTCCGCATTCGGCTGCACCAAAAGGATCTGAACAACGCGCTCCTCACCGGGAAAGAGCTCGGTGTGCCGCTTCCCGTGACGTCGCTCGTGCAGCAGATGATAGGCGCGCTCGTGAACAACGGTAAAGGTGACCAGGACCATTCCGGAATCGTGAACTTCATCGAGGAGATGGCGGCAACGAAAATCAGCGGGGAGTAAGAAGCTCTAACCCTTCGATCGAAGCCGGAAAAGGAGAAACGTCAGATCGTCGGGTTTCGAGGGCTCATCGTCGCCGGCGTCCGTCATCCGAGCCAGGGTCGAGGAGGCGAGCTGCCGCGTTACCTTCCGGAGTGGACCCTTTCGCATCAAGGAGACGATCTCGTCGGTATGAAGGTTATCGGAGAGCCCGTCGCTAGCGAGTAGCAAAGTATCTCGCGGCGCGAGCTCGATGCGGAGACCGACGTCGATACGCATGTCGGCGCTGCCAATCATGTTGCTGATGACGTGGCGCTCCTCGTGGTACATCGCGTCTTTTTCGTCCAAAAGGCCCGACTCGACGCCGTAGCCCACGGGCGAGTGTGAGATGGTCTGCAACTTGAGTTTTCCGCGCTGGCCCGTGACGAGGACGAGGGAATCGCCAACGTGGTAAGCACGGGCGGTCCGATCGTTCACCTCGACGACGGCTAAAGTCGTGCCCGCTCCGACACCGAGCGCGAGCACCCCCTCGTTCGCCGCTTCGAATCCATTCAAGATGCCCGACCGCGCGTCGTGTCCTTCCTCCAAGGCAAGATGCACTGCCTGCGATACATTCGACCGCGACCGAAGAAGCTTGCTGGCCGGCCGGCATTCCCCCGAGACCATCCGCCACCACCAGAATCGCCCCTCCCTTCCCGCTGGCGATGACGGCGGCGGCATCCTCGTTCGCTGTGTTCTTGGCGGGGCTCCGGCTCGAGTAGACGGAAACCTCGCCTCCGGCGACGATTAAGAACTCCCCCTCGAGCCGGTCCTGCTCGAAAAAGAGCCGAGCTTCGTCGGGGTGCAGTCGATGGCTCAGTCCCATCCGAGAGACTCCAAATGCAGCCTCAAGTGCGTGGCGGTCGGGAAGCGCTTCAGGATCAAGGATCGCTTGTTGCCGCGAATGATTCCTTTGATTCGCTTCGATTGCTTGGCGTAAAAGCGGGCGCCGCCGAGGGCGTCGTAGAAGATGCGAATGACGTCGCAAATATCGTCGTGCAACCCTTCGCGTTTGGGTGCCGCCCATTGAATGAGATCGAGAATCTTGAGGTCGAACTCGAGCCCGTAGTGCTCCACGATGATGTTGTCGGAGTGAAGGTCTCCGTGGTACTCGCGGCGACGGTGGATATCCGAGATCCCCTTGGCGAGAGCGTAGAGCAAATGAAGCGCCTGAAAAGGGTGGAGCCGACCGCCCCGCTGCCGCTCGAGAAAATCCGTCAGGATCTCTCCCTCCACGTACTCGGAGACGAGCACGGTGATCGGAGTGCGCTTTATCAGGACCGTCTCCTCCGTATGGTAGTGAATGACGAGGGGGCAGTCTCGAAGCGAGTGGAGCTTGCGGGCGTAGGCCATCGCCGCCTTGTTCCGAACGTTCCGCTCGGGATAGAAGAGTTTCGCGGCGCGCTCGATGCCGGTGTTTTTCTCTCGGATTCGGTAAACCTCGCCCTCCCAGCCACCACCCAGCTTGGAGACGATTTCGTACTTGCGAGCGAGCGAACGCCCAGGGGCGAGGTCGAATGCTTCGATGGTCTTCACGGTGGGTCTATTCTAAGGCGTAACAGGCTTGTGAGTCAGGCGATCCCTGCTTACAATGTTGTTAAGCCACTTTGAAATCCACGAGTTCCCCCTCAAACCGCATCGAGGTAGCCTGATGAGCTCTCCTGCGATGAAGCGCGACGTGCACGCCACGGCACACGTTCCCTCCGTCAATCTCAACCTCAACGTTCGGGGCCTCGGAGCCTCCGCGACGCTCACCATCAACGAGCGGAGTGCCGAGCTCCTGAAGGCCGGCAAAGACGTCATCAAGCTGGGTCTGGGGCAGTCGCCCTTCCCGGTTCCCGATGTCGTCGTGAGGGCGCTCCAAGACAATGCCTATCAGAAAGACTATCTGCCCGTGAAGGGCCTCTACGCCTTGCGCGAAGCCGTGGCGAGCTATCACCGGCGACGTCAGGGGATCGAGCGCAGCGCGGAAAACGTCCTCGTGGGACCGGGCTCCAAGGAGCTGATGTTCCTCATTCAGCTCGTCTACTATGGTGATCTCGCCATCCCCAGCCCCTCCTGGGTCTCCTACGCCCCTCAGGCTGCCATCATCGGAAGACAGGTCCGTTGGCTCGAGACCAAGAAGAAGAACAACTGGGGAGTTCAGCCCGAAGAGTTCGAAGCGCTGTGTCGCGACGACCCGGAGCGGCCTCGGCTCGTCATTTTGAACTACCCCAATAACCCCACCGGTCACACCTACGACACCGGAAAGCTTCGAGCCCTCGCCGAGGTCGCGCGCCGGTATCGTGTCGTCATGCTCTCGGACGAGATCTACGGAGAGATCCACCATCGGGGCAACCACGCTTCGATTGCCGAGTTCTACCCGGAGGGAACGATTATCAGCTCCGGCTTGAGCAAGTGGTGCGGGGCAGGTGGTTGGAGGCTCGGCACCTTCACCTTTCCCGATAGCTTGAGTTGGCTCCTGGACTCGATGTCGGTCGTCGCGAGCGAAACCTTCACGGCGACGAGCGCGCCGATCCAATACGCCGCCGTCCGTGCCTTCGACGGCGGGGAAGAGATAGAGCTCTATCTCACGAAATGTCGCAGGGTACTCAAGGCTCTCGGCCGACACTGCGTTCAGTCTCTGAAGTCCGCGGGCGTCGAGGTTGTCAATCCTGACGGGGCCTTCTACCTCTTTCCCGACTTCAAGCCGCATCGAAAGAAGCTTCAGCGGAAAGGCATCCGGACGAGCGTGGCACTCTGCGAGAGCCTGCTGGAGGAGACCGGCGTTGCGACCTTGCCGGGAACGAGCTTCGGGCTTCCGGATAACGATTTGTGCCTTCGGATGGCCTACGTCGATTTCGACGGCGCCAAGACGCTGGCCGCAGTCTCGGAGGTAAAAATCCTCGACGAAGGATTTCTCCGTGAGAACTGCGGCCGCGTTCTCACCGCGATCGACCGTATCACGGCCTGGCTCGCGGAGGGCTAGTGGAATCGGTGAGACGACGGCCCCTCACCCGCCCGCCTGCGGCGGGCACCCTCTCCCCAGAGTGGAGAGGGATTATTATTAGGTGTTTTGTTCCACGGGTCTCTCAGGACGAAGGAATCCGGCGAGCCGTCTGAACTGCGACCGGCCGAGGAAGGCGGCGCCGGCGATAGACAGTAAGAGCGACGGCACGACGCTCACGTGATAGGCCCCCGTCGCAACCACTACGATCAACGCCCCCGCGAGCCCGAGCAGAATTCGAGCGCGTTTGGAGAATCTCTCGTCCCGCGTCCACGAAAGCCATCCCGCCATCCACAAGAGGCCCGCACCCAGAATGCAGACGAGCTGCCCCATGAAGACTCCGGAAGAGGACGCGTAGGGGATCGCAACGTAAGCCTCGACGTCCGCCTGATTCGCGTAGAGCTTCTCGAAGCGGTAGCGTATTCCCGTCGTTGGCACGTGGATCAGAAGCGGCTCGGCGACGCCGCTCACGTTACGCGTGTCGGAAATAGCGGAGAGCTCGTCTCGCATCTCCTGTTCCGATACGGCGCGCCCTGACTCGACGACGTCCATGTTGCTCGATGGCCGCTGGTAGTCCAGGCCTTCGGGCAGAAAGAGATCCCAGTGCGAGCTGGTTACGAGGATATCGGGGCGCGGCAGCCGGGCTCGAACCGTGCCGAGGCCCCCGATAGTACCTCCGCGCGTGGCATAGACGACCTCGACGGGGAATCCCTCGGTTCGGTTCACGATCGGAATGAGAAGAAAGCGTACGCCATCTTCCTCGACAAGAGCGGGTTTTTCCGCGCGTCCCGCGACGAACACGGACCAGAGCTCGGAGTTTTCCGGGAGGCGCACTCGAAGAAACTGCTTCCGGGCGTTTCGAACGGTGAAGCTTGCCGACGTCACCGAGAGCCCGTCCCTCGTGAAGAGCGTGCGGTACTCGGCGACGTCGATCGCCGCCTCCTGAACGTCCATCGTGGGATGGCGTCTCACTTGAAGCGCGAGGCCCGCACGTACTTGAACGCGAGAAGAATCGGATTCGTCGTGCGGAGGACGAGCTGGCGCGGCAGCTCGGAGACATCGATCGGAGATAGCTCAGCAGTCTGGGCCGGCGCCACTTCGGCCGCGCTCGATGCTTCGACGGCAATCCGGCCCTGCTCCACATCCGCGCCGAGAACCCTGGGCGTCGAGGCGGCGACCACGGACTCACCCTCTTCGAGGATCCGCTCGTAGGTCAGCTCGATGCGAAAGTCGCCCTCCATCTCCTGCGTGAATTCCAGTGTGACCACCGGGCTTTCGTCATCGCTGACCCGGTGGGTTCGCAGCGAGGGCGCGTTCAAGTTCAGAAGGCTCGCACCTGCGGGAAGGACGAGCTCGAGCGTATCGACACCGCCAGACTTCACGTGGAGCTCAGCCGTAACGCTGCCCGTCAAGGTCACCTCGCCCAGGGACAATAGCGTATCGACTTGGGCGTCGAAACGTCCCGCGACGCGCTCGGGAACGGAAGCGGTTACGCTCATCGAGGGCGGTGTGTCGGTGTATTTGAACGTGTGCGCGATGGTCATTTCGATGCCGTCGCGAACGAAGCCAGGAAGCTGGTTCTCGCCGACCCGGGTCGCCCCCGCGTCGTCCGAAGGGTTGAGCGTCAGCTCGCGGCTCGACAAGAGCGCAATCATTCCGCGCTGCCGGCCCACATCGGGGGCGCGGAAGAGCGGCAACTCCTGGGCCTCGGTGGCGGAGAGCGAACGGTCGTAGTCGACGTCGAAGATGAGCTCGCCCTGGAGCTCGCGGTTGAGAAAGATCTGAAGGATGCGGCGGCTTCCCTCGGCTGTCACGCGCCAGTCCGCGATGGCGCCTGACTCCGAGCTCACGTCGTTGACCTGAACTTCGGGAGGGAGCTCGAGCGTGAAGCGATGAGTCCCACCGCGCCGCACCTCGTACCGGACTCGGGCCCGCGCGACGAGAACGCCCTCTTCAGCGTGGATCACGTGAAAGATGGAAGCGTTGGCGCGAAGCTCCTCGCGGGCGACTTCGGGAATCGCTTCCGACCACGACAGCGTCACCCTCTGCGTGAGAGGGACGTTCACCGTCGTTTCCGTCGCCCCGCCGCGTCTTCGACTGGTGACGCTCGAGGCGGGACTTGCGGAGACTTCTTTTCTTCCCGGAAGCTTCAAGTCGATGCGGGAAACGGGTACTTTGGGAATTTGAAGCGCGACGTGCGGAGGGCCGTCGCTTCGAACGACGGGCGTTTCGAAGGAAACGGTAATGCGGTGGATTCCCTGGCCTCGAACCAAGGTTGCGAAACGCTTGCCTTCCACGAAGATCGTGGCTTGTTTGCCGTCGACCTCCAGATTCGTGAGGGTGACCTCTCGAGGCAATAGCGGAAGGGTTGCGGTCTCGTCCTCGAAGAGCTCGACGACGAGCTCGCCTCTCCACCGAATGGCCTCTCCCGCCAGCTCGCCGCGGTAGACCGCACGACTGAAGGCAGGTTTACCCTTTCTTGGAGTGCGCCAGGAGAGTTGAACCCCGCTCGTCGTTGGAATCGTCGCCTGAACCTGGGTCTGATTCCCCGAAGACGAGGTACGCAGGCCGGCGGCAGGTATCACGGCAACATCGAGACCCCGCCCTGGCAGGCTCGCGGTGAGGTTGATCGAAGCGGCCTGCGGCAGCGGAAGGCCGAGAACATGGCCCCCTTCCGTCGAAGCTGCGTCCACGCGATACGAGAGCGTCATCTGATAGGCGCCCTTCTGGTTCGTGGCCCAGGCGAGTCCCGCGGGGGTCGTCACGAGTTGAACGGGGGTTCCCTGTATCGAGGCCTCGGTCACCGGCGTTCCGGCGGGAAGGATTGGAACCAGAGACCACTGATTCTCGAAGATCTGAATCGAGAGTGTGACGTGGACGTCGGCGCTCGGCCGCGGATCCGTCGAGCGGACTTGGACCGTCACCTGGGCATTGCCGAGCGCGTAGTTCACGGGCGCGGGTCGGGTCGTTTCGATCGGCGTCCGAGTCTGCTCGATGAGCTGATTGTAGAGCTCGAGCGGGATTTGAACTTGGCCGGGCTCGTTGTCCTGGGCGTTCGCGGCCTTTTCGGCTTCGCGCGTCTGCTGAGCCGCTCGTGCGCTGAGAGGCTCCGAGCCCAGCACGTCGATGAGCTGCACGCCCTCGGCGAGCTTGATGCGCAGCCGCACCGCGCGAGCTACCACGCGACTCGTCGCGGAGAGCTCACGATCGATCGGTTAGCCGCGCGTGAATGGAGAAAAGCAGATATGTACCGCCTTCGTTTCGTAGTATCACCATGATCCTGGCGGCGGCGGGCTCCCTGCCACTCAACCGCGCTTCCGGGAGGTTTCTCTAGTGTCGCACCGTGTGCTTCTTTCCTGGAGCTCTGGCAAAGACAGCGCCTGGGCATTACAGGTGCTCCGGAAGTATTCGTACGTCGACGTCGTCGGTCTTCTAACCACAGTCAACACCACGCACGGGCGAGTCGCGATGCACTCGACGCGCCACGCTATCCTGGAGGCGCAGGCGCAGGCGGCTGGTCTCCCACTCCACGTACTCCCACTCCCGTGGCCCTGCTCCAATGAAGTGTACGAGCGTGCGATGCGTAGGGCGCTCGCATCCGCGCTCAACAGCGGCGTATCGCACATTGCCTTCGGAGATCTCTTCCTTGAGGACGTCCGCGTCTATCGCTGTAAACAGCTCGAAGGGTCTGGCCTGGAGCCACTCTTTCCAATCTGGCATGAGCCGACCGAACCACTAGCGCGGCGCATGATCGATGCCGGCGTAGAGGCGTTCCTAACGTGCGTCGATCCGAAAAGGCTCTCGCACTCGTTTGCCGGGCGGAAGTTCGACCACGCGTTCCTCGACGATCTACCGGAAGGTGTCGATCCTTGTGGCGAGAACGGCGAGTTCCACACGTGTGTCCTCGCCGGACCGATGTTTCACGGATCGGTGCCCGCGGTCCCAAGAGAGATCGTAGAGCGCGACGGATTCTGCTTCGCTGATCTGGTGCTCACCGAAACGTCACTTCAGTGAATTGCGAAGAAGTCTGACACGCTCAGCTGCACGGTCGGCGTCTAACTCCAACGGGTAAGCCACCGCCTCCGGCGGTGTGACTCGAATAGGCTCTGCCGTTCCGGCGTGTGGTAGACGATCTCCTTTCAATGAACCGGGAAGTTCAAAAGAAAGGAGATCGACATGCGAGAATGGCAGAGCCAGTCGCACGTGAAATGGTACTGCAGATACCACGTTGTGTTCAGCCCCAAGTATCGAAAGAAGGCGATATTCGGGAGTTTGAGAAAAGGGGTCGGGAAAATCCTGAGGGAACTTTGCGAACAGGCGAGAATCGAATTGGTGGAGGGGCACGCGATGTCGGACCACGTTCACCTGTGTCTGAGTATTCCCCCGAAGTACAGCGTGGCGAACACGATAGGGTTCCTGAAAGGCAAGTCTGCGATACGAATCCACCGGGAGTACTTGGAGAGGAAGAGGAACTTCACGGGATTTCATTTTTGGGCACGTGGGTACTGTGTCAGCACGGTGGGTCTCGACGAGGCAGTCATCCGGGAGTACATCCGAAACCAGGAGGCGGAGGAAAAACGTCAAGAGCAGCTAAACCTCAGGGGGCTTTAGCCCCCTTCCGCACGATGGAGGCCCCTTCGAGGGGCCTTCATCAAACCACCCGCTATGCGGGTGGTAGTTGATTGCCCGCTGGAGCAGTCGGCCCGGCGGGCTGCTGCTTGATAGAATGCAAAGATTCACGGCGCCGGGCCGCAGCTCAGCGGCGACGTTAAACCACAATTTCCATGGCTTCCAGGCAAAGAGTCGTTTTGGGTTGTCTCGTCGGCCTAGCGGCTGCGTTGCTCCTCGTCGGAGTCGTGACTGGAACCTTCTTCCGGCATTTTGTTCAAATACTGCCCGATCATGGTGGCTGTGGGCGCTGTGACGCGGTGGCCACAGTGGGGAGCGAACGCGGCGCTACCGATATTCGTGTTCTGGGCTTTCATCGCGGTGCTGATTTGGCTGTTCCTTCTTGGTCTCTCCAAAATCGCGAACGGTCACTACGCTGTAACGGAGATCATTGCGACCGTGTTTATGGCTGGATTTTCCGTCGCGGGCGCTGTGATAAGCATTCCACTTGGAAAGGCGCTGCGACCGTTGCAGCGGGCATTCACCATCGCGTTGTTCGGGGTCATGCAAGTTTCCGCCATGTGGATCAGCTTCCTGGGACCTATCGCGAACCGATGAAGAGTACGTCAGAAATACACAGAGCGCCTCTCCACCATGGAGCCAGCGTTGCGAAGTTCCCTTCCGCCTGAGCCCGAAACGAAACGTTGTCGCTCACGAAGCACAGGGCCGTTTCACGGACGCGTCCCCCGATAGGCCAAACACGTCCTTCGTTCGAATCACGGGTTTTGGCAACCGATCCAGGTCGTCGCGCAGGCGGCAAAGAGTTGGGTCTAACTATCGCTTCAACGGACGATCGGCGCTAGACTGTTTTCTCCAACGGCTCAGACTTTGGCGAGCGCCACTCGCCGCTGAGCTCTAGCGGTTAGCTGGGCGACAAGACAGTGCGAACTGGTGATCCCTTGCGGCTCGAGCGCTTGAAGCGCGGCCACACGGCAGCGATAATCCAAATGGCCGAGGAGTTTCGCGCCGAGGGTGACGAACGATTCAGCGCTTTCTTGGACGATCCCGACGCGTTCTTCGAGCTAGCCGAGCGCTTCCGACTCGGCAAGGACCTTCCGTCAGACCGTGTCCAGCAGACGCACTTTCTTCTCTTCAAGAGAGAAAACTTGCTTGGGTGCGCTCGGCTTCGCCATCGTTTGAATCCCGTACTTCATCACGACGGCGGTAACATAGGCTATGAGATTCGCAAGTCCGAGCGAGGGAACGGATACGGCACGCGACTTCTCGCGCTAATGCTGGACGAGGCGCGACGGATTGGTCTGAACCGAGCGCTCGTGACCGTAGAACAGGATAACCGTGCATCCATCCGGGTCGTCGAGAAGAATGGCGGCATTCTCGATGGCTCATCTGTCTCCCCAAGGACCGGAGAGATAATGCATCGTTACTGGATCAGCCTCACACGCGATGCGTGATGCCCAAAGGAACAGCCAGCTAACTCGCGCTGAAGCAGACGGTCGGTCCGACCGTCCGTTCTATGGAAACCCGCTATACTCGATCCAAGCAGCCACCCGCTGCTTAGCATTTCGACGGACCTGGAGTGTCAGGGAACACCCAAAAGCGGCCACTGAAGAACACTTCAAACCCGGCCACTCGGGTAGCTGGCGCTAAGTATCTGACACCGAGACTGAGAAGGTCAAACTTTTTTCTCCTTGATATCGAAAGAGGCCCGAGGCTGTGGGAGCTGTTGGAAACGCGAAGCGTTTTCCAAGGTTTTGTGGGAGAGCTCGGGACTGGGAGTCCAAAGCGATTAAAGGGGTAGTCGAGCTCTTCCACAAAACCGTCAGACACGTCAGCTTCCATAGACTCCATGCGCGGTTGAGCGTTTAGTGCGAGGGCTTTCATTCTGCCGTTTACCTTTCGCGGTTGGCTCTGCTGAGGCGGTAGCTTTTTCCGCGCATGGTGACGATCTCGATGTGGGAGAGGAATCGATCGAGGATGGCGGTGGTGGCGGGAACGTCTACGAGAAACTTGGCCCAGTCTTCGGTAGGCCGGTTGGTGGTGATGAGCGTAGACGCGGTTTCGTGACGGCGGACGAAGACTTCGAGGAGGTCTTCGGCGGCAGCGGCGTGAAGCTTCTTCATGCCGAAATCTTCGAGGATGAGCAGGTCGATGCGGGAGAGTTTGTTGACGAGCTCGCGACGTTCGCCGACGGCGTCGGCTTCGGCAAAGTCTTGAACGAGATCGAACACAGAGCGTAAGAGAACGCGGTAGCCGGAACGGATCGCCCCGACGGCGACCGCGACCGCGGCGTGGGACTTGCCGACACCGGGAGGCCCGACGAGAAGCACGTTTGTGTGCTCGGCGACGAATCGGCCAGTGGCGAGCTCGGAGAGCCGGGCCCGTGGGATCTTGGGATTGAACGTCCAGTCGAAGTCGGAGAGCTCTTTGAGCTGAGTGATCGTGGCCTGCTTGAGTCGCCGTTTGAACAGTCGGTCTGCCCGTCGGGCGAGCTCGTCCTGGACGAGCAGCTCGAGAAACTCGAGATAGTCGAGCCCGGCGCTTCTCGCCTGCTCGAGTCGTACGGCAAGCGCCTCGACGATTCCGGACAAGCGTAGATGACGTAGTTGGGCGTCGAGCTGAGGGTTCATGGCCAATCCTCCAATCGATAAGAATCCATAGAACGGATGTCAGGGTGTTCGGATAGAAGCGGGAGCTGAGTGGGCAGGACCGTATCGCCGCGCACGACGAGGCGTTTGAAGTCCTGGTAGCGGAAGAACTCGTGTTCGAGAGCTTTGTCGGCAGCCCACAAGACGCTCTCTCGCGGGTGTTTGCGCGTGAGACTCAAAACGCCCTGGATGAGGCGCAGGGCTCTCACGCCCCGTACTTCGTACGCCTTGTCGGCCCACGCTCGCAGCGCTGCACCGACCCGCTCGCACCGGCCCAGGAGCTTGACCGCGAAAGCTCGCTGGCTCGAGGTGACGGCTTTTTGTCCGGGCTCCGGCGCGTAGTGGCCGGGAGCCACTCGAAGGTGTGAGGCGGCGAGCGCGTCGTCGTGATAGACGCGTACGAGATTGTCGTCCCAGCGTACCTGCACGCGTTGACCCAACAGCCGAGGAGAGACGGGATAGAAGGCGCCCGCAACCTCTACGTGAGCGTCGGGATGAACGCTCCGCGTGCCGCTGTCGAACATCGCGAAGCGCTGTTGAGCGACCGGCTTGAGTGCGGCTTTGTCGGTGTCGAGAAAATGCGTCCAGACTTGCTTGCGCGTCGTGCCGTGGATCCGCAGTCGTGCGATGGTGCGATTCCAGCGTTTCAGATACTCGTTGAGCTCGCGAAGAGAATCGAATCGCTTGCCCTTGAGAGCGTTGTCCTTCACATAGCCGCCGCTTCGCTCCTGCTTGCCGTTCTCTTGAGGGTTCCGCGGCTTCGTCGGCAGCGGCGTGAAACCCCAGTGCTCGGCGAAGGCCGCATAGATCGGGTTCACGTCGGGGTCGTACAGGCACGCCCGTACTACAGCCGCCTTCAGGTTGTCATGCCGTACAACCAAGGGAACACCATCGAAGTCTTCGAACGCGTGCTCATGCAGACGCAAGAACGTTTCGAGCTTCTGATCCCAAACCGCTTCTTCGTAGCCGTGGCGTGAGCAGCCGAGCGTCATTCGAAACACCCAAGGCCTCTTCCATTGGCCGGTGAGAGAATCAAACGTCGCCACCCCGCGGAAGAAATCCACCTGGGCTTCTTCGCCCGGCGCCGAGTGAAGCACCGTCACCACCCGGCGCTGAACCTTCAGCTTCCGAACGTAGCGCTTGACCGACTCGTAGGCGTGGCCGTAGCCGAACTCTTCGACCAGGTCTTGCCAGACCCGCTTCGCGCTCAGACCCGCTTCGACCTTCTCCACGATCTCGTCGTGGAACACCGCCGACGACGAGCTCTGGCGCGGCCTCGAGCCGGGGGTCACTTTGGCCGCTTTTGCCGACCCCGAATCTCGTAAGTCGTTGATTCCCGGTTCCGAGACCTCTTCCGAGCCGGGGAACACTTTGGCCGCTTTTGAACGACGCAGCTTGTCGTAGCGTGACACCGTCTCGCGACGCACACCCGTCTCGGACTCGATCCGGCGGTAGCTCCAGCCGAGCTCCAACAGCGCTATAACTTGTTGTCTCTTATTCACTTTCAGGTAGTTTCCCAAGGCTTTCCTATGCTCCTTTCGGAGCATAGGATGCCTTGTCTGCGCTTCCCGAAGTGGCCGGGTTTGAGGTGTTCCTGCGTGGCCGGTTTTAGGTGTTCCCTAACACCTGGAGAGACCATGAAAGCGGAATGGAATGGCGAAGTCATAGCTGACAGCGATAGCACCGTAGCGGTTGAGGGTAACCATTACTTTCCCCCCGACTCGGTGCGACAAGAACACCTACAGCCCAGTGCAACAACGACGGTCTGCCCATGGAAAGGTACTGCAAGCTATTACCACCTCGTGGTTGCGGGGAAAGAGAATCGGGACGCCGCCTGGTATTATCCGAATCCAAAAGAGGCGGCCGCAAAGATCAAGGGTCACGTTGCGTTCTGGCGTGGGGTTGACGTACACGACGACTAGCTGAGCGGGTTTCTGTACGCCCCGCCTAACGATCGGTGTAGCGGACGTGGCCCTCCGCGCGATGGCGCAATCGTTGCGGCCGTGGGCAATTGCACTCCACAACGCCTCGCTGGGCCGTAGCGAGCCAAGTTGAGTCTACGCTCGCCGCACGAAGAACGTCGGCCAGAAACCCCGCACACCCAGCGCAATCAGCCAGGTGCTCAATAGCGTCGGCCGCCCTGCCCTCGTCGAGAAATCCCTCGATGAACTCCGCAACGTTGAGCGGGGTGAGATGCTTGTCCATGGTCGCCTCCTTACAGTAGAGAGACGACAAATTGCGGCCGGAACCTCCGTCGAAGAGCAGAATTTCGATGAAATGCCGGCCCAAAAGTTGGTTCCGCTTGAGCCGAGCGTTACTTGCCAAGGGATCGCTCAAGACTCCGGGACCTTCGAGACGTGAACGGCCGGGAGGGGCTCTGCATCGCGCGGGGCTCCACGGCTCGCTCCGCATCCAATAGCCTACCAGATGAATCTGGGCGCGGAGATCGTGTGTCTAATCCAAACTGCCGTCCAGATCACTCACTCGTTGCTGAGTACGATTTGGTCGACTTCCATTGATAGCTCCAGGTGGCCGAAGCTGCTGGGCTCCGTGTCTGGCAGGTTTAGACACACCCGGTTCCACTGTCCTGGAAGGAGCAGACTGCTAATCTTAATCTCCGTTTCGCGCAGTGAATTCTCCCATTCTTCGCGCTTCTGCCTGTTCGCCTCCACGCGGAGTTGGTTTTCTTTTCTTTTTTCCTCATCATCCGACATACGGTCGCGGGTTCTTTCGTACAAATCACCTTCTCCCTCTTGGCGGGTCGGCGTCCGCGGACCCCACTTCGCCTTGAACGTCGTTCCGCCAAATGTGGCCGCGAAAACGTTTCCGACATGAAGTTCCACGCGCACGCCATCTGCAAATGAGCGTACATCTTCGAGAGAGACAAAGAACGCACCCAGGGAGGTATCCAGCTGTGCGAATCCCACATCGGCCGATGGGTCAAAGACGGCGCTCTCGTGTTTGAGGTCGCTAATATCGGAGAGGTTCCGATTGGTTAATCCCTCCTGAAGTCCGAGCCGGAGCTTCATCTCTTCAACTTCACTCCGAAGCGCTACCAGCTCGGTACCGGTCGTGCCCGCTGTGTTGGAACCGCCTTGCGGTGATTGGCACGCGGTTCCAACAACGGCGGGTCCGCATACGAGAAAAGTAACAGCGCTGAGTAGCTTCACGAGGCGACCTCCCTTAAGGCGGAACGCACCTATCTAACGCACGCGCCTCTGCCCGAGTGTGGACGAAATCCCTTCTGTGCAGCCTGTCCCTTCGAGGCCAAGATCACCGTACAGTTCTTGCAGTCGTAATGCTGGCAGCCGGGGGCGTGGAAGACCTTGCTTCGCGCGTTACCGTGATACGGACCGCTACGTGGTGGGCCAACGTTCGCAGTCCCAGATCGAAACTCCCACGGCGGGGTCGGATTCGGGAGCGACCATAGGCCTAGTTCTTTTGCTCTGGCGACGACCTCTGCGGCGGCAAGGACCGGATCGTCCGAATGCTGCTTGTAGTGCCAGGCGAGTCCAGCTTCGACTAAAGAGAGGGATACGTCTGTGTCGCCAACGAAGACTCGAGCGACAAGCCTTCCGTACTGATCCCGCTCTTTGCCCTCGATCCGAACCTGCTTGCCGAAGACGAGATCGGATGTGAGCTGCTTGGCCCGGCTGGAGAAGTCCGCGCCGTTCTCGGGGCAGTCGATTGCTTCGAGGCGGATCCGAGTTTGCTGGCCGCCATCGTAGACGGTGATCGTATCGCCATCGGAGATCCCGACGACCTTGGCCTGGAAAGACTGACCAAAGAGAGAGAAGGCGACCAAAAGGATGGCGGCGATGGACAAACCAACTCTACCAAGCAAGCGACGCCTCCGACTTCAATCACAGCAGAAAGAAGGTCGCTTTACAAACGGGGGAGTCGCGTCAGCCTAGGAACTGCACGCGGGGCACTTGGTCGGTCATGAGAACGTGGGCTGCAATGAGGTCGGTCTCTAGCTCTTGGCGCTGATGAGGCCCCCAGATGCCGTTGTTCACCCAAGAGCATTCCAGCTCTCCGGCTGACTGCAAAACGTCGCCTTGCCTGTGCCCCACCTTTCGAGTTTTCGCGAAATGAGCGTTTAGTCGAGCCCGGATCTGTCCCTCGCCGACGTACAGGAGGATCTCGTCATCTCTCCCGGGATCGACTTCCTAACCATTGTGATCGAACCGCCTTCAGGCTCGCCGACGGGTATGAACCCCTCGCGCTCGTACAGACGCCGCGCCGGATTCGACTCCGAAACACTCAGGCTTACGGCGGTAAAACGCTTCTCAGCCGCCGACAACAGATAGCGAAGCAGCAACGTTCCCACGCCGCGGCCGCGGTGTTGCGGGAGGATCGACATCGACAGTTCCGGCGTCGCCCGATCTACGAACCCGTAGCCCTGCTCGTCACCTGACCATCGTCGCAGCCACGCTGCTCCGACCGGCACACCGTCTTGCTCAGCTTTGAAGCCGAGGTCATCCGCACGCGTCATCCAGCCGAGAACGTAGCGCGCAAGTTTCGACTGCCGAACGATCTCGGGTGGACGCGCTGGTTCGCCGGGTCCTACATAGACGGCGTAGTAGAGTGCTTCCCAAAGGAACGTCTCGTCTTCAGGCGTAAGGGGACGGATCAGCATGGCCAAAGGAGTAAAACAGTGGTCGATACGACATCATGCACGCCAGGAGGAATCAATGGGGGCCGCGACGTAGCCTTTGGCGGTCCCTCTCCATGGTTGTTACATCGCGTTCTGGCGTGTGTCATGCCACCGCGCAATACAAAGAAGTCCAGTGCCAACTAACGCGGTAACTATGCCAATAAAGCTAATGGGTCTCTCAAACGTCGCGCGGGCTGGTTCTATTGCGAACGCAGCAACGAGCGCAACTGGTGACGACAAGAGAAGTAGCGATGCCGTAAGTTGGACTCTCCTAGCGAAGGTCTGCTGAGCATCAAGAAAACATGACCCAATAGCAAGATTGAGCAATCCTGAAAACAAAATGTAAATGTGGTTCGCGCGAAACGTCATGCGCGCAATCTCATTCCCCTGATACGCATCAGGAAAGGTGATCCCCATGAATGCGCCAGAAGCAAGAAAGGTAGCTACAGCGAGGGAACCAACGAGGAAATGCAGTCGTTTCAGAAACAAGCTAAGCTCTTCTCGCACCGGCTATGACGACATAACAAGCAGCGATGAGTGGCGGCACGGCAACGGTGCGGCCGGAAGCGGATTTCACTAGGCCCAGTGGAGTTGTTCTCGCTCTCCACCATGCCCTCGTTCACGCAGTCGTCTCGCTCGTGGTCGTCGTCTAACCAGTAGGTGACGAGAAGAGTATAGGATATTCGCTCAGACACCGCTGTATCCTCAGTAGGCGAGTCGACTGTATGGGCTCCAAGCTGGCGGGGGCCTCGCAACCCGCTATCCAGCCGTCCCGGTATTCGTCCCGCCCGCGGCCTCGTTCGCCGAAGCGTTCTATCCGCGAAACGTGCGCGACCTATCCAATAGGACGAAGGGGCGGAGTTCCTCGAAATGGGTCAGCGCAAAGTGCAGCGATGCGACCTGTTACGCTTCGGCCGAGTTGATTTCCCGCAAGAACGTATCATAGGAAAGCAACTCAGCGCCTCCTGGGTTGCTGACGATCCGGGACCCGTCGATCTCATTACGGATCACCCCGGACACTTCTGCAAGGTTATTGATCAGTTGTTCGAAGAGTCTATAAACGCTGCAACTCAGTTTGAGCAGGAACCCACGTTCTTCCCAGTACAACTCTGCGCCGACCAAATTAGCAAACTCTTCTGCGCCTAGGTCTGCTAGTAGATCATCGCCGGGCCAAAACGGAACTCTATACAGAAACCTGTTTCGCGGCTTGGTGATCGGTATCGCGAGGACGTCTTGAACGGCACAGAGCTTGTGAGATTCAAAACAATGTTCAAGGACTACGGCTCGCTGACGATGGTTAAATAAGGGGAATTATATGCTTGACGCCACCAGCCAGCTAGAGGCGTTCCTTCTTGAGGTACAGCCTACAGACCGAGGAAGGCGCTACTCGAAACTTGGTGCCGTGGTTTCTGAGCCCTGGGCTTCCTGGCTTGGCTTCCCTAGCATCGAAGTCAATCACGATCTCGCCTCGTAGAATCTCATTTACAAAGTCAGCCAGGTGGAAGGTCTCGTAGGCGTCGGCCTGACGGAAGCGCACCTTCTGGCCGTCCTTCTCCCCCTTGACCATGATGAGCCGTCGCAGTTTGGATCCCGCTACCGCCATCAACTCCTCATGGGACCAATACGGGATGAGCCCATTACCTCTAATCGGCCGGACAACGATCTGGCCTCCACTGTCTTCCACTCGGAAGCGATCGCTCTTGCCCTTGATCGTGTGCCGGAAACTCATTCTCCCCTTTGCGTCTTTCCAGCCGTGCTTGCGCACCATGTAGCGGAGGATGGTTGATGGGCCTGTTGGTTCCTTGTGAAACAGCGTCAAGAGATTAGTTCGCGGGGTGTACCACTTCAGCTCCCATCCAACCGAATCGGGAATATCCGCCGCGCCTGTTGTCACTCCTAGCAAACTCTCCAGAAACATCCCTGGACCGCCAGTTCCTCCAAACTTCTCCGGTAGGACATACCAGCCACCGGAGACAACACCACGTAATCGCCCGAATAGTTCGCGCTTTGTGCGCGGCGGGGAAGTCACTTCACGATCCGGCGAACGGCGGAGAGCCGTTCTCGAGCCAGCTTGCAGTATTCCTCGGAGATATCGAACCCGATCCACTTCCGCTTCTCGGCCTCGGCCGCAATCGCCGTAGAGCCGGAGCCCATGAACGGGTCAAGAACAATCTTGCCTTTCGTGGATGCGATACAGCGTTGGGCTAATTCAATAGGGAAGGGTGCGGGGTGTGGGTTGTTGTTCTCTTGTGGGATGCTCCAAATGTCACCGGCGGCGTTCGCCTTTGGCGCCAGCTTAAAATCTGGTTTGGCGATTAGGTAGATGACCTCGTAGGTAGGCAGAAAATAGCCTGGATTGAAATTGATACCTCCCTTGCGTTGCCAAATGACGATCTGCCGGACGGGGAAGCCTTCCATGATGTCAGCCCTGTCTTGGAGTAGCCCGCCCTGGATGCGCCACTTGTGGTTGTAGAAAATGGCTCCATCTTTGCGCAGCACGCGCATCATCGCCTTCAGGCACTTCTTCTGCCACTCGACATAATCCTCATGTGGCATGGCGTCACCGTTAGAAGCGTAGCCCTTTATCAGCGCGGCTTTTGGCCACTTCCCGCCGCTTCCGTTTTTGAGGCCGTTCCCCGTGCTGTTCTTGATGTTGTAGGGCGGACTGGTGACGATCGTATCGACCGACAACGCTGGCAGTTTCGCCATGAGTTTGAGGCAGTCGCCAGGATGCACCTTGCCGAGCCACGGCTCCATTAAGTGCGGAGCAGTGCGCGTAGCGGCCTCAGTTATGAGCTGGCTAAAGGTTGTCATCGAATCAGATCCGCATAGGTCAGACGAAGGCCGGACGATGCGCCTAGCAAGGTGTCTACTCTTTCGCCGCCCTTGATCTTCCCAAGGTTGAATCGCGCCGAGAATTCGGCGAGATAACGGTGCAGGTGTTTCCAAGTGAAGTGGTGAAAGGTGCCGATGTAGCCGCGTTTCAGTAGCGCCCAGAAGGATTCCATCCCGTTAGTATGCGCTTGCCCGCGCACGTACTCGCCCACAGAGTGGCGGACGCTCTCATGGGAGTAGAGGCGATCTAGACCGAGATAAGCGCTGTGATCGTCCGTATAGAGAACGGAACCAGCCGCAACATTGGATTGGACAAAACCATGAAGCACCATCTGGCTCGTGTTGGGGATGGCTTTCGCCTTCACCTTCCCACCGCGCGAGCGGGCACCGGCAACTGGCTGTTTACCTACGGGGCCGCGCCCCTTGATATTCTGGCGACGCTTATCGGCGTGCATATTCCGCGCCTTGCCACCCATGAACGTCTCATCGACTTCGACGATCCCATCAAACGGTCCTCCGTACGAGTCCATTTGATCTAGGACTTCTCGGAGCCGACCCAGCATAAACCACGCCGTCTTTTGTGTTACGCCTATCTCTCGGGCCAATTGAGTAGACGGGATACCTTTTCTGTTGGAAGTGATCAACCATGCCGCGACAAACCATTTGCGGAGCGGGAGACGGCTTTCCTCGAAGATCGTCCCCTTTCGGACTGAGAACTCCTGGCGACAATCGGCGCACTTGTAGCCACCTCTCCGAACGTTGTAGAACTTACGGGCAGAGGCACACCACGGACAAACGATGCCACCGGGCCATCGCAGGCCTTCCAGGTGGCGGATGCAACTCTCCTCGGTGGCGAAGACTTCCCGGAGCGCATATAGGCTGTCGTAAGCGGCAAGTTCCATGCCCTATCTCCTACCACCACTATAGCCTATGTATCAGGTGGCGTCAAGTATATAATTCCCTAAATAAGAGGGTCGACGCTTTGGGAGTAGCTTGAACCACGGGGACCGCCGCCGTTCCCTCTACCTCCGTGCCGAGCCCAAATGAGAGGATCCGCCTTCGGCCACCACGACCTGGTTTCAGGGAGTCTCATTAAGTAATGTCGAGGCGTTCCCCTGACGTTCCCCCGGCGGCAAAACTGGTCTCGGCGAGTACCAGTAAGTGGTTGATTTAGTTGGTGAGCCGCGAAGGAATCGAACCTTCAACCTACGGATTAAGAGTCCGTTGCTCTGCCAGTTGAGCTAGCGGCCCACTTTCAAGGCTTCGTGGCTGGTACGCCTGAGAGGATTCGAACCTCTGACCTTCTGCTCCGGAGGCAGACGCTCTATCCAGCTGAGCTACAGGCGCATCGCCCGGAAACGTCGCTCCGGAAGAACGGTAAGAATAGCGGAAGTGGGCTCGTCCCCGCAAGCCTAACGGGACACTTCGTGGAGCTCGGGGACGGTCTCCGCAACTTCGACACGGGCGATCTCCTCGAGGCTCCCTTCCACCATCCCGTCGAAGAGCCATTCCGACCCGCCGCCGAGGACGCTTTGCGCCAGACGGTAGCCCTCGCGGTCGACGTTTCTGCCGATCGCGCGGAAAGCCTCGTCGATGCGAAGCCGGGACGTCGCGCAGAAGTGCTCGACGAGCGCCAGGACCTCGTTGCGATCGCGGCCGTCCTCGATGAGGGCCTGGGCACGAGACGCCGACGCGCACTGGGCGTAGAGCTCGGTCCCGATGTCGACGAAGCGCGCGAGGAGCATCTGCTCGCGCTCGAGTTTTGACCCGTGCTTCAACATCTGGTGGAACAACTTGCGTGCGAGCTTCTTGCTCGTCTTGCGCACGTAGGCGATGTGCTTCCCGAGCGCCGGATCCATCTTCGGCGTGGAGGAGAGAGAGGGAAGCCACTGCTTCGGGTACCACCGAGCGTAGAAGACTGCGGCGCGCGCCGCGGCCTTCAATCGTCGCCCGAATGGGAGCCGTGAGTTCATGACCTCCCCGGCCACGCTCAAGTGCGGGTCCATCGCCTCGCGGGCGATGAAGAGCCTCATGATCTCCGTCGACCCCTCGAAAATACGATTGATCCGAGCGTCTCGGAGCGAGCGCTCGATCATGTAGGGCGTCTCGCCGCGAGCTTTCAACGAAGCGGCGGTCTCGTATCCACGGCCACCCAGAACCTGCATCGCTTCGTCCGCGATGTGCCACGCGGCTTCGCTGGCGAACATTTTCGTCATGGCCGCCTCGAGGCGGATGTCGCTCTTTTTTCGATCGACGAGAGCGGAGGTGAGGTAGGTCATCGACTCGATCGCGAAGATGGTCGACGCCATCCTCGCGATTTTGTCGGCGACGGCTGCGTGCTTTCCGATCGGGGCACCCCACTGCTCCCTCTCATTGGCCCAGCGTTTTGCCATTTCGAACGCACGTTTCGAAAGGCCGACGCACATGGCGGGAAGCGTGATCCGCCCGGTATTGAGCGTCGTGAGGGCGACTCGAAGTCCTTTGCCTTCCTCGGCGATCATGTTCTCCCGGGGAACCTTGACGTCGGTGAAACGAATAACCGCATTGAAAAGGGCGCGCAACCCCATGAACCGGCATCGATGGATCACCTCGACTCCCGGCGTTTTGGTTTCTACGACGAAAGCACTCACCTGACTGCGCTCGCGGCCATCGACGATCTTCGAGGGCGTCTTCGCCATCACGACGAGCAGACCAGCTACGGTGCCGTTCGTACACCAGAGCTTTTCACCATTAATAATGAAGTGCTTTCCGTCTTCGGTCGGCTCCGCTCGGGTCTCCATGCGGGCGGGGTCCGAGCCAACGCCTTTTTCGGTGAGCGCGAAAGCGGAAATCTCGCCTCCGGCGACGCGGGGAAGAAACGCCCGCTTCTGCTCCTCGGTTCCGAAAAGGAGGAGCGGTTGCGGTACGCCGATGGACTGGTGGGCGGAGAGCAGCGCGGACAGGTTCCCGCAATAGCTTCCGAGCAGGACCGCGGCGCGGGTATAGACTTGCTGGGTCAGGCCAAGGCCCCCATAGTCTCGCGGGATCTTGATGCCGAACGCGCCGATAGCGGCGAGCCCCTGAATGACGTCGTCGGGGATCTCACCGTCCTGGTCGATCTGGTTCGGGTCGACGTGGTCACGCAGAAAGGCCTCCATCTGAGCCAGGAACTCACGTCCGCGGGCATCTCTGTCCGACGGTCTCTCCGGATAGGGATGGATGAGATCGATCGGTACCTCGCCCATGAAGGGTGCGCCGGCGAACGTCGGGTACTCCCAGAGACCTTCGCGAGAGGCCTCGGTGAGCTCGAGCGCGGCGCGCTTTCCATCGGACATGCCGGTGGTGTCGATAACGGGCTCGTTGTCTCGGTCATGGTTAGTCATGACATCTCTCCTGTAACGTGGCGGGCAATCATGGCGACGAGCTCGGCGCGGCACACGTCGAGGTCGACGGCGCTCTCGTCGAAGACCCACTGCAGCATGACGCCGTCGATGGCCGCCTGGATCAAAGAGGCCGTCGTCTGGACGGGAAGGGGCCGGAGCTCGCCGCGCTCGCGCCCCTCTTCCAGAATGCGAGCGAGGTAGTGGCGCGAGGGCTCGTAGGCTTCGGCGTTGAGAGGGGTGTGGTCCATGCTGTCGGAACGTCGGCCCCATAGATCGACGAGCGCCACGTAGTTGTTCCGGTGCGCCTCCATGAAGTCGAAGTTCGACTCGATGTAGGCACGGAGCTTTTCGAGCGCCGCCCCATGGCCACCCACGCGCTCCTTGATGAACTCCGCGGGACGGCGGAGGAGGCTCCTCAGGATTTCTTCGATCAGCTCTTCCTTGCCGGCGAAGTGATACGAGATCACCCCCTTGCTGATGCCAGCTCCGCGAGCGATCTCAGCGAGCGAGGTCTGTGACAAACCCTGCGTGGCGATGGTCTCGATAGCGGTGTCGATGATCTGTCGCCGGCGGGCTTCTTCTATGAATGTTGGCTTCTTTTGACCAACCGTCTCAGTATTTGACCTCATGGTCAAATTTTAGCCTATTAAGACAAAATTGTCAATTTTATAGATATTTATCGGTAAAATAACGCTATTGACCGAATATTTATCGTCTGCCTACGAATTTATCCATAGCAACATTGATTCCCATGAAACCCGCGATGGCGTCGAACCAGGAGACGGGTAGCAGTCGAAGGAGCGGAATCGTATAGACCATCGGCGGAAGGTAGAGGCGGGCTCGGTTTCGCTCGATAGCCCGAAGGGTCTTCTCGGCCACGTTCGCCTCGTCGAGGATGGGAAGCAGGAACGAGAAACGGGTCCTGACGCCCTCGAACATGCCCGTATCGGTGAAATAGGGGCAGACGAGCGTCGTGCGCACTCCAGTTGCGGCTTTCTCGAGCTCGACTCGCAACGACTCGTCGAGCCCCACCGCCGCGAACTTGCTCGCCGAATAGTCCGTGAGCTTCGAGACGCCGATCAGCCCGGCGGCGGAAGCGATCGTGACGAGGTGGCCGCGGCCTCTCTCGATCATGCCGGGAAGAAAGGCTTTAGTCGTCCAAAAGAGGGCGAGGGTATTGACCGCGAGACTCCTTTCGATCTTCTCGTCGGGAATGTCCAGAAACCGCTCGCCGCTGACGACGCCGGCGTTATTGATGAGAATGTCGACCGGACCGACTTCCTCGGCCAGGCGGTAGACCGCCTCGCGATCCGATACGTCGCATAGGAAGCTCTCACCGCCGATCTCTCCCCGAAGCGCCTCGAGTCCTTCCCCGTCGAGGTCCCAGAGAATCGGATGCCCGCCCCGCTCCGCGACGCCGCGGGCCATCCTCCGCCCGAGACCGCTAGCGGCGCCCGTGATGAGGACACGACTTTTCTCGATCTCGGTCATCGCGGGATTCTACCGTCGGTGTAGGGTGCAGATGCATTATTCAGCACCCTGCTGGAATTTTGTTGAAACATTTTCCCCTCTCGCTGGTAAGAGGGGGCATGAGAGGCTTGGTCGTCATGGAATCAGACGGAGGGCGCGCGGAGATGCCCGCTTCGCGGCAGGATGCCGGCCCTCTCCTCGTGGCACACCGCCAAGGCAACGACACCGCCTTCGCGAAGCTCGTCGAGCACTACCGCCGGCCCGTTTTCGGCTACCTCGTCCATACCGGCGTTCCCGAATCGGATCGAGACGATCTCTTCCAGGACGTTTTCGTGAAGATCCACCGCCAGTCGCACCGATACGACCCCGCGCTTCCTCTCCATCCGTGGCTCTTCACCGTCCTCGCCAATACCGTAAGGAGCTATTTTCGGAAACAGAAGCTGCACCGAGTTTTCTTCACGCCGCTCTCGAGCACGGAGCACAAAGACCCTGCCCCCGACAGCGAGGCGAAAGCCACCGCAAACGAAATGGTTGTCTGGCTCGAGAGAACGATTCCGGAGCTGCCCGCGAAGGAACGTGAGGTCTTGCTACTCGCGAGGCTCGAGGGGATGAGCCTGAAAGACGTCGCTTCCGTGCTCGCAATCCCGATCAATACGGTGAAGACCCGATTACGGCGAGCGCGGCTTCAGCTCGTAGAACGCTATGAACGCCAGAGAGTGAGTGCATCATGATGGATTTCTGCAAGGCATTGCGCGAAGAGCTAGCTCTCGAAGACGAGCGCATGCTCACCGACGTGCAACAGGAACATCTCGAGAAGTGCACGGGCTGCCAGCGCTTTCTCGCTTCGCTTCACGCGATCGATCGGGGTCTCGAAAACTTGCCCGAGCACGACTCATCCGACTTCCAGGTTCGATCCGTTCTGCGGCGCCTCCGCGCACCGAGGATTTCCCGGTTTCGCATTTTCGTCCCCGCCGCCGCGGCGGCGTTCCTCGCGGTCTTCGTTCTCCTCTGGATGCCGCTTTACCGCGGCCAGAAGAGCTTCGATCGAGAGCCCGAGGTCGCCTTTCTTCCCGGCATTGGAGGCGGCTCCGGAGGCGGCGTTGCCTCGACCGAGGAGAAGGAGCAAGCGGAGGTGGACGAGGAGGTTCTTCGTAGCCTGAAATCTTTGGGTTATGTCCCGACTCCCTCGGCTCCGCCGCCGCCGCCCGCTCCACAGTCGGCCGATGCGAGGGGTCGCGCGGATGGAGGTCTCGCAGGAATCGTCGGGGGCGAGCGGGGTCAGGACTTGCTCGACAAGGACGACAGCGTCGCTGGCAAGAAAGGCGAGGGGAGGTTCGTGGAGAACGAGGGTGAAGAGAAGAACTTGCCCGACGCGGTTGGACTCGCCACCGAAACGCCCGAGATAGCTGCAGCGGAGCGCAGCCTGTCGTCGAGCCGCGATTACTACATGCGCGCACTGTCCAGACCTCGCAAGCGCGTCGATCAAATGGCCGCCTATCCGGAGAACGCGAAGGCGTCCCGGGTGGAAGGCACCGTCGTTCTCGAGCTCACGGTGGACGAAGAAGGCAATGTCACCGCGGTCAAAGTACTTCGCTCCGTGCCCGGTCTCGACGAAGCGGCCGTCGAAGCGGCGAAGGGATGGAAGTACGAGCCAGGCGACTCCGATAGCTCTCGAACGTTCCGCGAGCCCGTCACCTTCGAGCTGGAGAAGACGCCTGAGCCGAAGGATGAACGCTCGCTAGAGAACCTCAGCTTTCAAGAAGCACGCGGCTACTGGCGAAACACCTACGTTCCAGGCGATCCCATGATTCGCTTGCTCGAGGCTCGCCTCGCGAAGGCGGGAGCGGAGCTTTTCGGCGGCCAGGCGCCGAGGCTGCATCGCGCCTCGCACCGGGTGCCTCTTCCCTATGACGCGCCCCAGAACCGGTCGCTGTCGCTCTACGTCCACGCCGACGCAGCCGGCGCGACGGAGCCGCGCCGCGTGCTCGTGCAAGTCGGCCTGCGCGCGGCGGGTCACTACGGCCGTCGCCGCCCACCCATGAACGTCGGGGTCGTGCTGGATCTGAGCGCTGCGCCGAGTGACGAAGACGCCCGCTCGATGCGCGCCCTTCTCGAGGCGCTCGAGAGGACGCGCGAGCTCGGCGATCGATTCCGGCTCGTCGTGGCTGGTCGAGGTGCGGCGGAGCTCCTCGGGCCGGAAGCATTCCGACGCGGTCCTCTCAGTGTCGCGCTCGACGATCTCCTCGCGAAGGAGGAGGACTCGGGTCTTCCTCTTCAGCAGGCCGTCGCTCTCGCCATGGAACGCGTGCACGCCGGCGACGACCCGACGATGCCCCTCGGGACCAGCCTCTTGGTCCTGGTGACGTCGCGGACGCTCTCGGACGACGTCGAGCCCGTCGCTGCGCTCGCCCATCGAAGCGCGCTCGGTGGAGTTCCCTTGAGCGTCATTGGCACCGGCACCTCCGTCGACGCCGAGGAGCTCTCGAGGCTCGCGCTTGCCGGGCAGGGACGGCGCCACTTCGTGGAACGGCCCGCCAAGGCCGACGCGGTGATCACGCGGCTCGGAACGTTGAACAGCTCGTCGTCGAAGCGGGAGCCGGGGATGTAGATCCCCTTGCCCAGAGCGCTTTCGCCAGGCCACAACAATTTCGCCAGACTGGCACTGATGATCAGCACGTGGGGACTTTCGTCGTCGTCGCTCTCGCGAAAGTCTCGCCCTTCGACGAGCTCGATGCCCATCGTCTCGAAATACCCCGGTGTCGTCACCTCCATGTTGCACAGTGGGTTCTTCTGGTTGGCTGCGGAGTCTGGGACATGGTAGGTCCGGCCCTCATGCTCGACACTTTTCCATCGAAACGCTTGGCCCTCGGCCAAGAAACCCGCGTCAAATCCGACAGAGCCGGCGGCAAAGGGGCGCAAGAACACGGCCGAGGCGGAGGAGACGCCGGGAACGGCGCGGATACGCTCGAGCGCGAGCCGGTGCAACGCTCTCTTGTCCGCGAGCTCCGGATAGTGCTGGTCCATCGCCATGAGGTCGAACATCAGAAGCCTTTCGACGTCGTAGCCCGGGTCCGCCCGAAAGAGGCGTGCGCTCGACCGCAGCGTGAGGCCGCAGGCTGCGGAGACGATAACGGCGATGGCGACCTCGCTCGTCAGAAGCATATGCTTGGCGCCCGGACGGCTCCTGCCATCCCGATGAGCGCGCGCCACGCCGAATGCGCCCGTGAGGACGAGCGATGCGAGCGTTAGCGTCGCCATGAAGGCGACGGCGACGATGCCGACGCGTGTGTCGTCGAGGCCGGGGATGTCAGACGGGCCGAAACGATGGAGAGCGGCGAGGCCCCCGATCGCGATTGCAATCGCAGCTGGGAATGCGAGAGAGATTGTGACGCCGGCAGTGGACAGGGTCCTGAGGACGATGTCGAGACGCGATGCGCCCAGCGCGCGCCGGATCGTGCGCTCGTGCTCTTCCTCACTCGCACGGACGACGAGGAGGTTTCCTGCGTTGACCCAGGCGACGACGAGTACGAGCGCGACCGCTCCCAGAAGCGCCATGAGTGCGAGCCTGGTCCCCGTACCGAGGTGGTAGTCGAGAAACGACGTCAGCGCCATCGTGTGCAGGAGGCTCCGGTCGGCGCGGTAAGCCTGGTCGGTGGCGGCGACGAGAGCGTCGAGCTCCGCTTTCGCCTCGGTGCGATCGATGCCGGGCTTCAAGCGACCGACCATAAACAAATACGGGGCTCTGAATCTGGCGTTAGGAGATCGGTCGTGCTGTATGGCAGTCCAGAGCTCGATGCCGCTCGGGAAATCGAACGCCTCGGGCATGACCCCGATGATCATGAACGTCTCGGTATCGTCGCCCTCGATTCGAATCTCACGTCCGATGACGCCTCGGTCACCGGCGAAGAGTCGCTATCACAGACCGTGGCTGAGCACAACGACGCGCCGCGCTGTTGGAAGCTCCTCCTCCGGTAGGAAAGTACGGCCGAGCGCGGCCTTGGCCCCCAGGACGTCGAAGAACGACACCGAGGCAATGGACAGGTCGACGGGTACGGGTTCGTCGAGTTGGATGACGCCGTAGTGAGTCTCGGAGCCGAAGGCCGCGAGATCTTCGAGCGTTTCGTTGTCGCGTCGCCAATCCAAGTAGTCGGGGAAGGAAATCTCAATAAACGGCACGTCCTTTCTGGGATCGAAGCGCCATAACACCTCGAGCCGGTCGGGAGCGCGGACTTCCCTCTCCTCCCAAAGAAGCGCGTGTACGACGGCGAACGTCGCACCGCAGGTTCCAATCCCCAAAGCGAGAAGACCCGCAACCACGAGTGTGGTACCGCGCTGGCGCCAGGCGCGACGGCACGAATGGTGGAGACCTTGGAGGAGATCCATGTAGGACATACTACCTGAGGCGTGCTCTTGACAGATGGGTCTCTACTTAGGGGCCGTTCAAATCTTAGTCTTACCTCTAACGACCCGCGTGAGCTGCGGACGCCCGCAAGGGAGAAAGCGGTGTTGGCGTCCGACATCTGCACGTGAAGTTATCCGGCTTCCGTAGTCGTTGCACCGCCTCTTGGACATTACGGCCGCGAAAGCCGCTGCAGTTCCTTCCGCAGAACGTCAGCCCAAATCTTATCGGTTGTCGTTTCCAGTAGCCTTTGGAGGGCTCGACGGTGCGCGACCTCGAGTGCCTGCTCTTCGGTTGTTGGGATATCCGGAATCACGCCCACGCCCTCCCAGTTTCGACCTGTCACCGCGGAGCGAACCTGACTATTTGGAACGACCACCTCGAAGTACGCATTCACAAGGTACGGACGACCCGGATTTGCCGCTCCCGCGGTTACTTCCCCCACAACCTCCACGCGTCCGAGGTCCTGGAGTATGAAAGCGAGACCCTCGCCGGCGGAGAACGTATCTGCTGCCGTTAGGACAAATATGGGCCGGCGAGCGTCGCGGTGGGACTCCGGTACGGATTCCGTGTAGTAGGAGTTTGTCTCTCCGTCGCGGGGCACGATATCGAACAAGAGTTTCTCAGGGCTTTCGAATAGGTAGCTTGAAAGGAGAGCGACCGATCCCGGATTACCGCCCCGATTCGAGCGCATGTCTAGAATGAGAGCATCAGCGTATCGCAACGATGCCATGGCGGCCTCGATTGCTTCACGCGCCTCCTCTAGTCGATAGAACGTCGTGAAGTTGAGATAGCCGACGTTGCCGGAAAGAATCTGGATGTGCTCCGCGCCGTAGTTTTGTCGGCGGGCTCGCAATTGCCGTGACTGCTGCTTCGTCGCTGTCGACACCGTAGTCTCATCGGCGGGAGAAATAAGGCTGACTCCGAGATGCTTGTCGGATGTCAACGCGCGCAGGTTCTCCGTGAGCAGCTCAGCGAGATTCTCAGCGGAGTCGACGGCTGCAAACTGGCCTAGCGAAAGTTGCTCGCGAAGACTCTCATTGACGCGCAATGCAACGTCACGATCGAAGTACTCCCGGCCCACCACGTCAGCAACAGCCTCTACGGTCTCCCGAACCATCTTCTCATCGAGCTGGGCTCGATCGCTGCGCGCCTGTGTCGCAGTAGCGGCCTCGTCTCCTAGAATCGCGAAGGCAAGAGCGAAACAGGCAACGCCGAGTGTGCGCACGAACTCACCTCGTTTACAGCATGTGCGGAGTGCGGTAGCTATCACGGGGCGTTGCTCTCGGTGCAGCTTAGATCACGTCGGTATAACGATACGCATCAGCTGCGGATGCCCGCAAGCGAGGAAAGGGGGGGCTGGCGTCCGACGGCTGCATGCGGCGGTTATGCGATGGGCTTCGACGTTCTCGCAGTCCGACGAGGCATGCCTCGCAGCGTCGTCCAGACTATCTTTACAATCGTTCCGATGAGAAGCCACCACATCACCGCGGCGACGACGAAGAATGGTGTTTGGACTTGCAGTTGATCGAACGGGGCCGTCTCGTTAGACGTGAGCCTCAAGGGCGGGAGGTTTAGCGCCAAGAAAAGCTTCACCGGCACTGGATCCCAGTAACTCCCGAGCTCGCGACCGACAATAACGAATCGGCCACAGTCCCAGCACGTCATCATTGTCGAAGCGGACGATTCCGGAGCCGCGGCCAACTCGGAGTCGAATACGGGGGGAGCAAGCGCGATGACAATCGGCCAGGCGACGAGGTTCACGACAACAAGAAGACAGCCCACACGCAGCAGTGAGGTAAGCCGTTCGAGCGTCATGCCGATCGTGGACTCAGCTTCTCCGTCGTATCCATTTCCGGGTTGTGTGGTGCCGTCCTCGCTGACATTCGCATAACGTCACCGCCCTGGTCCAGGCCGCCTTTTTTTCTTGGAAACTTTGGTGTGAACTGATTATACAAAACAAAGTGGCTTGTTGGGAAGGTTGTGACACAACCCGGCTGAGACCGATTGAGACAGATCGAGACACCGAGCACCGAACCCCCGGGCCGATAAGGTGAATTTGCCATCGCCGCAACGTCTAAGAATTTCAAACAAAGCCACTTACGTACGAGAAAACTGGCCCGGACGCCTTCGGTAAAAAACGATCGATCTTGGCACGACCCCTGCAGTGTGTCGGGGTGTGACAAACAACCGAAACCGCTCTTGGCTCAGCGAGCGCTGAGTCAAGAAGCAAAAACGACACCTCCCCAGCCGAAGTTGCCGTCACTGCGAAGCCGCGGTCGCTCTACGTCCGTTGGCCCTCGCTCGACGGAGAGAGGCAACATGGCTGCTATGCAACCGATGATGAACGACCCAGATCTGGTGGAGGCTATCCTCGACTCGTGCGGCCTCTCCGTCGTCTTTCAGCCGATCTTCGAAATCACACGGCGAGGCGTCCGTTTGCATGCACTGGAGTCGCTCTCCCGTGGGCCGAAAGGAACACCCTGGGAGCAACCCGACGTACTTTTTGACCGGGTACGAGCCGAGGGCGCCGAGGTGGTGGCGGATCGAGCTTGTGTCCAAAACGCGCTGCGCGAAGCGGGGGCGCTTCCGGGCGAGCCGAATCTCGCCGTGAACGTTCACGCCTGCACTCTCGAGTTGGACGGGGAGTTTCCAGTGTTCTTGCAAGACGTGGCTCGAGAGCACGGGATTTCCACCGAGCGGGTAACGGTAGAGATCATCGAGTACTCTCCCGTGAGCCATCAGGGCCTGTGCCGGGCGTTGTTCGGTTTGCGACGCCTCGGAGTTCGAATTGCTCTGGACGACATCGGTGCCGGCGACTCCAATTACCGGAGGATGCTCGATTGTCGTCCCGACTACTTCAAAATCGACCGCTACTTCGTCCAGGGCGCGCACCAAGACGCTTATCGGCGCGCGGTCCTCGAATCGGTCGCGGAGCTCGCCCGAAAGTTCGGAGCACGGGTTGTCGCGGAAGGCGTCGAGGAACGCGCCGATCTCGAACTCTTGGAGTCTGTCGGGATCGATTTGGTTCAGGGCTTCTTGCTGTGCCGCCCCTTAGCGGCACGCCAGCTCATCGCGCGCGACATCCTCACCGGTGCTTGCCCGGTCGCTGTTGATCAAGCAGCCGTTCTCTGATCGGACGGCCAGGAAATCGTCCGCGGCTCGGCAGCGTCAGATTCAGTGAGGTGGACGGTAACGGAGACGCGGACGACCACCACAAAAAGACGTAAGAGGGACCGCGTACGCTGAAGATGTCGCTGAAGGTCAATGGCTTGCTCACCAGGCCGGCCTGCATCGCCGGCGTTCGGCAGACCGAGCCGAACTTCAAGCCCCGATGTCGGCGGACGAAGTTGTAATGACATCGCAGGAGCTCAACGTGCCCGCGCAGCTGCTCTGCGCATCGGGCATGGCATGGAGACCGCCGGCGCAAGTACGCCGACCCTTGTCGGATGGTGAGGTTGAGGCGCTCGATGAACGACGTGTTGAGGGTTTCGGAATCCTCCGACTCCAACAGCGCGTCCTTCAGGCGCGTCGCCGTGCCGATCCTCACGCGCCGCTCGACTCGGATGACACGATTGTTCCGCCGAGTCTTGAGCACTTGACCGTAGACGCACGCGGGGCCAAGGAGGCGCACGATCGCTCCGAAGTAGTACTCGAAGCCATCGGTGGCGATCAGTGGAATTCCGACAAGGCGCCCGCGGAGGATGACGTCGTTCAGTACAGCCTTGGTGTTTCGATAGGAGAGGCGGCCGACGAGACTGCCCGCCCACAAGCGAGACCACACCTCGATGCTCGCAAAGAGCCACGTGGGCCTGCTCTTGCTGTCGATGAACGTGTAGAGCTCATCGGCCTGAAGCTCGACGATTTCGAAGTCGCGCAGCATTCCCCGGTTGAAGCGCTCTGCGGCTGCTGAAGCACGCTCGAGCCAGCGTGCGACGGTGTTGCGGGAATGGCCCGTGAGACGGGCGGTGGCAGAAATGCTCACGCCCTCGACTCGCAGGCTCGCTACTTGGTCGAACTGTCTGCGAGTGCAGCGAAGGCCGAAATACGCCGTGCCCGTATTCGTGCTGATGGTTCCCCCGCATATCTTGCAGCGGAAACGCCTGCGGCGACCCGACTTCGTGGTAAACCAGCCGTACCCACCGATGTTGACGCCCGGCTTTCCAAGATTCTCGCACGCGGGCCTGGAGCATGCCTGGTTCTGGATGGCTCTCATCATTCAAGTGTAGCGGCGTTGAAAAATAGGCTGTTTCACTCATGGTTTCATTTGCATGCAGGCGACCGATCAACAGCGGACAGGGCAAGTACCGCCGGCCGTGCTCGATCACGAAGAAACCAAAGAGCAATCGAAGCGAGGCGGTCGGCACGGTGAACAGGTCCATCGCGGCGATGTCGGACCGGTGATTGCGCAGGAACGTAACCCATCGCTTCACCTGGTCGGGCTCGGACGGCCGGCGTAGCACGTAGCGCGACACCGTCATTTGGGAGACGGTAAACCCGAGCTTCATGAGCTCGGCGTGGATGCGAGGCGCGCCCCAGCCGTCTTGAGCCATGGTCCGGATGAGCTCGCGAATCTCAGCGTCGACACGAGGTCGCCCGGGATAGCGGCCCCTTGAGATCTTCGCCCAATATCGACGGAATCGATCGCGATTCCAGCGGGCAACGGTGTCGGCGTTGACGATCACCAAGCGGCTTGCCCACGAGGGCCACGAGCTTCGGAGCCCAACCCAGAATGCGCGGTCCGTGTCGTCGAGCGCCGGGCGCGGCCGTTCCTTCTTGAGCGCGGTCACCTGCTGCCGAAGAGCAAGATTCTCCATCACCAGCTCGGCCCGGCGACGACAGACGGCTCGGAGCACACGCGTGCCGAGAGAGACGAGGAAGACGAGAAAACGGAGCATAGCGCCACGCAGTTTGTGCTCCCAGCCGCGTGATCTCAAGTGAGAAACGCGCTCCTCGACTGAAGCGACCGGCGCTCGCAAGCCTCTGATTCCAAACGCGAACCTTTATTGTTGAGGGACAACCCGATTCGCCAGCCGGGAACTAACCGGCAATGAGAATTCTCGAGATTCTAGAGCTGATGATCTACTGAAGACCGAGTCGTTAGGCAGAGAGTTTTCTGTCTACCGAGAACGCTCCGCCCCCCTTCAGCATCACCGCGATGGCAATCCCGATCGCGAGGATGTGAAACTCGAACCCCTCACCCTCCTGATTGCCCAGCCAGTTCATGAAAAATCCGTTCGCGGCATGGACGGTGACGACCGCGCCAAGCATGACGACACTGACTCCCAGCGCCGCGATGCGGCTCAGAAAACCGACGGTTAGCCCGATAGAACCGAAGAACTCAATGATGATGACCAAAAACGCCAGGACCGCCGGCATTCCCATGTTCTGAGAGAAAAACTGCATGGTCCCGGAAAAACCACCTCCACCAAACCAACCGAGCATTTTCTGGGCCCCGTGGGGAAACATCATGATTCCCAGAGCGAGGCGTAGGACCAACGCCGCGCAGTCGTCGTCAGTTTGGATAATTTTCTTGAACATTCTCTGTCTCCCGTGTGTGAAGTCGTGCGGATTCTGCGGGCCATCCTCTCACCGATAGCGGCCGCCGGCAAATTCGCTGGCGGAGTATCTAGGGAGATGGGAAAGAGCATGAGTCAGGCGACGGCAACTCCAAGGCCGAGCAAACGAAACCACTACGTCCCCAAGTTTCTGCAGGAGTATTTCGTCGGCGACGACGGCACTCTCTGGGTATACGACAAGGACGGCGGGGATGCTCGCCCTGTCGGCGGAAAGTCCGAGTTCAAGGACTCTACGTGGAGACACGCCAAGGAGCCCTGCGTTCGCGCCAACGACGGTACTGTCAAGTTCAGCCGGTGAATGGCAGACTTGCCCGATGACAAACGACACGCCGAGCTACCGGGGATATCGATTTCCGGCGGAAATCATCAGCCACGCCGTCTGGCTCTACCATCGATTCTGCGTCAGCTTTCGAGATGTCGAGGATCTGCTGGCGCAACGCGGCATCACGGTTTCCTATGAAGCGATCCGACTTTGGTGCATCAAATTCGGTCCGGAGTACGCTCGTGGACTGAAGCGCCGACAAGGACGCCTGGGAGACACGTGGCACTTGGACGAGGTCTTCGTCACCATCCAGGGACGGCGGCAATATCTTTGGCGTGCCGTCGACCAAGACGGCGACGTCATCGACATCCTCGTGCAGTCGCGTCGCGTCCACCGGGCTGCCAAACGCTTCTTCCGGAAGTTGTTGAAGGGGCAAGGTCGCGTGCCCGGCCGGCTGGTGACGGACAAGCTGAGAAGCTACGGCGCTGCTCACCGCGAGGTCATGCCATCCGTCATTCACAGCACCGACCAGTACGAAAACAACAGGGCCGAGGTCTCACATGAGCCGACGCGGCAACGAGAGCGGCAGATGCGACGGTCAAATCTCCTGGTCAAGCACAACGATTCTTGAGCGTGCACGGACTTGTTCAAAATTTCTTCCGCGTCGGGCGTCACCTGTTGCGTGCTCCCAATCATCGAGAGCTCAGAGGCCGCGCGCTCCTCGCGTGGGACGCGGTAGCGATCGCGACGTGATCCGAGCGGGCAAGGTCACTCCGGCGGCGCCGGCGTGCGTGCGCAACGTCAACTTGACAAAACCATTCACCGTGTTCGAAGGTGGCAAGAGCTAGGGTACTGTCAAATTGAGCTGGTGACTGACAGGTGACACCCCCAAAATTCGCAGGAGGTGACGATGAATTCGATCAGTCAGCTTAATCATGAAGGCGAGTTTCAGCGGGACGGGCGGCCGAGAATCGAATTCGTAGAATCTCGGCGAGCAATCCGTGCAACTAGCGACGAACTGGGGACTTTAATTATCCATCGAGCGCTTTTTCGACGCACAAACCCCTCACAAACGCGTCGGATCAGGTCCAAAACCCTACGTTTGAGCAGGAAAAGGCGCCATTTATCGGGCCGATAGGCTGAGATACAGGGCTGGTACACGGCGATTACGAGTACGAAGCCGACAGCTACCTCCCGTCAGAGAGACAGCGTTTCGATGCGGCACTCCGAGAAGTTTGGCTCCTGATTTCGATAAGTCAGCTTGCTGTTCGTGAGTCGCCAGTCCGCGGAGGCGAACGTGTCCCACTCCGTCTTCGAATAGAGAATCGTGCCTTCGACCATCACATCGCGATACTTGGTCAGGCCTTGATGGTCGCGCCAGCTGATTCGATGCGTGGCACACCAATCGCTCGTCGAGCCATCGGAAGCGCTGGTGGGACAGCTATTCCACCATGACGCGAGAGAAGGCGTCGCGGTCGAGCGGCGAGTGATAGGCACCTAGTTTCCTTAGTCGTTAATGGCTCTTAATATGAAGCAAGTGCCGTGCCGACGGCGCAAAGTCCTTGTTCTCGAATGGATTACGTGGAGAGCGTCTCTTCTTGGAACACTCAACCTGTAAGATTCCCCGACGGGACCGTGGCGGCACAACCAAGAAGTATTGAGCCGATTGAGTTTAATGAAAGAACAAGAGTGTCAAGGTTTCCGACGCACGCAGAGCTCCGGAGGCGCGGCTTCAAGGTGTCCAAGAGCACCGGCAACCAGACCTATTGCCTTTCGGGTTCCGTATCGCGATACTTTCGCAGATTCTTCTTCTCGGAGGCGACTTGATCTTCGCGAGGAGCCGCTCGACCGCTGAGACTCGAGCGTTCGAGCTCTGGCGAATCTCTGCCGAAGGGGGAGAGCCAGAGGAGGTCGGGGTGGCCATGGAAGGGCGAAGACTTTACGGGCTGAGCGTTCATCCGGACGGTCGGCGCATCGCCTTCACCGCGGGGACGCCGCTGCGGCCAGAAATGTGGGTGATAGAGGACGCCCTGCCCGCGCTCACGTCTGCAGAAAGGTCCAAATGAACGCGCTTCTTCAAGACTTTCGTTTCGGCTTCCGGGTACTTTCGAAGAATCCCGGCTTCGCGACTGTGGCGGTTCTCTGCCTTGCCGTCGGGATCGGCGCCAGTACGGCAATGTTCAGTTTGGTCAACGCGGTCCTGCTTCGACCCCTCCCCGTCGAGCAGCCGGACCGGCTCGTACGGCTGTGGGAGACCAGGGACGGAACCTTGGAGTACGGATGGATTGCCTATTCGAGCTACGAGTTCTATCGGGACAACAACCACTCGTTCACCGGGCTTACAACTCAAATTCCGGCGCGTTTCAACGTGAGCGGCCGGGATCGCACCGCGCGGGTGACGGGCGCGGTGGTCACGGGTAACTACTTCTCCCTGCTCGGAGTGACGCCCGCCCTCGGTCGCGGCTTCCTGCCCGAAGAGGATCAAACACCTGGCACCCATCCCGTCGCGGTGGTAAGCCACGGCCTCTGGCAACGCCACTTCGGCGCCTTTCCCGAGATCGTGGGAGAGCTGCTGATCTTGAACGGCCATCGTTTCACCGTAGTCGGTGTCGCCCCGGCGAGCTTCACCGGCACGCGGACTGGCGAGTCGGTAGACGTCTGGGTGCCTCTCATGATGCACGATCAGGCCCGGCCGAGATCGGCCAGGGGGTTCGGCACCTGGGTCTACGGTCTCATCGGGCGTCTCGAGCCGGGCGTCGATCTCGAACAGGCACAGGCAGAGATGACGACCCTGGCGCGCCAACTCGAGCAGGCCCATCCAAACGAGAACAAGGGGATTGGGATCCTCGCAGTGCCGGAGCTCAGGCATAACCCCTCAGACATGGCGATGTTCCGTAGCTTCGCCGCATTCATCATGTCCGCGGTTGCGCTCGTGCTGTTGATCGCCTGCGCCAACGTGGCCAATATGTTGCTGGCCAGGGCCATGGTTCGACGCAAGGAGATCGCCGTCCGCCTGGCGTTGGGCGCTGGCCGGGCGCGTTTAGTCCGCCAACTCCTGTCCGAGTGCCTGCTACTCGCCGCGTCGGCTAGTGCCCTCGGTCTCGCTTTCGAATACTGGGGCGCCAAGATACTCATGAGACCCTTGGCGAGCGTCTGGCTCGATACGTTGGAATTGACCCCCGATGGCCGTGTGCTGGGATTCACTCTGGTCGCTTCGCTGCTAACGGTGTTCCTGTTCGGCCTTGTGCCAGCGATGCGCGCCTCCCGGCCGAGCTTGATTCCCGCGCTCAAAAACGCCGCAGACACGGGACGCGGGAGAAGGTCTCGTCTGCAAGACCTCCTGGTGGAAAGTCAGGTCGCTTTGTCTCTCGTTCTTTTGGTTGGCGCAGGCTTGTTTGTGCGGTCACTGCACCACCTGAGTGAAATCGATCCGGGATTCGACCCCGATAGGGTGCTCGTGGCGCCCATCGATCTGGCGCTTCAGGGATACGACGAGGCTCGAGCCAGGGCATTTTATGAAGAGCTCAGCGAGCGACTCGAGGCAATCCCTGGTGTCGAAGCGGTAAGTCTGGCGTTTCTTGATCCCGCCACCCTCGGTGACGTTAATTGGAGCGCTCCGTTGTTGACACCGCTCGTCGAGGGACAAGAGCCCGCCCCGGAAGAACGCCGCAAGCGAGTGCCCTTCACCCTGGTCGCAAGCGACCACTTTCGCACGATGGGCATTCCACTTCTCTTGGGACGCGACTTCAACGCCGCCGACAAGGCCAGAAACGCCAGCGTCATCATCGTCAACGAGACGATGGCCCGCCGTTTTTGGCCTGGTGAGAACCCAGTCGGGAGACGGCTGACGATCTTGCCCGGAGCGCAGCATTTTTCGAACAACTTCGTTGGCGGTATCGCGGAAGTCGTGGGGGTGGCGAGAGACCGACCGGTCAATTTCTACCCGATTCTGGTGGAGAATCCCGAGCCTCTCATCTACCTGCCCCTCTACTGGCACCCGGGTGCGGAGATCGAGTTCGTTTTGTGGCCCCACATCCGGACGGCTGGCGATCCCGTCGCCGCGGGGGTGGCGTTCCGGCAACAAGTAGCAGCCATCGACGAGCATCTACCGCCGCTCGAAGCCTTGTCCGCCGCAGAGTCGATTAGACTGAGTTTCGGCGACCAGAGAATGTACGTGGCCTTCACCGGCACCCTTGGGGCAGTGGCGCTCTTGCTGGCGGCGACCGGTGTGTTCGGGCTGATCTCGCACTCCGCCTCCCAGCGCACTCACGAGATTGGCATCCGGATGGCACTGGGAGCTGGCTCCCGGCAGGTGCTGGGCCTTGTCATCAAGCAAGCGATGTCGTCGACATTGTTCGGTGTGACGATAGGGGCGGGCGCCGCGCTTGCGCTCACCCGCGTCGTTGCCAGCCGACTTCATGGAGTAACCGCGACGGATCCGATGAGTTTCGGAGGGGCCGCGTTGTTGCTCGTGGCGGTATCCGTGGCTGCCAGCTACATGCCGGCGCGCCGAGCGAGCAAAATCGACCCGCTGACCTCTTTGCGCGCCGAATAGAGCTCGGCGATGTCAGCCTCAGGGAGCAGAAGCAGTGCGTCCTGGGCTTCGGGGTAGGCACGCCGAAGCTCGTAGCCGCCAACATACTCGCTTTCCCTAAATTCACGGCGGGCGTTTTCGACGAGGAGCTCGATCCGCTTGTCGACGGGTAGCACTCGCTCAAGCGCGTTTGGTGCAAAAACTCGGCCGGCCACCCGCTGCCGCCGTAAGTGGCTTCCGCTACGATGTTTGCAATGAGCACATTCGTCTCGCCTCAACTCTTCCTGGTCTCCCTCTTGGCAGGCTGGCTGAACCAAGAGCAGCAGAAAATCCTTGAATTCCTCCAAGAGGAAAACCGTGTTTTGAAAGAGCAGCTCGGTGCGCGGCTCCACTTCAGCGATGACCAACGCCGCCGGCTTGCGGCGAAGGGCAAAGAGCTTGGCCGGAAACTGCTTGAGGAAGTGGCGACTCTGGTCACTCCGGACACGATCCTTCGATGGCACCGGCAGCTCATCGCGCGGAAATGGACGTACCCTCGCCGTCGAACGGGTCGTCCGCCGGTCTCGCCGAAAATCGAAGAGCTGGTCGTTCGCATGGCGACGGCAAATCCGCGTTGGGGTTATGACCGAATCCAAGGAGCTTTGGCCAACCTCGGGCACGCGATCGCTCCGAATACGGTGAAGCGCATCCTGAAAGACCACGGCATCGAGCCCGCGCCTGTACGACGGGGGAAAACGACCTGGGGCCAGTTCTTGAGTACGCACTGGGACACGCTAGCCGGTGCCGACTTCTTCACCACCGAAATCTGGACTCCCATGGGCTTGGTCACCTTCTACGTCTTCTTCGTTATTCAACTGGGGACTCGTCGCGTTCATATCTCGTCGCCGACACCCAACCCGGATCGATTCTTCATGAAGCAAGTGGGGCTCGATATCACCGCATTCGACGATAGCTTTCTCCAAGGCTACTCGCACCTCATCATCGACCGAGATTCGAAATACACAACGGAGTTCCGAGAAATCCTGAAGGAAAACGACGTCGGCGTCGTCCTGATTCCTCCAAAATCTCCGAACTGCAATCCTTACGCGGAGCGATTCGTGCGGTCGATCAAAGAGGAGTGCCTCGACCGCATGATCTTGTTTGGCCGGAATGCGCTGGAACGCGCTCTCCGCGAATACGGTCGCCATTATCTTCGAGAGCGAAATCACCAGGGCCTCGGAAACAACCTAATCGAATGGATTCCACACGCCTCGGATGCGCCCAGCGTTGCATGTAGCGAACGACTCGGCGGGCTCTTGCGATACTACTACCGTTGCGCTGCCTGAAACGACCCAACCGATCAGGGGGAGCGCACGCGGCAACCAGACAAGACAGCCGTGAGCGATGGCGAGTCCTGCCAGCGTACCTGCAGCTGCCAGAACGAGTCCCTCGACGGCGAACCCGGCCGCGATGCGCCCTCGTGACGCTCCCATCGCCAGGTGAACCGCGAGTTCGCGGGCGCGGGCGAACGTGCGGGCGAGCAGAAGGTTCGCGAGGTTCGCGCAAACGATCAGAAGCGCGAGCCCACAGGCCGCGGTCAGGAGCAACAGCGGCAATCGATTCTTTCCAGTGAGTGCCTGGTGGAGGTCGACGGTGAGGACGCCGAAACCCTTGTTCGATTCGGGAAAGGTGTCTGCCAGGTGTTCTGCGATCGTCGCGAGCTCCGCCTGCGCCTCGGTCATCGAGACCCCGTCGTGAAGCCGCGCCGCGCCGCCCAACGTCCTCACGCCGCGCTTGTTCCCGAAGTCACGATGGGGGATCGGGATGTAGGCCTCGACGTACTGACCGCCTCCCGCGGCGGGCGAAAATCCTCCTGCCACGGGAAACGTGAAGCCCGGGGGCAGAATACCGACGACCGTAAGGGGAACGTCGTTCAAGAGCACGGCGCGCCCCAGGAGTGCCCGATCCGCTCCGAAGCGTTCCGACCAAAGCTCGTGGCTCAGGACGATAACTGGTTCACCGGACCGCTCCTCCTCTCCCGTGAATCCGCGGCCCATCGCCGGTGCGACCCCAAGAACGTCGAAGATTCGAGACGTCGTGGTCCCGACCTGGACTACCATCACCGGCAGGTCGTCGCTCGTAGACTTGAGACCGAAGCTGCGTCGTCGATAGACCGCCATGGATGCGAAACTCTCGCTCTCGGCCTCGAAGTCGAGAAAGTTGGCGAGCGCCACCCCGCGTCGCTCTCCTTGCGGTGTCGTTTCGAAGAAAGCCACGAGTCGCTCGGAGGCAGGGTAGGAAAGAGGCCTCCAGAGAAGCTGATACGTCGCCGACAGCATCGCGACACTCGCCCCGATGCCGATGGTGAGCGACGCCAGGCCGGTGATCGTGAAGACCGGGTCGCGCAAGAGCCGACGGGTGGCTTGGCGAAGCTCGTGCATGCCTAATCATAAGATGCGCCGGTCTGTCCGGCGAGGGAAAAGAGCGCGATGAAGCCACCGAGCGGAGAGCCGGATGGCGGATGTAAGGTTCCCGGCCGCGTCCCCTCCACCTGCGCAAACCTTCTGCCCCCCCCCTCGAGCTCGAGAGCCGGATGTTGGATGTAGGTTCCCGGCCGCGTCCCCTCCACCTGCGCAACCCCGTTGCCCCCCACCCCTCCGGCTCGAGTGCGGGATGGCGGATGTAGGTTCCCGGCCGCGTCCCCTCCACCTGCGCAACCCCGTTGCCCCCCACCCCTCCGGCTCGAGTGCGGGATGGCGGATGTAGGTTCCGGGGCGCGCCTCCTCCACCTGCGCAACCCCGTTGCCCCCCACCCCTCCGGCTCGAGTGCGGGATGGCGGATGTAAGTCCAGGTTCATCTATAAATTACAGAAAATACCGAAAAAATAAATTTGGAAATTCGGCCCGCTGCGATGTTTCCCGCAAAATCAGGTCGTGGTCGCTCAAACGGGTAGCCCACGCCGAATTGCAGCTCGCACTCGACCGAAAAGAGGTTTCCACGGATCGGCTGCGACGAGAACTCGTTCTCTCCGATCTGCGCGCTCCCACCGCACCACCCCCAGTGCTTCGAGGTCCCCGGCGGCTCGATAGAACGCCGTTCGCTTCAGCCCCGAGTCGCGATAGAGCCCTCCCGCCCGAAACGGTCCGCCGCCCACGCATGCCATCACCCGCAACCCTTCCCGCGGGACCGATGAGAACGCAGCAGACTCCGCGAAGTCGAACTCCTTCAGGGTTGGTTCGTTAAGGCCCCGGACGATCGTAAGCGCTCGAACGAAATGTCTGAGCTGACCCTCGAGTCGATCCTGCGGCTCCACCTCCCACGCAACGATTTCACGGCTGTGTCGGTCCCGATGCACATAAGAGCGCGCCGTCGCGGCGAGCGCTGCGAGCTCTCGGATGGCTTCGTCCATCGCAGGTGGGATTCGAACTTCGGGTGACTCATTCAGTTTCGCGAGCCGTGTGAGGAGGCGCTTGTGATTGGCCTGCTGCCCGTCGACCAATCCGACGGTTTCCGCACCGACCCGCCAGTGGAGGAAGCGCTCGCCAACCTCGTGAGGTCTCCACAGTCGCTCTTCGAACTCGGGGTCGACGAGAGCAATCACGCCAATGTTACGCTTCGACCCCGCGCAGGACTGACTCTCGTGAAACGCGCAGAGCCGTTCAAGTGTCGGTGCCCGAAGCTCCGAACGTTTCGCCAGGAGCCTCGCGAAGTGTGTCATCAGGAAGACGCTTGGCGGTTCCACTTCGCCGTCAGAGGTGGCTCGTTCCTGAAAGTAGGAGGCGAACGTCCGCACTCGCACGTCCACCACCATGCGCATTCGAGGAAGTTCCGAGACCTTCTTGACCAATGTTGGCGCGGGGGATCCGATGATCGCGAGGCAAAGGGGCTGGCTGCTGAGCTCGTTGGCGACGTAGGTGGCGACGACGACGCTGAAGGTTTCGAGGGCCGAGGAGAGAAGCACCGCGGGCTGCCTCAGGACTCGGAGAGAATGTCTTCGCCGCGCCCCCCGATTCCTACCTCGTGCTTCGACGGCGTGCGGGGAGATTTGGAACGGTCCCTGACACACCCCCGCGAGGGCGTCGAATGTGTGTAAGTGATTAGAAAAGAGAGTATTAGAAGTTTCAAAGTAGTTGGAACTAGATTGGAACTAAACGTCGCCGCCGGCACTACGCGGCCACAAGTTCCGTGATGGTTCCAGCGTAGTTCCAGGCTGTTGGTACTGGGTAATGCGCTGAAATCAAAGGCTCTAGCTCTCATTAGTTCCAAGTTCCCTCCCGTGCGATGGCAGGACGAACCAGGTCCGCTTTCTTCTGGTACCTTCCACCTTGATGACCCCGATCCGCTCACCCTTTATTAGGATTCGATGGAGAGAAGTCCTGGGGATGTCACATTTCATCGCCTCCTCCCAAGTGACGGGCTTGCCGAACGGCAGCTTGTCGAAATACTTCTTCTCGGTGCGGGAAAAGGCGTTCGTGGCCAAGTCAGTGTTTGACGCGCGAACCCAGTGAGTTGGCGCGGGTTCGCCATGGATGTTGATGATGTTCTGGTCGAGGAAGAGGGGGCCGACTTCGGACTCGCCGCGTCGAAAGCCTGCCAGAACGACGTACCCCTCGTCCTGCGACAAACCGAGTCGAACGTCAGTGTTGGAAATCCATGCGACTGAGCCCAGCACGTTGAAGAACCACGCCTGAGGATCCTTCAGAAGGCTGGGTCGTGGCTTTTTGCTGTCCGGCTTGCGGAGGTGGTGCGTGAACAAGATCGCCGGATATGGTTTCGTTCGGCGCAAGTGAGAAATGGTCTTGAGGAAGCGTCGCGTGTGCCTCTCGTCCGCCGCTTCGAATGGTATTAGTTGAAGCGCCGTATCGATTATGATCAGTCCGTAGCCACCTTCCGTGCTGAGGTTCGTCAACCAGTCCAACCTTTCATATTCACTTTTCTCGAGAACGCTTTCGAGCTCTTGGCTATTCGGATCCTTGGGATTCCCTCTCACGAACAAATCGATGTTGGGGCCCGCATCGACTCCAAGGTGTTCAGATTGACGTTGAATCATCTTGTGACAGCGCTCTGCTCCAGACTCGAGGTCGATGATCAACACGCGGACCTTCTTGGTCTTGAATCGCAAGAACTCCGTTCCCGAGGCGACCGAGAGAGCCATTTGCGAGATCAAGGGTGTCTTCCCCACGTTCGGATCGCTCGCCAGAATCGCAATTTCCCCTCTATCCAAGAGGTTGCGTATCAGCGGAACTCTGGGCGGGGGACGGTTGTTGAGCGTTTTGTTGAGTGGGATTGGCCGGCTCGCCTTCTTCACTGGATCCTCCGCCACTCGCCTCACCCATCAGGACCTCCGACGATTGGTCACCGTCCGCCAGGTCCACATCGCCTTACCTTATTAATGGTGGGTTCAGCCGATAACCGCGGCTCTTGCGCGCGGCACTATCCCGGGACGGATTTTCTTCTCTCGAACCCGAGAAACATCGAGGAAGAAGGAATCGTCCCAAGCAGGTTTGCCACATGGCGGCGGTTTGAAGGCTAGCGTTGTGCTCAAGCAACTAGGCGTCCCGTGTGTCTTCGGGGAACGGCTTCGCCGAGCAGCCGATCCCTGCGGGTCGTGACTCAATCCATTCCTCGATGTCTCTTTCGAGCCAAGCGATTGCCGCTCGACCGATTCGCCGTCGCGTGGGAAAAAAGCCATCCCGCTCTAGCCGCCAAAGGCTCACACGCGACAGACCGGTTCTGTTCATAACCTCTTTCAATCGTAAGTACCTCACTGCGCTCCTCCTGAACGAATAGATACTTAGTGTTTGGCACGGGAAACCGCGACGTGTAGAAATAACTAGGTGGATTTTTCGGGGAGGTTTATTTCTGGCGAAGGGCGGAGGAAACAGATTTCTCGGAGAGAGGGTCTAGCTCCTTGGTGCCAACACCTAGAAGGGTCAGCAGCGACTTGATACTGTCCTTGTCGACGCCCTCATCCTTCAATCGGTTGTTGGCTTCGGTGATGCCGAGGGATGGCCTGCCGGGCGGAATGAGCTCGCCGATTTCCAGGGAGAGATTGTTGAGGTCAACGAGTAGCGAAGATCGAAGCTTCTCCATCTGGTCGTAAAGGCACAAGTCGGGGTTCTTCGTTTGGAATGCTTGGGACGTTCTAGCGCGGAAGCTTCTTTGCATCGTATCGCCGAGATGGTCGTGAAGTTTCTGCAGCAGTTCCTTGTCCTTCTTGTAGAGTTCAGCGAGTTGACGATTCTCAGGCCGTTTCGTAGCTTGACGCCAGTGTGCGCGCAGGCTGTCGAGCTTCGCGCGTTCCAGGACTGCGCAGATGGACTGGATATTGAGTCCATTCTTCTCCAGGTCGGCCAGATAGACCTCAAAGATTGAAACCTTCTCGCCGAACGGCAACTTACTGAGGTCCTCGCTAGGGTGGCTCCCGTGGCCTCGACTCTCTTTTTCGGCCTCGAGTTTCATCCCTATAGCAACTGCACCTGTCTTCAGTGTTCGAGGCTCTTTGGGTCGTCTGGATAGGAGAGCGCCTAGTAGTCGCCGCCCGTCATCGGACAAGGATTCCGAAGTTCGAACTCCCTCGAGGTCCCAAGTCCATAGGATGTAGCTGTATTTCTCGACAAGTTCGGCGGGATCGAGTCGGCAAGCTTCATCATTGGCGTCGTCGAGATTGGCAATCGGGTTCACTCGGCCCGCCGGATCTTCTCGGCGAACGCCACCACTCTGGCCGAAGGAGCGCCCGAGACTACGGAATCCACTCGCCGCCCCCAGGCGTCTAGAGCATCGCGTTTCTCACGGTCGTATGAGTGCCGGTCGTAAACCCTAGTCACGCCCTGTTCGACGTGGTTCAGAATCTTTGAGACGGTCAGTCTGGAGATGCTCATACCCGTCATGTGGCTAGCCGCGGTTCGGCCGGAACATGTCAACAACATTGAGACACTCGCGAGCTGCATTTAGTGAGCCTCGATTAACTTTCGGCGACTGGTGATGTCCGCGTGGTCGACGTCTGCTTCGCTCGCGATCTCGTTGGGTGAAGCAGAAAAAGGGGGTACCCCAGGTATGGACGACGCCGAGAGAATGGCTCCTGCGGCATCCTGGAGCGTCGTTTTCTGCGGCGGCGGGTTGATCCAGGCCTGAGGAGGCAAAACGGGAGGTTGTGGCGTTCCGCGAACGAAGCGCTCGGGATGAGCACGCTGAGCCTCGAGAAGGATCTGGCGCCGAGCGGTGGTGAGTTGTTCGGCGCGACCGTAGTGAACGTCGGCCGGTGTCATAAGGCCGACCCCCGAGTGCCGGTGGTCATTGTTGTAGTAGTCGAAGAAACCGCGGCAGAACAGCCGGCTGTCTTGGATGGAACCAAAACGGCTGGGGAACTGAGGGCAATACTTGAGCGTTTTGAACTGAGACTCGGAGTAGGGATTGTCGTTCGAGACGTAGGGTCTGGAGTGGGTCTTGGTCACGCCGAGGTCTGCCAAGAGCAAAGCCACGGACTTGCTTCGCATCGAGCTGCCACGATCCGCGTGCATGGTGAGCTGGTCTGGTTCAATGTTTTGCTTGCGACAGCTCTCGGCGATGAGGCGTTTCGCGAGCTCGGCGCTTTCTCGGTGAGCCAGCATCCAGCCAACCACGTAGCGGGAGAAGATGTCGAGGATGACGTAGAGATAGTAGTAGGTCCACTTGACGGGGCCACGAAGCTTCGTGATATCCCACGACCAAACCTCGTTGGGCGCCTCGGCCAACAGCTCCGGCTTGGCGTAATTCGGATGGCGCAGTTGGTTCCGGCGCTCTCGGACCTCGCCGTACTTTTCCAAAATCCGATACATCGTGCGAATCGAGCAGAGGTAGATTCCCTCGTCCAGAAGCGTGGCCCACACCTGCGCGGGCGCCTTGTCGACGAAACGCTCACAGTGCAAGGCTCCGAGGACCTTCTCGCACTCGGTCTCGTCGAGGGCTCGGTGCGGCCGAGGACGACGCTTCGGTTTGGGCGTCACCAGCTGGCGCCTGCGATACAACGTGGAACGAGCCACACTCAGAGCCTCGCAGGCTTCCGCCGTCTGCCCAATCTGTCCCGCCAGCTCCTCGGCCGCCACAATCAGTCGTTCTCGTCGCTGTCGAGCGGATTCAGGGGGATCCCCAGCAGTTCGGAGGCTTTTTTTTGGATCTCCAACATCGTCTCCACTCGAGCCCAGGCGACGTTGGAGCCGGGCGTTCTCGCGCTCGAGCTCCTTGACCCGTGGATCCTCTGCCTTCGCCTTCCGGCCTCGCTTTCTCGACGTCAACCCCGCCTTCGCGATCTCGTCACGTTGGCGGCGCCAACTCGATAGCTGCGACGAGTACAGGCCCTCTCGACGCAGAAGTGCCGCAATATCCCCGACACCCTTGCAGGCGTCGGCCTCGCGCACTAGCCGCAGCTTGTACTCCGCGGTAAAGCGTCGACGCTTCGCTTGCTCACTCACTTCCGTTTCCGGGACCCCCGCCGCATCGCGGCCGGCGGGATCTCCAGTCGCCCTACGGGCTCCTTCCGTTCCCGCCGGGGTCATTCTCTCAATCAATGAACTCATTGATGATCCTCCTCCGCCCTACACACTAATTTCAAGGGGCGAAGTGTCTCAAGGATGTTGGCACAGAGGGCATGACCTCGCACAGAAGTCCAACTGGGTCCACAGCAACGAGCTCGACATGATGTTTCGCGGAACCTTCACCCCCGATCTTTGTCGCGCTCTCTACAAGTTGGTTCACAGTGAGTTCCGGTTGCGGCGTGCAGTCGAACACTCCCCCGTCCCGCGAGCGCGATGAGGGTCCTCCGAAATCTCACCCGCTGGAACCCGGCACGAATCGAGGTCCACACCCAGTCGCGGCGGCGGGATCCAGTCCTCCAAGCGAGCTGAGCTTTCCATTTTGGTAAGGTGCGTTACGCTCATTGTAACCAAATGATTGGCTCGTTGAGAAAACCCGCAAAAGGTCGCGGCTCGCGCAGGGCACGGAAATTGCACGATTGTCCCCGCCGCCGGCATCTTCAAACGACGTCGTACGGAGTGGCAGGTTGCCGATGATCTGGAAATAGCACCTGTCTTTCTAAAACTCGAGGGTTCCGAGAGAGGTGGAGCGTGAACGGAAGAGTCATGTTGTTCTCCGTGGTCGCTGTCGGAGCATCGTATCTTGGTTGGGTGCCAGAGGCTCGAGCTATCCCGGCCTTCGCACGAAAGCACGACACCGTCTGTTCGATGTGCCACGCTGTCTACCCGAAGTTGACGACTTTTGGACGGGCCTTCAAGGAGAATGGTTTCCGCATGCCCCAAGCCACGTCGAGCTGGCGGGAGACGGTGAGAACGGTCCCTGGAGCCTTTAGAGGGACACTCTTCACGGGCGGAATCGGTCCTGATACCGACACCTCCACGTTCGGCCTGCTCAAACCGATCGGTGCCGGAAGCCTTGGAAGCTGGTTGTCGTTCTGGGTGGACCGAAGCTTTTTCGCCAACGAGGACGACGTGGTCGACCTCGGCTCCACCGACGCTTGGGTTCGGGTGGACGACGTGCTGCGCTCGCTGAGACCGAACTTGCTGAACGTGAAAGCGGGAAAGTTCGAGCTGGATCTCCCGTTTACCCAGGTCCGTAGCTACAACTTGTTCCCCTATGAGGCCTACATCATTCAGACGGGCGTCGAGGGCTTTACTTTGGGAGAGCCCGAGAAGGGTTTCGAGGTCTCGGGAAACCCCGGTGGAGGATTCCGTTACTCACTGGCCGTCGTCGAGGGCGTGAACACGGCGCCCGGCCACGGAGATGATTTCGACGCCGATCTGTATTTTCGCATTTCCTGGACGTCGGAGCAGCTACACCGCATCGGATTTTTCACCTACCGGGGCAGCAATACCCTCGTCGACCTGAACGGACGGGAGCTCGACAACGACTTCAGGCAACTCGGGGGAGATTTCGATCTTCGCGCGCTCCGCGGTGACCTCAATCTCTACGGGCTCTACCTTTGGGGGCGAAACTCCGATTCCAGCCCGGACGCTCCGTCTCCCGAACGAGACTTCAGTGGCGGCTTCGTTCAGCTGGACTACCGAATTGCGGGCTGGCTGACCTTCGTGAGCCGTTACGACGTGGTGAGGCGCGAGGAGACCTCTGGAGCGGCGGCGACGCTCTCCACCGTGAGCCGTCAGAGTCTGGCACTGGGAGCCCAGAGCTGGTTCTTCGATCGATTCAAGATTGGTTTCGAGTACCGTTTCCGCGACGAGGACCTATCCGACTCGGGAGCGCTGACGTTCGATTTTGTACTGTAAGATGCTCTGTCTCTACGTCTCCCTCCACATGTTCGGCTCCCGTTGTTAGAGAATTGGGCGATCCAAGTTCTGGCCAAAGCCCGTCCCCAATTCCTGGGGGTTGTCCCTCTCCCCGTTGAAAACCGTCGCAGCAGCGGCTCCGGTTGAAGATGATCTTAAGTGCTCCTTATCGGTTTCAAGTAGCGATGGGCCGAGGTCGCGAGCACGACGTAGAAGAGGGAGATTCTGTGCATGAGGACGAGCTTCAAGCTCAGGTTGAGAGCGACAGCGGAACGAAGAGGCTCAGGCAGTAGATCCACTCGCGGGAGCTAGGCATGCGGTAGAATGAAACCATAGCCAATCCAAAATAGAGATGGATATCGTCACGCACGGCATGATGGGTGTTGTGATCGCGGCGCCGTTCGCGGCGGAGTACCCGGAAGCCTCGATCGCTTTCATGATGGGATCTGTCGTTCCCGATCTGGACGCGGTGAGCCGGATTGCCGGGCGGCGCAACTTCCTGAAGTGCCATCAGACCTATACGCACGCCCTGCCCGTCATCGTCGCTATCGCCGCCGTGGCCTGTCTCGTCTCGGCCGGGTTCGGGCTTCCAGGCCTTCCGATCTCACTCGGCCTCGCCCTGGGCATGGGCTGTCACAGCGTGCTGGACTACAGCAATACCTACGGCATCACTCTTTTTGCGCCCTTCTCGAACCGGCGCTTTTGCGGGGAGTGGGTGTTCTTCATCGATCTGCCCGTCATCGTCGTCACGGTGGCCGCCTTGGCAGTCGTCTATGGAACACTCCAGCGGGCTGCGATGCCGGGCCTTTGGATAGCCTACGCTTACTCGGCGTTTCTCATCATCTATTGGATCGCCCGCATCTCGTTGAGGCGGCGGGCCGGCCGGCTGGCACCGGAGGGCACCGTCTCTCTTCTTCCGACCGCTTTCGTCCCGTGGAAGTTCATCGGCGCACGGCCCCTCGATGGGGAGGTTCACCTCTTCGACTTGAGCGCCCTCGACGGAAGTCTTTCTCAGGAGAGTCTTCAGAAGGTTCACGATTCCTCCTACGCGAGCCTTCTCGAAGCGATTCCCAAGTATCAAGCAATGCGCTCTCTCTCGCCTCTCTACCACGTGGTGGAAGTTCGGGAGGACGAGACCCACGTCACCGTTACTTGCCGGGATCTCAGGACGCGGAACTTTGGCACTCGTTTCGGCGAGCTTATGGTCACCCTCGGGAGGGGCGGCACCGTCGAGGACGTCGTGCTCGACGTTTGATGGAAGAGTGGATGGGACGGAGAGCCGGGTTTCGATTCTGGTGGCAGGACGGCGTCGCCATCGTCGTGTGCGCCTTACTCACCTGGATCGGTTGGCGCTTTCTTGGACCGGTGGTACTTCTCTTACCGTTGACTCTGGGCCACTTCTTCCTGTTTTGTAACGTATTCCGGATCCGCCGGAGCTACGAGATCTATTGGACTTTCGTCTTCCTCTTGAACGTCGGGTTGTGGCTCTACCGCGGCGAGATCAACTGGCCCGGCATGCTCGCCGTTCAAACTCCCGTGACCCTCGCTTTCATCCTCCTCGAGATGAAGAGCCCCCGCTACCACGGCGTTCTCTGGGATCGACTGAATCCGGACCACGAATCTTGAAGCTCGGCGCTCTTCTTCTCCTCGCGGGAGGTCTCCTCTTCTATTACGGGATCCAAATTGGCGGTTTCGGAGTCGCCCTCTTTTGGCCGGGGCTCAGCTTCTCAGCCGTTGCCAGCGGCTACCTCGGGCTGGGCCCTCGCGTTTTTGGAAAACGCCCGGACGGTACCATTGCGTGGTATGCGCTCCTCTCGCTTCTGCCGTACTTCGCTTATACGTGGGCGCTATGGCACTTGGTTCGACTCGTCAGCAGAGAAGACTGCTACAACCGGATTTCGCCCGAGTTTTTCTTGGGGCGACGGCCGCTGGCTCGCGAGTTGCCTCCGGAGGTGGCCGCGGTCGTGGATTTGACGGCAGAGTTTCCCGAGCCCGAAGGCGTACGGACGGGCCGCGACTATGTCTGCGTTCCCACGTTGGACGCTACCGTTCCCGCAGACTTCGAGGCCCTCATCGAGAGAGTGTTGCGACTATCGCCGCCGACCTACATCCACTGCGCTCAGGGACACGGTCGCTCCGGAACCCTCGCCGCCGCGCTCTTGTTGGCTAATGGCACGGCAAAGGATGCCGACGAGGCGATCGCGACGGTGCGAAAGGCACGGCCGGGTGTTCGTCTGAACGGGCGCCAAAAAGCGAGTCTTCATCAAGGGCTCGTTAGGCGCGTCGCGCGACCGGGATTCCGGTAACATACGTGGAGACGAAGATCAGCACGAAGGGGTTTCCACGTTCTGAGAGGGCTCCGGGAATCCGTAGGTTGAAGGCTCGATTTCTTCGCGGCTCACCAACTTGCGGGTCCACTGCCGTCACCGCCACCATTCAGCGCCGAGTGGGTGTCTCCATCGCAGCCCATCGAAACGAGCGAAATCGCTGTCGGTCGTGACGAGCTCACAACCGTGCTCGATGGCCAGAGCCGCCAGGTAGGCGTCGCTCACGAGCGCACCCTTGATCTTGGAGTCCCGACAAAGACCCGCAAACAACTCCCAGTGCCGCCGCGTAGGGAGGACGAGAACTGAGCTCGGCCAAGCGACGAGGCGAGCGCAGAAGTCGAGCGCCGTGCTCATGGGTGTCGCGGGCTCGAAGATCTTGGGATTCGTGACGATTCGAATGAAGCCGCTGAGGACCACCTCGGAAACCGCGAAGGGCTCGACTCCATTGACCAGATCTCGAAGCCAAGCGGCGTAGGCTTCGTGCTCGGCGGCGTCTTCGCGGTGGGCATAGATGAGGACGTTAACGTCGGGTAGCTGCACGAGCTAGGTAGGCTCGCCATACCGTTCTTGATCCTCGGCGGCAATCAGCTCAGCGGTCTTGTCGATGTTGTATTTCGAGAACTGCCCGCCAGCGCCGTAGGTTAGGAGCTCGAACGCCGGAAGACGCTCCGTTGGTGGCGTTTGGCGATTGAGCATGAGGCGAACGGCATCCTCTACCATCCGACTAACGCTAGATCCCGATGACGCTGCCCGCGCTTTCAGTAGTCCGAATAGATTGTCATCCATCGTGATGGTCGTTCTCATGATGCAATAGCATAACATAAAAGCATTATCGTATCATGCTCGATGCGTCTGCATCTGACCTGCAGTGAACCGCTTCGAACAGGCGGTCGTGCCGTGTGTGACACTCCGCGCAGTTCGAAGACGTTGGCGGCTTCGTGATCGCGAAGCCGCGATGGTCGAAGGAGTCCTGCCCGACCAGTACCTGGTGGCAGTCGAGACACACGACGCCCCTCTGGGCGTGCTCGCTGCGCTGGAACTGATGAACGATGACTCCAGGCTCCAGCGCATGACACTGGGCGCATTTCCCCGTCGCGCGGACGGCAAGCCCGCGAGACCTCAAATGCGGTGAGGGTTCGAACTGCATCCACAACCACAGGCCTTGATCGCCGCTACTGGCCAGCGTATACAGAGGCAATGAGCGACCGCCGCGAGCAGATCGCGTTCATCACGGCGGGCACCGCGCAGGCGACGATCGCGGAGGTCGGCGGCAAGGGCCATTCGCTAATCCGGATGGCGGAGGCGGGCTTTTCGGTTCCACCTGGCGCTGTGCTCACCACGGAGTTCTTCTCTCCCTGGTTTGACGCGATTCGCGCGTCGTCGACGTGGACGACCCTCGCCGCGGCAAACCCCGATGCGTGGTCAACGCTCTGCGACGAGCTGAAGCGGCTCGCGTTGGACCTCGCGCTGACGGCGAACCAGCGGGAGACCCTCGAAGAGATGCAAAAGCACCTCCCCACGCTGCGAGCGGGCGCGCTGTTCGCGGTGCGCTCGTCCTCTCCCGAGGAAGACCTCGTATCCGCCTCGTTCGCCGGCGGCTACGAGACGAAGCTGGGCGTTCGCGGGCACGAGCTAGAGCCGGCGCTTAGACACTGCTTCGCCTCGACTTTCGATGAGCGCGTGTTCGTCTATAAGCGTGAGCAGGGGTTCGACGTGCTGTCGCCTCGCATCGCCGTCGTCGTGCAGCAGCAGATCGCGAGCGAGGTCGCCGGGGTCGGGTTTTCGCTCAACCCGCTGACGAACGACTACGACGAGGCAGTCATCGACGCAAACTGGGGGCTCGGCGAGTCGGTCGTCGCAGGGCTTGCGTCGCCCGACCACTTCGTCGTCGACAAGGTGAGTGGCAAACTCGTCCAGAAGAAGCTCGGCGCCAAACAAGTCTCGATCTGGCTCGGTCGCGACGGAGGCACGGTGGAGCGCGAAGGACATCGCTCGACGGACCTGACCTTGAGTGAGGCCCAACTCGGCGAGCTCGTCGACGCGCTGTGTCGTATCGAGGAGCTCTCCGGGCACCCGATCGACATCGAGTGGGCCTACGCCGATGGCCGGCTCCACGTCCTACAGGCGCGCCCCATCACCACCTACGTGCCGCTCCCGCCCGAGATGGTGACGATCCCAGGCGAGCGCAGGCGGCTCTACGTGGACGCCGCGCTCTCGAAGGGCCTGACCACCAACGAGCCGATCTCGGCGCTCGGCCTCGCCTGGATGGAAGACATGTTGTACTCGAGCGTGATGAAGGGACTCCTCGGAGTCGAGGACTTCACGCCCGCTGGGGGTCTGGTGTTCACAGCGGGCTGCCGATTCTACATGAACCTTTCCAATTTCATGTGGATAGGGATGAGTCCCAGGGCGATGGCGAAGAATACCGCCCTCACCGACGCGCTGCTGGCCGAGGTCCTGGCCAACGTCGATCCGAAGCAGCACCGCGCGGTGGCGCGGCCTCCGTGGTTGCGACTCCGACTGTTGCTGGTCATTCCCAAACTCCTCTGGTTGCTGCGCGGGTTCTTCTGGAGCGCGCTCGGAGTCTTCCTCACACCGGAGCGCGCGCGGCGCGCGTACCAGCAGCAGGTCGACGCCTTTGAGGCGGAGTTCTCCAGGAACCTCGACTACGACCTGCCACTCGACGAGTTCGCACGGACTTATACGCAAAGCATTTGGCGGGAGATGTTCAATGTGACGATGCCGGCGCTAGTCGCCGGTCTGGTCTCGCCCGACTCCTTGATCCCGAGAAAGTCGGAGGAGGCGAGGGCCTTGGCCGAGAAGCTAAGGCGGGGTTTCACTGGCAACCTCGTCGTCGAGCAGGGGATTTCACTGTTCCGCCTGGCCAAGCTGTTGGCCAAGCGGTTGGATTGCCCCGATCTCGAGGACAACAACATAGAGGGGCTTGCCGAGCGGATCGAGAAGCGCGAGATGCCGGCTGAGTTCCTGAGTGAGTGGGACGCCTTCCAGCGGCGGTTCGGCTGTCGCGGCCCGCAGGAGATGGACGTAGCGAGCCCGCGCTACGCGGACGACCCTACCCTCGCGCTGCAGCAGATGTCCTTTATGACCGTCGACGAGGCAGGCTTCGACCCGGAGCTCGCGCACCAGCGCAACGTCGAGGAGCGGCGGCGCGCCTACGAAGAGCTGCTGCGTCGCTCGGGTTGGCTGCGGCGGGCGCTGCTTCAACGCGTCCACCGCCTGATCGAGCTGTTCGGTGGAACACGCGACACGCCCAAGTACCACGCGGTCTTGCTCACCTACGCGATTCGCAAGCGCGCCCTGATCGAGGGGAAACGCCTGGTGAACGAGGGTCGTCTCGACGCGGCCGAGGACGTCTTCGACCTGACGTTTCGCGACCTCGAGGCGGCCGCCCGCGATCCCGTGTTGGACCTCGGCAGGCTCCGCACGGAGCGGACGCGCTTCGCGAAACAACTCGCCGCCCAGGTCACGGAGTTCCCGCAAGTGATCGACTCGCGCGGCCGGATTCTGCGCCCGCCGCCGCGCGCGGGGAACCCCGGCGAGCTCCTCGGCATGGCCGTGTCGCCAGGAGTGGTGACGGGGCCGGTGAAGGTACTCCGCAATCCGCGCGACAAGCGGGTCGAGAAGGGGGACGTGCTTGTCGCCTACACGACGGACCCTGGATGGACACCGCTGTTCGTGAACGCTGCCGCGATCGTGCTCGAAGTCGGTGGGACCCTTCAGCACGGCGCGGTGATCGCGCGCGAGTACGGCAAGCCGTGTGTGGTGGGGATTGACCGGGTCGTATCCAAGCTTCGCGACGGCCAGACGGTCGAGGTCGACGGGACGGCCGGGGTGATCCGATTGCTGGGTGAAGATGATCTTCAAGCGGGCCAAGCAGCTGGCTCGTAGCTCGACTGCAGGTTCATTTTGGTCGAAACGTCTTACTCGCCATGAATTAGCCGGTCGATCGCGGACACCGCCGCGTCCAATCGCTCGCCGTGCGAGCCACGGATCTCGGTAAATTTCAGGCGACGATCGATCAGGGCCGAACGGAAAAGCTCGTGCATCTCTTCGCGTCGGTCGCCACGATCGCGCTGCTCCCCGTCGGGGACCCAGGGGACGTCGATGTCGGCCAGGAGGTAGACGTCCGCGGCTCGTTTGTCGAAAGCGAGCTCAATCCAGTGCGGGCAATCGCCGTAGTAGTGGTGGCTATAGAGAATGGTGCTGAGCAGGTCCGTATCCTTAATAAGGATGTGGGAAGCCTCGCCGGCTCTCTCGTCCTCGCGGGCGATTTGGCCGCGGGCGATGGCCTCGACATCTTCGTATTCGGGAGCGGCGCTTTTTCCGATCACGAACTGGCGGGCAAACTCCGGCACCCAGACGGTCCCGTAGTGGGCGGCGAGAGCTTCGGCGAGCGTTGTCTTGCCGGTGCATTCGGAGCCCGTCACCGCCACTCGGATCACGAGGCCAACTCCGGCGTCCCGGAACGGCTGCCGCGCATCGACCGTCGCCACCCGGCGAAACCCATTGCGGCAAGCACGAGAAAGACGGTGTACAGTCCGGCCGTGAGGTAGAGCTCCTTGTACAGGAACATGCCGACGTAGAAGACGTCGAGGGCAAGCCACACGAGCCAGGATTCGAGAAGCTTTCGGGTCTGCATCCACTGGGCGGCGATACTGAACGAGGTGAGCATCGAGTCCATGAACGGCAGCGACGCGTTGGTGAAGCGGGTCAGCGTCTGGCCGAGCAGGATCCCGCCGAGCGTCGCGACGAAGAGGAGCACCCCGCACATCCTCCTCGGCGTCAGCGAGACCTCGAGCTCGCCGTGACCCGCACCGCCGTGCATCCAGGCCCACCAGCCATAAACCGCGAGCCCGAAATACAAACCTTGAAGCCCCATATCGGCGTACAACCGGGCGTCGTAGAAAACAATGGCGTAGAGCGTCACGCTGACCATGGCGAGCGGCCAGCACCAGATGATCTGGCGCGTCGTCAGATAGACGGCCAGCAGTGTGACGACGACCGCGGCGAGCTCTAGCGGGCTCAGAAGCCGACCTGAAGCGACACGATCAAGTTGCGGGTCGCCAAGGGGTAGTAGAACGGGATGCCGTCGAGCTGGTCCATCCCGGCGCCGTCTCGAACGAGAAACTGATAGCTGTAACCGCTGGGGAGCTGGTCGCGGTTATCGAGTACGTTGTTGACGAAGAGCGTGACGCGTGCGTCGACTTTATGGAACCAGCGGCCGAGGCTCTGCGAGGCCCGCAGGTCCAAGTTGGTGAAGGATGGTGTTTGGAATTGGGAAAGTCCGGTATTGTCGAGCTGAGATTCGGCTACAAAGCGGCCCATGAGACCCATGCTGGTATCCCGATTCGCCCACTCGACACCGAGGTTGAGCAACAGCCCGGGCGTTAGCAGCGGTGGTACGTTCTGGTAGACGATGGGCTCGCTTCCCACCCATGCCCCCCGCTCGTCGAAAACATCGTAGAACTGGGTCCATTCGCGGATGCGGTTGCGGCTCGCGTTCAGGCTGTGTAGGACCGACCAGTTCGGCATCGGCATCCACTTGAGGTCGAGCTCGACGCCGCGTCGGTACGAGCTATCGACGTTGCGCCGTAGCGGTAGGCCGACCTCCGACAGCTCGCCGGTCAAGGCGATCTCATCTTGGAACTCCATCAGATAGACGTTGGCCGAAAGCGCCAGCCGGGGCGTGTTGAAACTCACCCCCGCTTCGACGTTCACCACCGATTCGGGTTTCACCGCTTCGAGGTCATGCGGAACGGTTGCGTTGTCTTCGCCCAGCAGAAGATCGAGGCGTCCCGGCTCGCGCTGTGCCCTCCCGAGCGAGCCGTAAAGACTCAACCCCGGAGAAAGAGCTTGCCTGACGCCGATCTTGGGGTCGAAAAAGGTCCAGTCGACCGAACCTAAAGCGACATCGCCCTCGTACGAGAACCCTGCCCAGCGCCAGTGGAGGTCGCCGAAGAGGATCGTTTGTCCAAGCTCGTACTCCAGTTTGCCGAAGGCGTTCGCCGTTTCCTTGAAGCCGGTGTTCTTGTAAAGCCGACCATCGGCGTCGCTGTCGAGAAAATGATCGCCGCTAAAGTCGTTGTAGTGCACACCGAAAGTAGCGGACAGATTGTCGGCGCGAGTGCTGACGGTGACCATGCTGCCAAAGAACCCCTGGTCGATGCCGAATCGCAGCAAATCGTTCTGCGCCACTGGGTCGTCCCAGAGCTGGAACCAACCATCGGCGCCGTTGTAATAGAACGAGGCGGTCAGCAATGTCTCACTGTCGAGCTCCCGCATGTATTTGATCTGGGCGAAGTCCTGGCCGAAGTTGTCGCGGTCTTCCTCGGTGAGCGGGTTGAAGCGCCGGTTCTCGCTCAAGGTATCCGGATCGACGGCGAGATAGGCGAGCTGTGATTTCTCCTGGCCCGAGAACGCGACCAGCGTCAATGACGATCGCTCCCCCTGCCAGCCCGAGTTCAGGAAGAAGGTGTGATGCTTGCTACCAGAGCGCTCACGATAACCGTCGGTATTGGCGTAGGAGAACCGTCCGGAGACGTAGAGCCCGCTGTCGAAGAGGCCCGACTCGTAGCCGATCGAGGCGCGGGTGGTACCGAAAGAGCCCAGCACCAACCGGGCGTCTCCGCCGTTGTCTCGAGCGGGCGGCAAGCTCGCGAAGTTCACCGAGCCGCCGAAAGCGGGTGAGCCGACGGACGAGGTACCCACGCCGCGTTGGATCTGAATGGTGTCGACGGCGCTCAGAAAGTCGTGGAAATTGTTGAAGAACAGCGCGTGCTCCGCGGGGTCGTTGAGCGGCGCGCCGTCGAAGGTCATGCTGATGCGGCTCTGCTGGATACCGCGCATGCTGAAGTAAGAGTAGTTGGATCCGATGCCCGAATCCGAGTACCAGTTCATCGACGGGATGTGCTCCAGAAGCTCCGGAACATCCTGTCCATAGCTGAGCTTTTCGATCTCCTCGCGGTCCATGTTGCGCTTGGTCACCGGAACTTCTTCTCCGGCTCGAATCCCCACCACCGTAATCGACTCCTTGACCGAGGCTACCCACTCGAGCCGGAGCTCGAGCTCGAGACTCTGAGCCGCGACGTTTACGCGGTAGCGCAACAACCGATAGGCGGGATGTGAGACACGGAGCTCCCACTCACCCGGCGGCAGCGAAATCCGGAAGTGTCCATTCTCGTCGGTCGCAACGGGCTCCTGGCCGTCGATCTCGATGCGGGCTGTGCCTACCGGTTCGCCGGTGGGGGCGAGGACGACTCCCTCCACCCGAATCGGCGCTTGCGCCGCCGTCATGGATCCGATCGCCGCGACGACCATGATTGTAAGGGCGGAGATTCTCGAAGCGAACATCGTCAGTCTCCCTTGCGCTCGAGATGACCGACTCGCTCGAGATTGCTGTTCTTCCGCGATGCTGGAAGAACCAGCTGCCGTTCCCTACACCGGTTTCAACCGGATCAGGTTCCGAGGGTTTGCTCTCAGGCCGAGCGGCCACCCCTAGGCGTATTGTCCGGCGCTAGAGTCGCGCTTTCGTCGCGGGAAGTCAAGCGGGAAGTCAAGAGGTCCGTGCAACGGAGGCGACAAGGGGAAGTATTATGGGTTGTTGGCCTGACAGATTCGACCTGGCAGGTCATGGCCAATGTCGGATTCAAGCCTGCAGAGCGGATTTCCTTATTCGGCGGATATCGCGCGCTCGGACAAGACTTCAAGGACGCTGGCGGGAGCGAAAAGTTCGGCATGGACGTCACCTATAAAGGACCGCTTTTCGGCGTCGTGTTTCACTTCTAGCGCGAGTATGACATTACAAGGCTTGCGCAAGACCCGCGACGATGAGCTCGTGGGCACTATCAGGATTTTACTTGGCGTGCTTTTCTTGATGACTGGGGCTTTGAAGCTTCTCGTCCCAATGCTAGGCGAGGCGTGGTCGGGCCAGCTACTCGCTGCGGGTCTTCCCTTGTACTCCTTGACACGGTGGACGGTACCGTTCCTCGAAATCTTTCTTGGTGTGGCACTCTTGGTAGGAGCGTTTGCACGGGTAGCCGTGATTGTCGTCATGGGAATCATGGTTGTAGCCACCTATGTGCACTTGGTGGTCCATGACCCTTCGCTGTTTCCGTTGCAACCGAGTGAACCGATCATTCCGCTGATCGTGATTGGGTTGAGCGCTTACATCCTTTGGACGGGAGCGGGAGCTTTCAGCCTCGACCTGCGCGCAGCCGAGGGTCGCCTATGAAATGAGGAAAGCACGGAGCCCGAGGACGAGCACCACTACCGAGATGGCTCCGCAGGCGACTCCCCAGAACCAATAGGGCAGAAACAGCGCCGCCGCCATCTGCGCGACGTCGGACGGACCACTTCCGGCGCTCTCTGCGAAGAGGTAGTCGCCCCGGGAAAAAACGCTCAAGCTGAGCTGCACGGCCATGAAGGCGATCGCGGCCTGAGACACACGCGGGCTGGACTTGAGACCGATGGTCACGCAGACGGCGCCAAGCACCCCGACGAAGAACCCCGCGAAGACGTTGCCGACCACGAGCACGAGGGCCAGCAAAGTTGCTGCGCCAAAAACCGTCAAGCCGGCGTGCGCCGCGCGGGAGCTTCTTGCGAGCCTGAAGAAGACCGCGGCGAGGATGGCGGGGCCTACCAGCCCTCCGAATGACGTCGCCGCCCGGGCGAGGCGGCCGTTTGGAATCGTTAGATAGGCAACACCGGAGGCATCCGCCGACATCTCGAACGATTCGAACGTTCCTCCCGCGAGCAGGGCGGTCACGCCGTGTCCCATCTCGTGAGCGAAGGTCGATAGAAGAACCAACGGATAAGCGAGAATGCGCCCATAGGGGATGACGTAGAGTACGAGGGTCACCGCGACGGCACCCAGCAGGATCCATCCGCCGCGGTCGCGCTGTGGCATATCAGGCCGGCTCGTGGATCTATTTTTGGTCGACGAGCCCTGCGCGTTTGATCAGGGCTCTCGCGAAGATCGCCCGTTGCTCGACGCTGAGCTCTTTGAGGAGGATGCGATGTTTGGTGCCGTTGGTCATAGTGATGTCCATCGTTTCCCAGGCCGGAAGATCGACGCTGGTAGAGCGTCGCCCTCCGAAAGGCATCACTTGCGTGCCGGTGTTAATACTGGCGTAGGCGTGACCCTCGAGCTCGAGCTCTTCGATCGCGCCCCACGGAATCTCCGTTTCGAGATCGGGCGGGACTTTCAAGTAGAGCCCGGCTGCGCTCACTTCGACGCGATAGCCGGTCAAGCTAGGGTAGTCCTTGAGAAACAGCCAGCCCGCCGTGCCGAGGACGGCGAGCCCCACCAAGACGGATGCGGGGCTCTTGCCGAAGGCGGAGAAAATCCAGAGCGCGAGACCCACCAGGAGGGCGGATCTGCCGAAGAGTCCCTCGACGCGAACGTTGTTCCTTAAACGGTTAGATTCCCAGCCGCTTTAGGGCACAAAGAAGTTCTACCGTGGAAGGTAAGAAGCTTCGATATCAGGATTTGGTAGCGTGAATCAGGCAAGCGACTACGATCCGCCACTTGACCCCGGAATCGCGGGTGCAGTGTTGCTTTTGAGTAAGGCTAACGTCGAGACCTACGAGTCATGTCAGGGTGGCTGCGGCCACACTTACCCGGAACCGACGGTCCGATTTCATGGGGGACCGTATGAAGGGTTCCGTGCCTTGTCTGTAGCTATGATGTATGGCCTACCAGTTTCAGGACTTCGCCGAATTTGGGTAATGGTTAACGGCGAACCTACAGGGCCAAAATGGGAGATCGTCTTTTTCAAACCTATTTCTGAAGGTTTTTACACTCCTCACATTTAGGTTTTTCCACCGGTGCCTTCACGTCGGTTTTCAGGCTCGATGTTGTTTCCAGTCGTGCAGTCTGTGTCGTCATGGTGAACGTTGCTTTTGATAGAATGCCACGGAGAGGTAATCATTGAGACCTCCTTCTTTTAGCATTTTAGCAACAGCATGACAAAATGTCATGCCGCGCCACGGGCACGGCCGCGTGGCGGACAGACGCATGCTCGTCTTCCGTCCTTCTTGGATCTCGGGTCAACCTGTCGTCTTATGAGCTGCGACGGAGAGAACCCTTATCAAGTGTGGGAAAATTAAGCGAACGGAAACTCGCCTCGAGCTGCTTCCCCATTAGCGCTGTGCGCTCCGCAAGTAGACTGAGGTGTTGAAAATGCGGTTGCATGTGTTCGAGAAGCATGCTCGTCGCGCTCTGGAATTCAGAGCTTGCTTGCTGAAGCGTCGGTAGTACTTCGCTGAGCTCCTTTGCTTGCGCGCACAATAACGGACGCAACTTTTCGCCCTGGAGACTCAGTTGAGCCAACGGTAGCCGTATCCGCTCGGCGGCTTCCGCGACTTGAAGTAGTGCTGTTAGATTTACCATTTCAATAACCTCCTTGTGATTTCCTAGTCGACCGCGCCTGTCAAGCTATCCAAAGCATATAGTACCACAAAGCGCTTGCGGCTCTCGGCGTTTCGGAGTTATTCTCAATGATGACAATGGTGGGTGCTGGGTCTTTATACGATTCCCTTGGGAAGCGTATCGCCGCCGCCCGCAAGAAAAAGGGATGGGGCCAGAGCAAACTTGCCAAGAGCTGTGGACTTACTCGCGGCTCGATTGCGAACATCGAGCTAGGACGACAGCGGGCACCGCTAGAAACGCTCTGGCGTATTGGCCTGGCGCTCAGCATCGAGCCGCGAGATCTTGTGCCCGCGCTGCGTGATCTTCAGCTAAGAGAAATGCCCGGCGACAAGCGTCTTGAAGCGAAGTTCGTGCCTCCGACTTATACAAACGAACCAAGGGTCAAAGCATTCATCCTCGGCGCCTTAGGGGAGACAGAGGAACCGTCCCATGGGTCAGCCAAGACATCGAATCGAGCGCTTAGCGGCCGAGCTTCTTCGCCTGGCCGTCATCAGACGAGCGCCCGTCGACGTTGAGCACATCGCAAATCATCTAGGCGTTCGTGTTGAACGGGCTGACTTGGGTGACGAGTGCTCTGGCGTTCTTGTAAAAAAGGGCCGCACTGCCGTCATCGGTGTTCACTGGTTACACCCACCCAGCCGCCAAAGATTTACGATAGCCCACGAACTCGGTCACTTTCGCCTGCACAAAGAAGGCACATACGTTGATCGTGGAATGTCCGCGTTCTATCGAGACTCGACGTCGGGGTCAGGAACGGTTAAGCAAGAGCGAGAAGCTAATCATTTCGCGGCCGCTCTCTTAATGCCAGCCGGCTGGGTAGAAAAGGCTTGTCGTCGTCACCATGTTGACCTCGTGGACGACGGGGCTCTTCGAGAATTAGCGGACGAGTTCGGAGTCAGCAGCCAAGCCATGAGCTTCCGACTCGCCAACCTGCGGATTGGAGGATTAGGCCCTGTACCTCCAAAATAAGTAATCGCGGCCTGACAAATTCCATGGGCGGACGGACGCACGCATGTTCGTCTGCCTTCAGTGTGAGCGGGACAGTCTGTCCATCGTCTACGAAAAAAAGATGCACCCGGGCGACGAGCTGCCCTTTGCCCGCACCCGCGTTCTTACTGTTGCTGCTTGCGTCTACGGCGGCGTCCCAATTATGTTAGTTTTCTGCAGTCGATGGCCAGCGACCAGTCAGACGTACAGGTGGCGGTTTCTCGTTCGCGTTGCGCTGAATCAAGTTCGTGGTGAGCCGGGCACCACGTAGGAAGGCTCAGCCGAGAAAAAAGACTACCCCTTTTCCGTCCTTCTGAAGGCAACAACCCTTCCCGGCTTAGCCGAACTCGTCTTAGCTCTCTCCTTCTTAAGTTCGACAAATGGAGGATTCTCAGCCGTGGAAAAAAACCTTCCCCTAGATTACCGAGCTCCTCTATGTCTGAGAACGAAAGAGGCAGAGTTCTTTGGATAAAAGAAGGCGAATGGCCAGCCTCGTCGATGAGAAGGTTAAACGAATCCCGCAGGACGGTCGGCTGCTCGACCGGGGATCTCGTCATCGAGCGGTTCGACGCGAACCTTTATCCATCTTCGACGCGCTCGTACAGCGTTCCTTTGCGTAGCGGGGTGAGAGCCCAGACGCCGCCGAGCCCTGGCTTCCCGTAGCGAGCCGCTAAAACCGTTCCGTCGCTAAACGCAATGAGTATGCCGAGACGGTCTTCCTCGTCGGTGCCGTAGCAGCCCACTTCACCGTAGAGATCTCCCTCGAACTCGACCAGATCGTCGCTTACGCCGTAGACCTTAGTTGCCATCGTTATCCTCCTTCTTCCTTTCGATGATGACTTTCAGGGAAACTCTCTTGGAGCAAAGGAAAGAGAGTTTCCTGAGCCATACGTTCCGCCGCTACTTCGCAGTAGCACTCTTCGCGCTCGATCCCGATTGCTTTCCGCCCGAGATCTTTGGCCGCGCGCAGCGTCGTTCCCGACCCCGCGAAGGCGTCCAGGATCGTTTCCCGGGCGTCAGTGAACTCCTCGACCAGCCGAGTCATCAACGCGAGCGGCTTTTGCGTCGTGTGAAGCCGCGGCATCTTTGTCCGCGAGCTGTTGACGATAGGCACTTCCCAAACAGGCGCGGCGGTATCGTCTTCGACGAACTCCCACCATCCGTGACGGCCTCCGCCATTCCACTTCTTTTTGCCGGGCGGGTGCGCGATGGTGATCGTCTCAAAGCCAACAGCCGGTCGATCTCCCGTGAATTGCGGCGTGGCGTTGAGCTTCCTCCACGCAGCAGTGCGCACGTACTCCAGCTCGCAAGCTTGCAGCTCCCGGCGCCAGAGATGGCAGGATTCGACATCGGAGAAGACCAGGACCCATCGCCGGACAAGCTTGCCAAAGTGGAACGCTGCCTCTCGCCGCGTCGATTCGTCCAAAGACTCGAACCCTAGATCTCGCGTCCTGGAGATACCCGCACGAGTGCGCGTCCCGTCGCCTTTTCGCTCCAGCTCAGAACCGCCTCTTCGCTGCTTGCTGTGCGTGTGTTCCGAGTAGGGCGGGTCCGTGATGATGTGATCGACCGCCTCGAGCGCCGGAAGCACATCGAGACAATCCCCGTGGTATATCGTCACAGCATCGTCCTGGTAATACGGCTTCACGACGCTTCCGTCTCCGCACCGTAGCGAGCCATCGCGTCCACGAGAGCTTGGCCGGTGAGGTGTCCTCTCTCGTACATTTCGAGAAACACGTCGTGGCCGCACAGTCCGCCGACGATGACGCTATGGCGGATGCTCGTCGAGCCTTCCGGCATGAGCAGCCAGCCTCGTTTCTCCGGATGCCAGTCGTAGAGCGTCTTCACGCAATCACCTCAACTTCATTGACGAGCGGCGCGTCTTCCCGGATACGCCTTTCGGCCATCGTCGCGTACTCCGGGTTGAGTTCGATCCCGATGAACTTACGGCCTAACCGCAATGCGACAAGTCCGGTCGTTCCCGAGCCGGAAAAAGGATCGAGTATCGTGTCGCCGCCGCGGGAGCCCGCAAGAATGCACGGCTCTACGAGCGCTGGGGGGAACGTTGCGAAGTGCGCTCCTGGAAATCCTTTTGTGGCGATCGTCCAAACCGAGCGCTTGTTCGCGCCCTCGGCCTGCTGCTCGGCCTTGGACATGGCGTCCCCGCGAGCGTTGAAGCCCGCGTGTCGGCGTCCGTGGCCGCGCTGCTTGTCTGTCTTACGCGCACGGCGAGGGCCGCCGGCGGCTTTCATCGGACCATTTGCCTTGGTGCCGCCGTGCGCCCGGCAGGAGCCAGCCTGCGCGTCGATGTTCTGTGACCATCTCTTGATGCTGCTCTCCACCGGTGGCGTCCGAATCGCGTCTGCGTCGTAGTAGTAGCGCGCCGATTTGGTCAGAAGAAACACGTACTCATGGGCCCGCGTGGGCCTATCCCTGACGCTCTCGGGCATCGGATTGGGCTTGGACCAGATGATGTCGCTGCGAAGCCACCAGCCATCGGCTTGCAAGGCGAACGCCACGCGCCACGGCAGGCCGATTAGGTCTTTGGGCTTTAGCCCAGTACTCCCTGGGCGCGGCGCGGTCAATGCGCCGATATTGGTATCCTGCTTGCCCCCCACCGAATGGCTGCCGTCACCGTTCAGCCCCTTACCGGAACCTGCATAAGCATCTCCGAGGTTAAGCCACAGCGTCCCATCCTTCCGTAGCACACGCCGCACCTCGCTGAACACCTCGACCATGCGCTCGATGTACTCGTCTAGCGTTGGTTCGAGGCCGTAGGCTCCGTCGACTCCGTAGTCTCGGAGACCCCAATATGGCGGGCTGGTAACAACGCACTGCACCGACTCATCGGGAAGCTCCTGCAACCGTTCGAGCGCGTCGCCGACCAGAATCTTCGAGCTCATCTCAGAGCACGCTCCGCAAGAGCGAGGAATGCTTTCGCCGCCACGACTGGAACGACTCCATTTCCAAGGGCACAAAGTCTGTCCAGCCGAAGGGGAAGCCCATCAGCCACTCGACGAATCGCGGGTTGAGCACTCTCTTCGATATCGCCCCAGTCTTCGTCCGGTCCTGGCGGGAACGGACTGAGGCATCTGTCAGCGTTGTACCTGAGTGCCGCCCGCTCGCCGTCGAGTAACCCATCGCTCCGCTCGCTTTCGCATCGCCCGCCGTCGGTGTCGGCCACTGCCGAGCTTGCCCCGTTAGCGTCAGATTTCCCCGCTTGTAGGTTCCACTCCCGCGTTTGGTGTCGCTCGTCATGGGAGTCGCCCATAGCCTCGCGACGTTCTCCAACCCGACCTGACGTTTCCCTTTTCCCGTTGCACCCTTTTTCGCGATGTCTTCCGCCCTCATCGAGCGTCCACCGTTCGGTACGTTCGGCGTCGGCCAGAGCCTCGCCGTCGCGTTTAGTGAATCCTGCCTGCCGGGATGATTGCCGCAACTCTCCGCGTCCTCCGCCCGAGGAGTCGGCCAATTCCTCGCCAACGTGTCCAAGCTTGGCGCTCCACGGCTCGGTCGGTCGTACGGAACCTTCCCCTCGTTCTGTGAGGAGCCGTAGCGCGTCGCGCTCACGCCAGGCCAAAACGAAAATCCGGCGCCGGACGTGCGGTGCCCCGACGCCCGACGCTGAAAACACGCCCCACTCCGCATCGAACCCGAGGGCGGCCAGCTCTCCGAGAACGTCTCCGAATCCGCGAACAAGGAGCCCTGGTACGTTCTCCAACACGACGATTCGCGGTCGTACCTCGCAAACGACGCGAGCGACGTGAGGCCAAAGCCATCGCTCGTCTTCTTGGGCTCGTCGTTTCCCAGCGCTAGAGACTGGCTGGCAAGGGAATCCCGCGCTGAGGAGATCCACGACTCCACGCCACGGGCGGCCATCGAAGGATTCAAGATCGTCCCAGATAGGCGCCATTTCGAGATGGCCTTCTTCCATACGGCGGGCCAATAGCTCGGCTGCAAAGGTTTCCCTTTCCACGTAACAGACGGTGCGATAGGAATCTCCGAGGGCGAGCTTGAGCCCGAGTTCGATACCCGCAACCCCGGCACATAGAGCCAGCCCACGCAATCAGCCCCTCTCCCTCTCCGTGGCGCGCATCTCGTCCTTCACCATCGTCGCCCGACAAGGCGTAGATATTCGCGCATGGTTAAGCCACGCCTTGCCGCCTCTCCTTGCGTTTGCGCGGACACTTCGTGTTTCGGTCCGTGATCCTTCGATGAGTTGCACCCTCCGCACGCGAGCTGGACGTTATCTAGAGTGTGAGTCCCGCCGCGCGAGAAGGGAACGATGTGATCCAAGGTCGGCGAGTCGGGCTGCTCTTTTCCTTTCGCGCTAGGTGGAGTGTGCCGTCCGCAAATAGCGCATCGCCATCCAGCGGTCTCGAACACGGCAATCTTGTCGATGGTGTTGGTGGCCGCTCTCAAAATCCGCTTGCGGCGCTTTTGCCGCATTCTCCTAGATCCAGGACGGCGCTTTTTCCGTTCTCGCTTTCTTTGCTGCATCCCGCGATAGCCAGCGGGGTCGCCGTACTCGAACTCGCGCCGACTCATCTCCTTGGTGCGCCATTCCATGAAAGCGCCGTATGAGTCAACGTAGTGAAGCGCCGGATTCATCTGGCTCCTTTACGTCATGGGAGCAACGTGCTCGAACGCGGCGCCGCCGTTGCGCCAGTTCAACGCTTGCTCCACCGTGGCACACTCTTTGACCACGGCTTCAAGGTGCCATACACCGATGCTGGGATTGCGCATCTTGAGATACGGCCACTTCCCGGTCCGGCCACCGAGGTCGACGGATAGCAACTCGTAGTCCCCGCGCCGATCTAGTACTTCGGTGCCGAGCTCCATCACGATGCGCTCGATACCCACCTTGCGGACGAATTCCCGCCTTGTCTCGGCGTTCTCGAGCTCGGCGAACTTCCGGGCGTCGAGATCGGTTGGTGGGGTTTCCACCAGCCACTCGGGAACACGGACGCCATTCAGGGCATAGATGGACCAGCCATCGGGGTAGTGGATGGCCGGGCCATCGTTGCAATGGAGACGCCCTTCCGCGTTCAGTTGAACAACGTCATGCCGCTCGGACACCCAGCAAATGTTGCGGTGCGGGAGCGCCCAACCCGCGCTTTTCGCCAGCTCGAACAGGCCGACAAGGGGTTCCGTCTGTTCGACCAGGCCGCAGACTTCTCGGAAGTAGGCGTAGAAAGAAACCCAGCCCGCGTCGTGCTGCCCGTAAGTTGAGCCCCAGACCGAGGCCCCGACCGAGTCCCCGACCGAGCCCCAGACCGAGACCCTGACCGAGGCCCAGACCGAGCCCCAGACCGAGGCCACAACCGAGGCCCAGACCGAGGCCCAGACCGAGGCCATGGCCGAGTTCCCGACCGAGGCCCCGACCGAGCCCAAGACCGAACCCGCAACTGGGTTCACGGCCTTGCTTCTGGCAAGCGCGTTTCCCAGCGGCGAGCCGCAGAAAATGATCCTTGGCTCAGTCAAGCCCGCGCTCGCGTACATCGCACGAACCGCCAGCCTCGCTCGCTCCCGGTCCATTGGCTCGGTACACAGGCCGATTTTCGTCCACCGCTCCGCGTATTCCGCAAGCCGGGCCGTCTGCGCTTCCGTGAGGCGCTCGATACGAGCCGTCAATCCATCACCTCGCGGATCTCCTCGGTGAACGGGTCCACTTCGCGCACAATGCCGACCCGGTAGACACCGGGGGCGATCGTCTGAGCGTGGTGCTCTTCGTGACGAAGCTCGGCAGCCTCGCTCACGTTCACCCATACGACCCCGTTGTCGTCTTCGCGCAGCTCGACGCCCGGGACCTCGAGCACGTGGGCGTGTCCCGTTGCCTCGCCTTCCGCCACTACCCATCCCCGCGCTTTCGGCTTGAGCTTTTTGGTGTGGCTCGGCAGGGACTCCCGCCGCTTCAGAAGTACATCGCCTTGCTGGTACATTCGTTCCATTTCTGTCCCTCACTTTCTTTGAAAAAAACACCTGCCCTAATAGGAACCTCTACCGGAATTCCTCCGCCGTTCGCCCGAGACTCTCCAAGTAGCTCTCGACCGTCCTCGCCGACTGCTCGAACCGGATGGACACGCCGGCGAACATCCCGAGCACGAACACAAAGAGCCCGGCCAGGATGACGGTCGACAGCTCGATGCGGACGGTCTTCACGGCGACACCTCCTCCGCATCGATTACGTCTTCCGCTTCCGCTTCCTCTTGCTCTTGGGGCGCACCGGCCGTGAGCATGGGCGGTCCCTGAGCGAAAGGCAGCTCGCCCGCCTGGAAGCGCTCGAAAACCGTAGCGCCGTTTTCAGTGACGATGTGCGCGAAAAACTCTTCGTCGAACTCGACCACCCCACGCGCGACACCCTCGAGCTTGCCTTTGACGAGCAACAGCAGCGCCCGCCACGTCGACCGTGTCTCTTGCTCGACCTCGCGCTGTACCCGAGCGTAGCCGTGTCGGTCCAATTTCGACGGTAGCTTGACGAAAAAACGAACTGTTCGGGGCGGCTTGTCGATGGAGAAGACGACCTGCACCTGGTCGTCGCCTTCGAGGATGCCGAAACGACTCGCGCCGTACTTCTGCCGGACGAGCTGTTCGAGATGGACCTTCGTGCGTGACACGGGGACGTCGGTCTTCAGGGCGAATTGGCCTTGTCGGCTGCTCACTTCATGACCTCGTTTTTTTCTTTAGCTCACCCGTTCTCACCGTCATCTCCGAGCTCATCCGACTCGCCCGGCTCTGATTCCGTTTCGGTGCTCGGCTCAGCATCAGACGACTTGGAGTCCTCCTCGATTCGGTCGAGGACTTCGTCGATTTCCATCTGACGGTCCTCCTCCGTGAGTGGGCGGGTTTCGACGATTTCTCCGGTGTCGAGTCTCACGATCTCCACGCACGAGATCTCCACGCACGAGTTGTCCGAGGCGAATCGGGCCTCCACGAGTACGCTCTGGACGGCCTCGCCCTTGCGAACCTCGAAAGCCAGCTTTTTCAGCCGCCCCCGTATCTCTACCAGGCCCTCTTTCATCTCTTTGAGCTTCCCCCGCGCCTCGTCCTTCACCTCGTCGATCTCAAGCTCGACGCGGGCGGCGAGGAGAGCGCTGGCGGCCATCTCCTGGCCATGCTCGACGACTTGCTCCCTATCGAGCTTCACCGGTAGTTGTTTTTCGTATTGCCTACTCATAGGTCCTCCTTCCGTATTCGGCTAGTAAAAGTGCTTCGGCCATGCCGTCGTCATCCTTCCGCGAGCGCTCGGTACGCTTCAGGCTCGCGTTAGGAAACAACCGCTTGGCGGCGACGATCGACTTTTGCTTCGTGTCCGCGCCCGTGGTTCCCGCGTGCATGACTTTCTGCCACGTTCTAGGGCGAACGCCTTGGTGCGCGATACGTAGAGCCGTCAGCATCCAGAGCCAGCCTTCCGAGATGCCACGGTTGTATTGCGCCAGCGAGCCCGCTTTCACGTTAGGCGGGAGCGGACCCGACTGTTCCACCGTGGCGAACAGCGCGGCGAGCGGGCCTTGCTCGAAAAGCCACTCACGGAGCGCGGGCAGGTCGTACTGGTTCTTACCTTTCGCTGACGGAACCAGCGGGACGGGCCACGCGCCGCAATCCAATCCCTGGCTGCCGATGCCGGTGGAGACGGTTCGAATCGACGCGAGCGCGCCCTTCAAGCCGGGGTCAATCCCGATGAAAATCAAAACGGGATCTCCTCCTGCGGCTCTTCTTGCGCCGGTTCCTCCTGGGCCGGTGTTTCCTTGAGCCTGTCGCTCGTCCATGCACGGCCCGCTTTACGCTCCGGCTTCAACCACAGCGCTTTCGACTTCCCATAGGCGCACGAGCACGGGCGCATGCACGGCAAGCCCGCCCAGCGGGAACGTTCCACGTAGACAGAGTGGACGAGGCCGAGCCCTCCGCACGCCCGGCACTCTCCCTGCTCCAACGCTTGACCGAACCGCCAGCTCTCGACTTTGCGGATCACGGCCCGGATCTCCACCGGAAGCGGCCAACTTTTCTCCGTGGTGTCTTTTGCGTACCATTTCACCGCCTGCTCTAGATTAGAGTCGGAGACGTCCCCGAAGGCGTCGTTCCATGCCTTTTCCGTCTCGCGTTGCGGTAGCGTCGAGCGGCCCAGCGCACCTCGCAGGTATCCGATGGCATTGCTGACGGCTTCTTCGCTGGCCATCACGTCTCCTTCCGGATGCGTCTTCCCTCGGCATCGACAAGCCCCTTCTCGCGGTTGATGCGATCTCGTTCCCGCGCCTCTTCGAGCCGTCGAGCGTCGTCCTCGCGCTGCATTTGCTCGAACGGCTTCGCGCCGCCGACTTCGCCTCCGCCTTTCGGCCGGTGACGATTCGCGTGCTTCGCCTTTCGCTCGTCTTTCGGAAACAGGCGGTGTAGCAGCCATCGCTGCGCGGTCAAGCGTTTTCGCTCTGATGGCGCGCACGTGCTGTGCCAGTTCGAAAGCCGCCGGAGGTCGTCTTGCCAGGTTTCACCACTCCGCTCGAGCTGCGCCGTTCTCTCTGGGAACCGTTTCGCCAGCTCAACGTCAATTTCCGCTACCCAACCGAGCGAATCGTCCGGTTCAAACCACACGAGATCCGATGGCTCTTTTGCGTCGCGGGGGTGTTTGCCGATGGGGGCGGAGCCCGCATCGGAATCGCCTCTCTGAGTTACTGGAACACTCAGGAGTTTCTTAGAAAGCTTGTTCTCTTTGTTAGTTATGGGGAGTAATTGGGGAGTAATAGGGGAATCGTAATGGGGGCCAGACGTGGAATCTGATAGGGGAGGGTTTCCGGTGACGCTCTGATAAGCGTCGTAGTTCAAAACACTTAATAATGTATAGCCATTGGGACCGGCCTTGGTCGTTTGGATGAGGAGCATGCGGGCACGTTCGAGACCACGCAAAAACCCGCGAATCGTCTTCCGATCCCACTGCCAGAGCTCGGCAAGCCTCGCTTGGGAGGTCAGGATCTGTCCTCTTTCGATGACAAGCACCGCGCTCGAACGTTTCAGTTGCACCGTGTGACGCTTGTACGCCACGGACAGAAGCAGGTCGACCCATGCCTGGCCGGGAGTAAACCGCTCCCTGTACCAGAGCGGATTCTGCTGGATGCGGCGGTGGAGACAGATCCATCCTTCCGGCAAAAACACGCGCGTTTCCTCCTTTCGGCCGGGGTGCGACACCACGATGGTGGCGCTCATGGGCCCATCGCCTCCCGAATCGACTCCAAGGCGTCGTGCCCGAGAGCGCTCAGCCGGTACTCGTTGACCTTCCTCGCGTTCGCCTCCACGTGAAACGTCGTCCGTCGCGCACCGGTCGGCTCGAACCATGGGTGCTGAAACAGCGACCCGGGCCAGTTGCGCGCCCAGCCGAGATAAATGCCCCGCTCCTCCAGGTACTCGCGCACGTGCGAGACGGTACAGGCCCCGTACCGCCCGAGAACCCTCAGCGCGGCCCAGCGCGCGATCTTGATCTCTTCGCGGCATTTTTCGGCGGCCAGCGCCTTAAGACGTTTCTTTTCCGCTTCCGCGTCTTCGGCTTTCGCCTTCCACGACGCGAGTCGGCACGGGTCGGAGCAGAACTTCTGTTTGTAGCGCGGGCGGCGTATAAGCTTTCCGCAATAGCGGCAGAGGGTAGACCTCGTCTTCCCCTTCAAAGGCGTGTGAGAAGCCAAAAGAACGCGTTCTAAGGGCTGTTCTGTCGAGGCCTCGCCACAGAAATCGAGCCTTCGCTGTATCGTCATCGCCACCACCACATCCAGACGACGATAAGCAGCGTTGCCCAGCCCACCACGTTCAGCGTGACGAGAAACACGTCGAAGCTGTCGAGGGTCCGGCGATCGTCGCGTGTCCTCACTGGCTCTCACTCACCCCATCAAAGAGATCGGTGGCTTTACCCATTCGCCTTTTCAGTCGGGAACGTAGCCGTCGCCGTAGCCGTCGCCGTAGCCGTCGCCGTCGCCGTAGCCGTAGCCGTAGCCGTAGCCGTCGCCGTAGCCGTAGCCGTCGCCTTTAGCCGTGCTGATATCGGAGAGCCTGAGCTTGCCGAAGATCAAAGACTCCAGCGGCTCGATCTTGGCTTCCAACTGCCGTGCGAGATACGGTGCGTTTTGCTCCACCCACATCAAATCGTCCTGCTTGACCGCAACCAACGGCATACCGACCGTGTAGCGGGAGAGGCGCTCCGCGCAGGCTCCATGGAACCGCGCCTGCTCTAGCATCTCTTGGGTGATCGTGGGCTCTTCTAGCTCCACGGTGCCGACTCCCAACACTTCACCGCTTCGTCACTGACCCGCAGGACCGCCGTCACGCCGTGCAGGCGCATACTCTCCACGCTCGGCCCTACCCGACTTCCGGGCATTGGCCCCATCGATGCGAGACCCATGAAACCTTTCGTGTCTTCGGACCAGTAAAGGACATTCCGTGCTTTCGTCAGCGTGACGATCTCCCCTGCTGATTCGGAGGAGTCGAAATATCCAAAGAACACGCCGCGATGCTCGGTGGTGACAAGAATCGGAGTACCTTTTTCTGCTATTGACATTCGTTTTTTTCTCCTTTCTTTATTTCCTCTGGTCCTTTTACGGCAAACCACGCCGTCCTTATCCCCTCGCCTTGGCGAGCGCGGCGCGAGCGAGTTGCTTTGCGGAGGCCCGCGATCGACAGGCTGGGCAGTTAGCGCCAGCCGTACCTTGCTTATCCCAATGCGAATAATGACTATCGTTCGCAGCCACCGATGCTTCCAGCGCCTCGTACATTTCCGGCGCGGCGGCGATCAGGCGGGCGTTGGCGACAACCTCCTTCGGAGTTCGGGTCGTAATCAGGCAATCGGCTACGGTGTCCTCGTCCGCCGCCATCACCTGCTCGTGGTTGTATTCGGGGTCGGTGGCCCACGGCCCGGGCGTGAATCTCTCTATCCGTTTCATGCGGACACCTCGGCTTCGTTAGGCGACGGGATGACGACGCCGTGCTCGACCCCGAGCCGGATACACGAATCGACGTAAGCGGCGAACTGGGCAGTGCCGCAATCGGGTGTGCGCTTCCGTCTCGGCGAGTCCGTGATAGGGCAGTCGTCGACGATGCGCAGGAACTTCATCGCCAAGACCTCGTGCATCTCTTCTTTCTCGTAGCCGAATTCCTCGGCGAGCAACGCAACAACGACGCCCCAGTAGTACCGATTGGCTTGATTGGAGCGCTGCGTCCGTACGCGCCGGACGACGACTTCGACAGGCTTGCTCTTGAACCTCGCCAAGTGGCGTTGAAACGTCAGTGGCGAGTCGAGCCGCAAGCTCCCGGCTTCCGTCACGGTGGCGGTGAAGATCGGTGTCATCGCGATCGCGTCTCCTTGTCCATGAAACGCCACTGCCAGATACGCCGCGCCGCACGGAAGACCTCCACGAGCGCGCGGCACCGAGACGGCGGAATCGGCCGCGCCTCGAGCTTGTCTTTGAGTGTCTTGGGCAGCCGGAGAATCAGCCCCCAGGCGTTTTCATCGAGCAGGCCGCGCTCGATCGCCATGTGGCGGTAGGTGGCCACCTGGATGTCGTGCTCGGGATACAAGGCTTTTGAGCTCTTCCAATCCGTGACTGCGGCAACGCGGCGCTTCTTCGGCACGAGCACGTAGATATCGAGCTCACAGCAGATCGCATCCGTCGAGCCCGCCGCGTCAAGCTCCTCGCTATACAGACGCTCCTCGGCGTGTGTCGCCTTGAGCTGAACTTCCCGGCGCCAGTCTTCAAACGCGGCGACAGCCCAGCGCGCCGGCTCCGATGTCTCGGGCTCGTCGCCGCGAGGCAGACCGAGCTCGCCAAGAAGACGCCACTCGATATACCCATGCGCTTCGTTCCCGACGCTGATAGCGTCTTGCGAGACGCGCTTGTGGGCTTTCGTCGTTGGGAGAGCAAGGTCGAGGCGGCTGCGAAACTCATCCGCGCCCACCGCCTCGCCACTCAGGCTTTCGTAGACGGTGTTCGCCGTCTCGACGCACAGTTCGCGTTCCATCTTCGCCGCCCAAGGAATCAACGCGGGCTTGCTCAGCACGCCGAGCACGTTGGTCACCGACGGCATCTCGCGTCCGGTGGTCGAGTGCTTGTAGTGCCGGCCTTTACCCGGCACCTCAAGCCGCCTGAGCTCAGCCATCCGACTCTTCCTCCGCCGCCCGCGCAGCCTCAAGGAGAAGATCAACAACCTCCCGCTTTTTTCGGGCTGGGTTGTCGTTCCAGGTGGCGAGATTGATTTCGCCGAAGGGGGATACCTCGGAGCCTCGATTTTTGAGGAGGTCGCACAGCACATCGAGGGATGACAAACCTCTTCTTTTTCCTTCGGCGTAGACCGCTCCAATAATGCAGAACGAGGCGGCGTCGGGGTCGCGGAACGAGGTTCTAGTGCCATCGGCCAAGCGAGCTAACGCGTCTTGCGTCCAACCTTTGTCCACGAGATCGGCAGCCCTTCTCAGGACGTCGTAAGTTTTCATCTCAGCCATCCGCTCCCGGCTCCTCTTTGCCGGAGTCCTTTTCGGGCTCCGTGGCGAGGTCCATTACGGGTTCCCATTGCTCGATCACGCCGCGCACCCGCCCGAAATCTCCCGATGGAATCTCCTTGGTCTCCTCGAAACCGAGGGACCTGAGCACGTCTCGCATGATTTGATCTCGGGTGGAACCCGTCTTTTCGGCGCGCGCCAGCGCGTACTCCCACAGTTGTTTGCCCTGGTCTCCCGTGATGGTGCTCGGCCCTGCTGGTTGCGCGGTGCGGCCAGACGCTCCACCGTTTCGCGTGTTGGGATGGCCGCCTCTACCGGTGCCGATGTCCATATCCTCCACGTCTTGGGTGAAGCTGTCGCTCGCAGCGGTTGCCGTCAGAGTGGCGTCCACGAAGGCCCGCTTCTTCGCCATCTTGAGCACGGTGTTGTAGGTGTCAGCGATGTCGGGGTTCTCCTTGCGCCCCACTTCCTGGCCGACAATGCGGTGGTCGCCAGCGGCGAAATTCTCACCGCAGCCTCCGATCTTGGCGAAGCAATACCAGCCCTTGTCGCCGGTCTTGCTCCGCTTGATAAAGTCACCGCTGCATTTGGGACACAGCCGCTCGGCCTTCCGCCAGCGGTACTTCGATTCCATCGTCGAGCAAAGCCCGACGCCTTCGCCGACGTGGACGCCCGAGTTCTCGAGCTCGCAACAGACGGTGTACTCGCGATGGTCGCCCGGAAGGTCGATGCGCTTGACGTGAAAGCGCGGCACGAGCCGGAACATGAAGCACAGCTTTTGCGCGCCCGGCTGGAGAAGCGTCGGCTTCGGCTTGCTCTTGCCCGTGTTCGTGCCGGGGATGACGCCGTAGTGCTCGTCCTCGGTGAGCGCGCTCTTCATGAGCTGCTGAACCTTTTCCATTTGGGCAACGACTTCTTCGACGCTGCGCTCTTCGCTTTGTCGCGCTAGAGCGGTTGGAGCGGCGAGCTTGGGATCGTCGTTTATGTCTACGACTTCCATATCTCTAGCTTCGGGGGTACTCATCGGTCAGCTCTCCTTTCATTTTCGGTAGTGGTGGTGAGCTCTTCGAGCGTCAGAGGCTCGGCGCAGCCGCAATGCTCGTCACATGACGCGCACGTGATGCAGAGCACCGGAGCCGAACAGCTATCCGTCGAGTGAGGGTCGGGAGACATCATTTGCTGGCAGCCTCTCTCCATCTCCCTTTCGACTTCGGCGATAACTCGCCTGCTGACAGTCGGCGCTTGACCGGTAGCCTCCGATTTGACCGTCGGGTCAATCCGGCCGATGAAGAGATCGAGAATGTCGAGCCGCAGATCCACGGCGTGTTGGGTCTTGCTGCAGTGGGCCTTGCCTCTCGCCAATGCGAAGTGGCCCTTTTCGTGCTCGTAACTCCAATCACAGCCGGAGGCGCGACAGAGGGCCTTGTACCGTGGCTGTCCGTCGCCCTCGTCCAGAAGGTTCTTGACGGTGGGTTCGTTCGTGCTTAGAGCTCCGCTCATGCCGCCCTCCAGTAGCCATAGACGCAGCGGGTACCGTCGCGCGTCGGGTCGTAGGTGTCGTGAATCACGCCGTCGATGACGGCGCACACATGCTTCGACACCGCTACCACGAGGCGTCCCGATGGCAGCTCGTCGCCGCGC